>NZ_SMKH01000120.1 GCF_004348515.1 Actinomadura sp. KC345 | reverse complement strand
GTCGGGGCGGGCGCTCAAGCCGGTCGGCAGGATCGCGCGCACCGCCGCGGAGATCCAGGCGACCGACCTGTCCCGCCGCATCCGGCTGTCGGGCCCCCGGGACGAGCTGCGCGACCTGTCCGACACCATCGACTCCATGCTCGACCGGCTCGACACCGCGTTCCACGCGCAGCGGCGGCTCATCGACGACGCCTCGCACGAGCTGCGCAGCCCGCTGGCGATCATCCGCGCCAACGTCGACACCGTGCTGAGCGAGCCGGACGCCCCCGCCGAGGACCGCCGCCGCGCCGTGCAGGTCGTCGACCGCGCCACCACCCGGATGACGCGGCTGGTGGAGGATTTGCTGGCCACCGCGCGCCGGTCCGCCCCCGCCTTCGACGACGCGGACGTCGACCTCGGGCTCGCGGCGGGCGAGGCGGCCGAGGAGTTCGACGCGCTCGCGGCCGCGCGGGGGCTCACCATCGAGCGGCGGCTGCCGCACGGGCTGCCGGTGATCGGCGACCACGACGCGCTGCGCCGCGCCGTGGCCAACCTGGTGTCCAACGCGGTGCGGCTGGCGCCATCCGGCACCGCCATCACGGTCGCCGCCGGGAGGTCCGGCGGACGGCACGGGGGGTGGCAGTGGATCGCGGTCAAGGACGCCGGGCCCGGCATCCGCGCCGACGACCAGGACCGGGTGTTCGACCGCTTCTGGCGCGGCTCGGAGACGCGCCGCACCCGCGACCGCCGCACCGGGCTGGGCCTGGCGATCGTGCGGAGCATCGCCGAGGCGCACAACGGCCACGTGCGGCTGTTCTCCGCCCCGGACGTCGGCAGCACCTTCGTCCTGTGGTTTCCGGTCTCGGCGTCCGGTGGGCACCCGGCCGGTTCTCCGCCGGACACCGATCCCCTCGCCACGGACCCCGCCACCACGAATGGCCACACCACGGGCCCCCACACCACGGGCGGCCCCACGCGCTGAACGGCGGACGGCCTCGGCGGGTCAGAGGCCGAGGCGTCCGGCGTGGCGGGACAGGAAGGCGGCCACCTCGTCCTCGGGCTTGTCCGGGAGGCCCCAGATGATCTCGGTGACGCCCGCCTCCTCCCAGTTCGCCATGTCCTCGGGCGAGGGGCGCGTCGCGGCCAGGACGGAGATCTCCGGACGGCCCGTGCGGCCCGCCTCCTCCCAGGCCGCCTGCAGCGCGGCGGTCTTCGGGAGGATGTCCGCCTCCACCGGGGTCGTCATCCAGCCGTCGGCGTTGGCGGCGATCCAGGCGAACGTCTTCGGGCCGCCACCGGCCCCGATCATCAGCGGGACGTGCGGCTGGGCGGGCTTGGGCCAGGCCCAGGACGGGCCGAAGGAGACGAACTCCCCGGAGTAGGACGCCTGCTCCTGCGTCCACAGCGCCCGCATCGCCTCCACGTACTCCCGCAGCACGGTCCGGCGCTTGCCGGCGGGCACGTGGTGGTCGGCGAGCTCATCGGTGTTCCAGCCGAACCCGGCGCCGATCGTGACCCGGCCGCCGGACAGGTGGTCGAGGGTGGCGATGGTCTTGGCGAGCGTGATCGGGTCCGACTCCACCGGCAGCGCCACGGCCGTGGCGAGCCGGATCGTCGAGGTGGCGGTGACCGCGGACGCCAGGGAGACCCACGGGTCCAGCGTGCGCATGTAGCGGTCGTCCGGGAGCGACGCGCCCCCCGTGCCGGGGTGCGCGGCCTCGCGCTTGACCGGGATGTGCGTGTGCTCGGGCACGTAGAACGTGTGGAACCCGTTCTCCTCGGCGGCCTTCGCGGCGGCGGCGGGCGTGATGCCCCTGTCACTGGTGAAGAGGACGATGCCATGGCGCATGCGTCCGATACTAGAACGCGTTCTAGGAATGCGGACAGGGGCCCGCGGCGGCGTCCCGCTACTTGCGCTTGCCGCGGATGGCCCTGGGCAGCGCGGTGGCCTTCCGGCCGACCTTGAAGCTGACCGAGTTGCGGACGGCGCCCAGCTCCTTCCGGGCGCCGGCCAGGCGGTCCTCCGCCTGCGCCCGCCGCTCCTCGGCCTCGGCGAGGCGCGCCTTCAGCTTGCGCACCTGGTCGTCCTTCTTGGGCTTGCTCGCGGGCTTCTGCTTGATGCGGACGAGCTCCTGCCCGGCGACCTGCTGGACCTCGTGCCAGACGTCCTCCTGCTTCTCCAGCCAGTTCAGGAGGTCCTTCTGGAAGGGCCCGATGTCGCCCCAGGTGCCGTAGAACTTCTGGGGGGTGATGCAGATCGGGCGCAGGCCGTCGACGGTCACCGCCTCCCAGACGGCGGCCGACACGCCCGGAGTGTGCTCGGACCGGTAGTCGTCACAGACGATCACGCCGCCCGTGGGGAGCATCACATGCGCCGCCCGGATGTCGCCGTGGACGTGCTCGTACAGGTGGGACGCGTCCACGTGCACGAAACGGCAGCTCCCGGGCTGGACGTGGTCCAGGATCATCGACGTCGGCCCCTGGACGATCTGCGGGAGCCGGTCGTGGAAGGCGAGGTAGTTCGTCTCGAAGGCCGTACGGGTCAGGCTGGAGTACGAGCGGGCCATCTCCTCCTGGTTGGAGTGGTCCGACGCCTCGGAGTCGAAGAGGTCGCACACGGTGAACGTCTCGCCGTCCCGCGTGTGGCGCCCCATGAGGATGGCGCTCTTGCCGAGGTACGAACCGAGTTCGACGAGGTCACCGGTCTCACCGAGCCGGTCCTGGCGTTCCAGGAACCAGGTGAAGAGCGACTGGTCGATCTTGGGGAACCATCCCTTGACGTCGTCGAGGGAGGCCGGAGGGCCGGACTCTGGGCTGGACATTCTGGACTCCAATGTCACCGTGCTGGGAAGCGGGGAGAGCGCGAACGAACTCGCGTACGTCATCGTGGTCGTACCACCAGGACCGACACTATAAGGGCCGACGCCCCATCGCATTCATGACATTTGCCTACGACCCCGCATTCATCTGACCGCCCATCCCCCGCCCCCGGTGACGCTGCGCTTCGGGGGCGTCCGGGCCGGTGGCGCGCGGCGTCCGCCTGCCGGTATTCTCGTTACTGGCTAGTCAACATTATGACTATCAAGGTGACTGCATGCATCCCTTCCGAGCGGCCGCCGAGGCCGGCGACCGCGCCGCCATCGAGGCCCTTCTCGCCGACGACGTCGTGTTCACGAGCCCCGTGGTCTTCAAGCCGTACTCCGGCAAGCCGGTCACCGCGGCGATCCTGCGCGCCGTCCTGCGGGTCTTCGACGGCATCCGCTACGTCCGGGAGATCAGCGACGGCCGCGACCACGCCCTGCTCTTCGAGGCCAGGGTCGGCGACCTGACGATCACGGGCTGCGACTTCCTGCGGATGAACGACGCGGGCCTGGTCGAGGACCTGACGGTCATGGTCCGGCCGCTGTCGGCCGCCAAGGCGCTCGCCGCGGCGATGGCCGTGGAGTTCGAACAGGTCGAGCGGGAGCTGGCCGCCGACTGAGCCGGGATCACCGAGGTCGGACGCATCTTCGGCAGATGATTGATCACCGTCGCGGTAATGCCTAGATTGGCAGCGTCCATCTCCGATCCCCGCTGAAGGAGCCAACCGTGTCCGTGCGAACCAAGCCCCCGTTCCGGGCCGACCATGTCGGAAGCCTGCTGCGTCCGCCCGAGCTGCTCGCCGCGCGGGAGGATCACGCGCAGGGCCGCATCGACGCGGTCCGGCTCGCCGAGGCCGAGGACGCCGCGATCCGCGACGCGGTCCGGATGCAGCGCGAGGCCGGGCTGCGGTCGGCCACCGACGGGGAGTTCCGCCGCACCTCGTGGCACATGGACTTCATCTACCAGCTCGGCGGGATCAGCCCGGCGGACGAGAAGATCAAGGTGCAGTTCCACAACGAAACCGGGGACATCGAGTTCACCACGGCGGCGCTGGGCGTCCACGACAAGGTCCGGCTGGAGCACACGATCTTCGCCGACCACTTCGCGTTCCTGCGGGACGCCGCCGGGGACGGGGTGACCCCGAAGCTGACGATCCCGTCACCGAACATGGTCCACTACCGGGGCGGCCCGGCGTCCATCGACCCGAAGGTCTACCCCGACATCGAAAAGTTCTGGGCGGACCTGGCCGCCGCCTACTCCGAGCAGGTGCGTCGGCTGGGCGAGCTGGGCTGCGCGTACCTCCAGCTCGACGACACCAGCCTCGCCTACCTCAACGACCCGGCGCAGCGGGCCATGATCTCCGAGCGCGGTGACGACGCCGAGCACCTGCACCTGCGCTACATCCGGCAGATCAACGCCTCGCTGGCCGGGCGCCCCGAGGGCATGAACGTCACCACGCACATGTGCCGGGGCAACTTCCGGTCGTCCTGGACGGCCGAGGGCGGCTACGACTTCGTCGCCGAGGCCCTGTTCGGCGAGCTGGACGTGGACGGGTTCTTCCTGGAGTTCGACGACGAGCGCTCGGGCGGCTTCGAGCCGCTCCGGTTCGTCCCGCCGGGCAAGATGGTCGTGCTGGGCCTGGTGACGACCAAGCACGGCGACCTGGAGTCCAAGGACGACCTGAAGCGCCGCATCGACGAGGCGGCGCGGCACGTCCCGCTGGACCAGATCTGCCTGTCGCCGCAGTGCGGGTTCTCCTCCACGGTGGAGGGCAACGTCCTGAGCGCCGAGCAGCAGGCCGCGAAGCTGCGCCTCATCGCCGAGACGGCCGAGGAGGTCTGGGGCCGGCCCTGACCCGGGCGGTTCCGGGGGGGGTGTCCGGGCCGTCCTCCCGCAAGAGACGGACCCGGCTCCCCCTGACCTCTCCTGTAGCTGACCATCCGGTTAACGGCGGGTGAAGTCATCGCCTTCATCGCCGGTCGTGATCGGCGACCGGCAGTAGGCTCGCCGCGGATGAACACAGGTCAGGAGAGGAAACCGGGTCATTGAGCGTGATCAGTGTCGGCGAGGCCATCGTTCTCGGGATCGTGGAGGGCCTCACCGAGTTCCTCCCGGTGTCCTCGACCGGGCATCTGAAGATCACCGAGGGCCTGATGGGCATCCCGGTGAACGACCGCGCGGTGGTCGGGTTCACCGCCGTCATCCAGTCCGGGGCGATCGCGGCGGTGCTGGTGTACTTCTTCTCCGACATCCGCCGCATCGTCACGGCGTGGGGGCGCGGCATCGTCAACAAGGACGAGCGCTACCACCACGACTACAGGTTCGGCTGGTGGGTCATCTACGCCACGATCCCCGTCGTGATCGTCGGGGTCGCCGCCGAGGGCCTCATCTCCGGCCCGCTGGCCTCACTCTGGGTCGTCGCGGGCTCGCTGCTCGGCGGCAGCGCCGTGATGTGGCTCGCCGACCGGTACGGCAGGCACAAGCGCGGCGAGGGCGACACGTCCCTCAGGGACGCGATGCTGATCGGCTGCTCGCAGATCCTCGCGATGCTGTTCCCCGGGTTCTCCCGCTCCGGCGCGACCATCTCGACCGGGCTCCTGCTCGGCCTGGACCGCGTGGCCGCGACGCGGCTGTCGTTCTTCCTGGGGATCCCCGCGCTGACCGGCGCCGGCATCTACGAGCTGCCGAGCGCGCTGGGGTCGGGCGCCGGCGTCCTCCCGCTGATCGTCGGCACCGTGGTGTCGTTCATCGTCGCCTACGCGTCCATCGCCTGGCTTCTGAAGTTCGTGTCCAACCACAGCTTCACCTCGTTCGTGATCTACCGGATCGTCATCGGCCTGCTGCTCTTCGGCCTGCTCGGCACCGGGACGCTGAACGCCTGAGCCCCGCGTAGATGGGGAACACTGGGCCTGTCGTCCAGAACCGATCACTGAGAGGACGGAGCGCCGAAGTCATGAAGGACGCCATGTGGGCGGGAACCGTGGCCGTCACCGGGCACGAAGGGGCCGAGCTTGAGGCGTATCTGGCGAGACCGCTGAGCGACGCGCCGCGCGGCGGCGTGGTGGTGATCCACCACCTGCCCGGGTACGACGCGGGCACCAAGGAGATCACCCGCACGTTCGCCGCGCGCGGGTACGCGGCGCTCATGCCGAACCTCTACTCGCGGGAGGGCGCCGCCGACCCCGACGACCAGGCCGCCGCCGCCCGCGCCAAGGGCGGCGTCCCGGACGAGCAGCTCGTCGGCGACGTCGCCGGAGCCGCCGCCTACCTGAACCGCCTCGACCACGCCAACGGGAGGATCGGCGTGATCGGCTACTGCTCGGGCGGGCGGCAGGCGTTCCTCGCCGCCTGCTCGCTGGACCTGGACGCCGCCGTCGACTGCTACGGCGCGTTCGTGGTCGAGGAGCCGCCGGAGGACGCGCCGCTCGCCGTCGAGCCGATCGTCTCCAAGGCGCCGGACCTGTCGTGCCCGCTGCTCGGCCTGTTCGGCGAGGACGACCGGTTCCCGGCTCCCGAGGAGGTCGCGACGCTCGACGCGGAGCTGACCAGGCTCGGCAAGGAGCACGAGTTCCACGTCTACCCCGGTGCCGGGCACGCGTTCTTCGCCGTCGAGCGGCCAGCGTTCCGGCCCGAGGCCGCCAAGGACGGCTGGGCGAGGATCTTCGACTTCTACGGCCGCCACCTGAGCGCCTGAGAGGAGACCGCCATGTGCACCTACCAGACCTTCACGGCGGCGCTCGACGGCGCGGCCAAGGGCGCCTCCGGCTGGTTCACGCTGGCCGGCGGCGCCGTCTACGTCGACCACCCGTACCACGCCTGCCACGAGCACACGGTGAACATCGACTTCACCGACCCGGCCGCCGGCCCGTCGGCGCGCGTCGCGGTCGAGCTCACCGAGGAGTCGGCGCTGGCGCTGGTCGACGCGATCCAGAAGGCGCTGGCCGCGGCCCCGCCCGGCCTCGCGTCGGCGGGCGCGCCCGGCCGGAGCGCCGGCGCGGACTGACGCCCGCCTGGTCGACGTGCGGCGTGTCGTTGCTTCCGGCGCGCCCATGGCAGCACCATGCCGCAAGTCAGCGCATCGGCCTCCGGCCGGAGGTCAGGCTCCCGCGTGGGCGCGGCGCAGCTCGGCGATGTCGAGCTTGCGCATCGTGAACATCGCCCTGGTGGCGCGCTCGGCCTTCACCGGGTCGGGGTCGCCGACGAGCTCGTACAGCCCGGCCGGGATCACCTGCCAGGACACGCCGAACTTGTCCTTGAGCCAGCCGCACTGGGACTCCTCGCCGCCGCCCTCGGTGAGGCGGTACCAGTAGTGGTCCACCTCGTCCTGGTCCGCGCAGTGGATCATGAAAGAGACGGACTCGTTGAACGTGAACACGGGTCCGCCGTTCAGGCCGAGGAACTTCTGGCCGTTGAGCTCGAACTCGACGGTCAGCACCTCCCCGGCCGGGCCGTCGTGCGCGCCGGTCGTGCGCATGACGCCGCCCAGCCTGGAGTCCTTGAAGATCGAGACGTAGTGGTTCGCGGCCTCTTCGGCCCGCCCGTCGAACCACAGGCACGTCGTGAATCCACCGGTCGCCATGAGGCACCTCCTTGGTGTGGACCGTTCAGGGAGGCAGACCGTCCCGGTTCCCGGAACTCATCGGTGGCGCGGCCGGAGGGCCCGGTCAGCGGGTGCGGGTGGAGGCGCTGCGGTAGTCGGTGTAGGTGTAGGGGTTGTCGAGGATCTTGGTCTCGGGGACGTCGGGGTTCATCCCCGCCGTCCATGCCTCCTCCCCCATCGACGAGCGCAGGTACTCCACCGTCGACTCGACCCCGCGGCGGGCGGCGGCGAGGTCGGCACCGACGAGGCGGTGCTCGTGCTTGACGACTCGCCCGTCCACCAGGACCGTGTGGACGTCGCCCCGCTGCGCCTGGAACGCGACGTGCCCGTAGGGGTTGAGGACGGGGAACGACACCGGCGAGTCGTCGTTCTTGATCAGGACGACGTCGGCCTTCTTGCCGGGCTCGATGCTGCCGAGGTCGTCGCGGCCGATCGTCCGGGCGCCGCCGCGGGTGGCCCAGTCGACGACCTGGTCGGCGCGCAGGTTGCAGTGCGTGACCGTCTCGCCCTTGGTGTGCGCCTCAAGGTGCATGCGGCAGCGGTCGGCGCCGAGCGTGGTCCGCATGGCGGAGAACAGGTCGCCGCTCCACCAGACGCTCGTGTCCATCGACAGCGAGACGGGGATGTCGTGCGCACGCAGGACCCAGGTGGGCGGATAGCCCTGCCCGGCGCTCTGCTCGCTCTCGGTGGAGACCGAGATCGAGCCGCCCGTGGCGGCGATGCGGTGGTAGGAGTCGGCGGACAGGGACGCCGCGTGCACGTACACCGTCTCGGGCGTCATGAACCCGTGGTCGTGCATCTGCTTGATGCCCTCGTCGCTGGTCGCGCCCCACACGCCGGCGTGGGTGGTGACGGGGACGCCCAGTTCGCGGGCGACCTCGAAGGCGGGCTTCTCCGGGAAGGAGGGGTCGCCGACCACGTCGAACGCGATCTGGAAGCCGAGCATGTCGCCGCCGATGAGCTTGCCCGCGAAGTCGCGGAACTCCGGCGTCCCGGTCCACTCGGCCGGCGGCGCCTGGATGTTGCCGTAGGCGAGGACGAAGCGTCCGGGCACCGAGCGCAGCGCGTCCACGGCGGCGTCGGCGTGGTCGAGGGTCTGCAGGCCGTGCGACCAGTCGACGACCGTGGTGACGCCCGCGTCGATGGCCTCCAGCGCGGCGAGCACGTTGCCCGCGTGGACGTCCTCGGGCCGGAACCGCTTGCCGTGCTCCAGGTAGTACCAGACGAAGTACTGGGTCAGGGTCCAGTCGGCGCCGTAGCCGCGCATGGCGGTCTGCCACATGTGCCGATGGGTGTCGATCATCCCGGGCATGACGATTCCACCGGTCGCGTCGATCTCGGCGGCGCCCTCCGGCACCTGGAGGCCGACTCCGACCGCCGTGATCCTGTCGCCGGTGACGAGGACGTCGGCGCGGTCCAGGACCTCGCGCCCGTCGGCCATCGTCAGGACCATGCCGCCGCGCAGCACCACGGGACGGCCCGGCTCGAACTCGCTCGTGTTCGGCATCGCACGCACTCCTCGTCCTCGGGGCAGTCCAGCCCGGAGTGATCACGGACCAATGTCCGCTCTACGGTCACACCTGCACGCGGCCACTCTTCCCAGCGGTAGTCAAAGTGTCAACCACTTGACCCGGATCGATATCTGCGTGGCAGAATCGGGAGGGCGGACGGACGTCCGCTCCACGGACGAAACCGACCGACGAGCAAGGGAGCCCGATGACGGACGACACCGCGCGCGAAGGGCCGCCGGGCCCCCTGTCCGGGGTGCTGGTGGCGGACTTCTCCCGGATCCTGGCCGGGCCCTACGCGACGATGCTGCTGTCCGACCTGGGCGCCGACGTGATCAAGGTGGAGGGCCCGAAGGGCGACGACACCCGCTCCTGGACGCCGCCCGCCCGGGGCGAGGAGTCGACCTACTACCTCGGCGTCAACCGGGGCAAGCGCTCGATCGCCCTCGACCTGCGGGACGAGCGGGACGCCGCGGCGGGCCGCGAACTGGCCCGCCGCGCCGACGTGCTGATCGAGAACTTCAAGCCCGGCGGCCTCGCCAGGTTCGGCCTCGACTACGACTCGGTGCGCGCCGCCAACCCCGGCATCGTCTACAGCTCGATCACCGGGTTCGGGTCGGGTTCGGGGCGGGACGTCCCCGGCTACGACCTGATGGTGCAGGCGATCTCCGGGCTGATGAGCCTCACCGGCGAACCGGACGGCCCGCCGTACCGGGCGGGGATCTCGGTGTTCGACGTGATGGCCGGCAACCACGCCGCGATCGGGATCCTGGCGGCGCTGCGGCACCGCGACGCGACCGGCGACGGCCAGCTCGTCGAGGTGAACCTGCTGTCGTCGGCGCTGACGGGGCTCGTCAACCACAGCTCGGCGTACGTCGCCGGCGAAACCGTCCCGTACCGGATGGGCAACGCGCACCCGAGCGTGTTCCCCTACGAGCCGCTGCCGACCGCCGACAACGACCTGATCGTCGCCGCGGCGAACGACGGCCAGTTCCGCAGGCTGTGCGAGGTCCTCGGCACCCCGGAGGTCGCGGACGACCCGCGGTTCGCGACCAACGCCGGCCGGACGGCCAACCGCGCTGAACTGCGCCCGATCCTGGTGGAGCGGCTGAAGCGGCGCGGCGCCGTCGCGTGGTTCGAGCTGCTCGTGGAGGCGGGCGTGCCGAGCGGGCCGATCAACACGATCGACGGCGGGTTCGCGATGGCCGAGCGCTTCGAGCTGGACCCGGTCGTCGTCGTCGGCGAGGGCGACCACGCGGTGCCGACCACCCGGCACCCCATCCGCTTCTCGCGGACGCCCGTGTCGTACCGGCTGCCGCCGCCCGGCCTGGACGAGCACGGCGCGGAACTGCGCGCATGGCTCTCCGAGCCGCGGGAGGACGACCGTGGCTGAGCGCCCCGAGTACCCGACCGCGCTGGGCGCCTCCAGCCGCGAGGCGATCACGCTGCTGGGGCACGATCTCGCCAAGGACGTGATGGGCGAGGTCGGGTTCGGAGAGCTGGCGTTCTGGCTCGCGACCCAGCGGCGGCCCGAGCCGGGCGAGACGCGCGTGTTCGAGGCCGTCCTCGCCGCGCTCGCCGACCACGGCTTCACCCCGACCGCGATCGTCACCCGGCTGACGTACCTGTCGGCGCCCGACTCGGTGCAGGGGGCCCTGGCGGCCGGGCTGCTCGGCGGCGGCTCCCGGTTCCTGGGCGTCACCGAGGACACGGGCCGCTTCCTCCACGATGTGCTGAGCTCCCTGGACGGCGATCCGCCCTCCGACGAGGAGGGATGGGACGCCGTGGCGCGGCGGACCGTCCGGGCGGAGCGGGAGGCGAAGCGGTTCGTTCCCGGGCTCGGCCACCACGTGCACAAGGACGGCGACCCGCGCACTCCCCGGCTGATGGAGATCGCCGCCGAGGAGGGGCTGTTCGGGCCGCACCTGTCGCTGTTCGCCGCGATCGGCCGCGTCCATCCCGAGGTGCTGGGCAGGGAGCTGCCGCTGAACGGCGCCGGCGTGTGCGGCGCGGCGCTCGCCGACCTCGGCCTGCCGCTGGAGCTGCTGCGCGGGTTCGCGCTGCTCGCCCGCACCGCCGGGCTGATCGGGCAGCTCGCCGAGGAGCTGCGCCACCCGGTCGGCAACGAGATCTTCCTGTCGGTGGACCTGAACAACCGGTCCGTCGCCCCCGACCCCTACTCCCCCGGAGACCGTCATGGCTGAACTGGTCGCTGTGATCGCTTCGACCCACCACCCCTTCTACTACCGAGCGAGCACGGCGACCGGAGAGGACCGCCCCGGCTTCGCGGACGAGTGGGTCCGCAAGGTCGAGGCGTTCCGCGAGACGCTCACCCGGGCCAGGCCGGACGTCCTGGTGATGGTCGGGTCCGACCACTTCCACCAGTTGTGGCTGGACAACATGCCGCAGTTCCTCGTCGGCAAGGCGCCGTTCTACGACGCGAACTGGTACAACGAGGAGCGCGAGTTCGGGCTGCCCAGGATGCTGATGAAGGGGCAGGAGGACCTGTCGGCCTACATCCTGCGCGAGGGCATCGACGCCGGCTTCGACCTCGCGTTCTCCAACGAGCTGCGCATCGACCACTCGATCACGTGCCCGATCATCACGCTGCGCCCGCAGAACGACCTGCCGATCGTCCCCGTCTACACCAACATCTTCGCGCCGCCGCTGCCGCGGCCGAAGCGGTTCGTCCAGCTCGGCCGGACGATCCGGGAGCTGGTCGAGTCGTGGCCGGGGAACCAGCGGGTCGCGGTGATCGGCACCGGGCACCTGTCGCTGGAGCTGGGCGGCCCGCGCCAGTTCGGCCCGCACGGGCCCGACCCCGAGTTCGACGCCAAGGCCGTGGAGTGGATCTCCTCCGGCGACATCGAGGGCTGCCTGTCGGAGGTGACGCTCGACAGCCTGCACGCCCCCGGCAACGCCACCCACGGGTTCATGGACTTCATGCTGATGATGGGGGTCGCCGGCGAGGGGAAGAAGGCCGACTACGCCGACACCTACGACCTGTTCCACACGATGGAGGCCTACTTCACGTGGTACCCGAACGGAGCGGGCAAGTGAGCAAGTACCTGCTGAACAAGTTCCTCTACACCGTCGACCGCGATCCGGACCTCGTCGAGCGCTACCGGGCGGAGCCGGAGGCGACCGTCGCGTGGTGGGAGGAGGAGCAGGCCAACCGCATCATCAACTGCCACGGCGGCGAGGCGAGCACCTGGCTGCGGTTCGACGACGCCGAACGCGCGGCCCTCGCGGGGCACGACTACCCGACGCTGTTCGAGCTGGGCGCGCACCCGTTCCTCACGCTGACGCTGTTCATCGCGATGTTCGAGCGCGACCACGACGAGCCGCTCGGGTTTCAGCTGGAGTACGCGCGGAAGCTCGCGCACATGACGCTTCCCTACCCCGACATCGCGACCTGACGTGCGCGCCGCCGAGATCCGCGAGTGCGGCCGCCCGCCGGTCGTGGCGGAGCGGCAGGCGCCGGCGCCCGGGGACGGCGAGGTGCTCGTGGACGTCCTCGCCGCGCCCCTCACTCCGCTCGACCTGCTGTGCGCGACCGGGACGTCCTACTTCGGCAAGCCCGCGACGCCGTACGTGCCGGGCGTCCAGGGCGTCGGGACCTGCGGCGGCCGGACGGTCTGGTTCCCGAGCCCCGCCGGCATGGCGCCGGGCGACGGGAGCATGGCCGAGGCCGCGGCGGTCCCGGAGGCGGCGCTCGTCGAGCTGCCGGACGGCGCCGACCCCGTGCTCCTGGCCGCGCTCGGGCTTTCCGCCGTCGCCGCGCACATGGCGCTGACCTGGCGCGGCGAGCTGGCCGCCGGGGAGCAGGTCGTCGTGCTCGGCGCGGGCGGCGTCGTCGGGCAGGCCGCCGTCCGGCTCGCCCGGACGGCGGGCGCGCGGCGGGTCGTCGCGGGCGCGCGGTCGCCGGCCGCGCGGGAACGGGCGGCGCGGGCCGGGGCGGACGCGGTCGTCGCGCTCGACACCGGCGACGTCGCCGAGCTCGCCCGCCGGTTCGCCGAGGCCGCGGACGGCCCGGTGGACCTCGTCCTCGACCCGCTGTTCGGCGCCCCGGCGGCGGCCGCGGCGCGGGCGCTCCGGCCGGCCGGGCGGCTGGTCAACCTGGGCTCCTCGGCGGGCGAGACGTGCCCGATCGAGTCGTCCACCCTCCGCGGGAAGTCGCTGCGGCTGCTCGGCTACACCAACAACGAGCTGACGGCGGAGCAGCGGGCCGGGGCGATCACGTTCGTCGCCGGGGAGGCCGCGGCGGGGAGGCTCGCGGTCGCGCACGAGACCGTCCCCCTGGACGACGCGGCGGCGGCGTGGCGGCGTCAGGGCGAGGGGACGGCGGAGGGCCGGATCGTCCTCACCCCGCGGCCGGCCGGGTGACCTGCGGGACGGTCTCCAGCCGCGCGAAGTCGGCGCTGATCTCCCCCGCCGTGTGCAGCAGCAGCGGCAGGTGCTCCTCAAGGAGCCGCTCGACGGGCGTCTCGGCGGCGTGGGTGTTGACGTTGAGGCCCGCGATGACCGTGCCCGAGCCGTCGCGCAGCGGCGCCGCCACCGAGCGGATGCCGCGCGCGAGCTGCTCGTCGGTCATCGCCCATCCGCGTGCCCGCACCTCGCGCAGCTCCGCGTCGCGGTCCTGCTTGGACAGGTGGACGCGCGGCTCCAGGCCGGAGCGCGTGGGCTCGGCGAGGATCCGGTCGACCTCGGCGGAGTCGAGCGCCGCGAGCTGGACCTTGCCGAGCGAGGTCTGCAGGGCGGGGAACCTCGTCCCGATCTGCACCGCCAAGGCGACGATCTTGGGGACGGCGACACGGGCGACGTACACGATGTCGGACCCGTCGAGCTGCGCGATCGAGCACGACTCGTTCGTCCGCTCGGAGAGGCGCTCCATGTGGGGGCGCGCGACGTCCCACAGCCCCATCGACCGCACGTAGGACACGCCGAGGTCGAGGACGCGCGGGGTGAGGGCGTACCCCCCGTCGCCGGCGCGCACGTAGCCGAGCTCGCCGAGGGTGAGCAGGATGCGGCGGGCGGTCGGCCGCGCGAGGCCGGTGGCCTCGGCCACCTGCGCCAGCGACATCACGGGACGGCGCGCCTCGAACGCGGTGATGACGTCGAGGCCGCGGGCCAGCGCCTCGATGAAGTCCGGCCCGGCGCCTTCCCGTGGCATCGATCGTCCCCTCGCCGTCCCGCAGACCCTGTCGAGTGTCCATCATACGGACACCTGACCGGCTCGTGGGCGGCGCACCCGGATCACGGATAGAAGCGGAAGACCGGCTGGAGGACGCAGGCGGGCTTGTCCCCGTTCTCGACCTCGACGACCAGGTCGGGGGTGAGCTCGACGCCGCCGCCCGCGACCCCGGCCACGCCGGTGAGCGTCCCGGTCAGCCGGATGCGCGCCCCGGACGGGACGGGCGCGGGGAACCGGACCTTGTTCAGCCCGTAGTTCACCTTGGTCGTGACGCCGGTGACGTCGAGCAGCTCCGTCCAGAGCGGGATGACCAGCGAGAGCGTCAGGTAGCCGTGCGCGATGGTGCCGCCGAACGGGCCGTCCTTCGCTCGCGCGGGGTCCACGTGGATCCACTGGTGGTCGTCGGTGGCGTCCGCGAACATGCCGATGCGGACCTGGTCCACCTCCAGCCACCGGCCGGCGCCGAGCGAGCCTCCGGCCAGGCTCTCCAGGTCCTCGAACGCGACCGTCGTGGTCATGCCGTCTCCTTCTCCGCCAGCCGCAGGGCACGGACGGCGTTGTCCTTGAGGATCTTGGGCCGGACGTGCGGCTTGATCTCCAGCTCCGCGAAGTCGGCCCGCCACCGGTCCGGGGTGATGACCGGGTAGTCGGAGCCGAACAGCACCTTGTCCTGCAGGAGGCTGTCGGCGTACCGGACGAGCTGCGGCGGGAAGTACTTCGGCGACCAGCCCGACAGGTCGATGTAGACGTTCGGCTTGTGCGTGGCGACGGCGAGCGCCTCGTCCTGCCAGGGGAACGACGGGTGCGCCAGGATGATCGTCAGCTCGGGGATGTCCACGGCGACGCCGTCCAGCATCATCGGGTTCGACAGCCCCAGCCGGATGCCCCCGCCGCCCGGCATGCCCGCGCCGATGCCGGTCTGGCCGGTGTGGAACAGGGCCGGGACGCCGTGCTCGGCGGCGACCTCCAGGAGCGGGTAGGCGCTGCGGTCGTCGGGCGCGAACCCCTGCAAGGACGGGTGGAACTTGATCCCGCGGACGCCGCGCTCCTCGACGAGGCGGCGGAACGTCCGCGCGCCCGCGCGTCCTTTGGCCGGGTCGATGCTCGCGAACGGGATGAGGACGTCGGGGTGCTCGGCGGCGGCGTCGGCGATCTTCTCGTTCGACAGCGCCGGATGCCCGGTGGCGCTCTCGATGTCGACGCTGAACACGACCGCGGCCGTGCGCCGCTCACGGTAGTAGGCCGCGATCTCGTGGACGCCGGGCGTGTGGTGCCCCCCGCCGAAGTACTTCGCGGACGCTTCGAGGTAGTCGTCGGGCAGCGACCGGCGGCCCCGCAGGTCGGTCTCGACGTGCACGTGCACGTCGATGGCCTCCAGCGCGTCCAGGTCGAGGCCGGTCATCGCGCCGGCTCCGGCGCCTCGGGGAGGTTCTCCCCCACGCCCTGCTCGTGCTCGGCGAAGATCGTCGGCCAGGCGGCGGCGATGTCGTCCGCGCCCCAGCCGCCGTCCCGGTAGGCGGCGACGGCCTGCGTGGGATGCGTCCACAGCGACAGCCGGTCGCCGCCGACGCCGATCGCCTGCCCGGTGATGCCGGACGCGGCGTCGGAGGCGAGGAACGCCACCAGCCCGGCCGCGTCCTCCGGCGTGCCGAAGGCCAGGGCACGGCGGGCGAACGGCGGCATCTCCCCTCCCCGCCGCATCGTCTCGACGAAGGGGGCGAGCGTGGGGATCGTCTCGGTCATCGCGGTCGCCGCCACGGGGACGACCGCGTTGACGGTGACGTCCGCGCGGGCCAGCTCCATCGCCCAGGTGCGGGCGAACCCGACGATCCCGGCCTTGGCCGCCGCGTAGTTCGTCTGGCCGACGTTGCCGCGCTGCCCGGCCGGCGAGCCGACCAGGATCAGCCGGCCGCCCTCGCCCTGCTCGCGGAACCGCACCGCCGCGGCGCGGGCGCAGGTGAACGTGCCCCTCAGATGCACCTCGACGACGGTGTCGAAGTCGTCGTCGGTCATCTTCCACAGGATCCTGTCGCGCAGGACGCCGGCGTTGGTCACCATCACGTCGAGCCGCCCGAACTCGTCCACGGCCCGTCCCACCAGGCTCTCGGCGGCCCCGGCGGCGCCGACCGCGGCGGCGTGCGCGACGGCCCGCCCCCCGGAGTCGCCGATCTGCTCCGCCGCGGCCTCCGCGGTGGCCGGGTCCGCGTCGTTGACGACGACGGAGGCGCCCGCGCGGGCGAGTTCACCGGCGTAGGCGAGGCCGAGGCCCCGACCGGCGCCGGTGACCACCGCCACCTTCCCGTTCAGCTCCATGGCCACCCTTCCCGGTCCTGCTCGTCCAGTGCGGTCTCCCTGGCCCAAGAAATTAGATTCCAAAGTGTCGTGCGTCAAGATTTCATCGAATAACCTTGGTCACGGCGGTGCCGGGCGCACGGCATGCTGTGACGGGACCGCCGACGACCGGACGACCGAGCGCGAGGAGAGGACGAGGATGACCGCCGAGCAGGACTCGTTCCCGGGCACCCGGCCGCGCCCGCGTGCTCCGCAGCAGTTGCTGTTCAGCTTCCTCGGCTCGCTCGTCCTCGACCGCGGGTACCCGCCGATCGGCTCCAAGGTCTTCCTCACCCTGCTCGGCGACCTCGGGGTGGCGGAGGCGGCCGGACGGGCGACGCTCGCGCGGATGACGCGCAAGGGCCTGCTCGCCCGGGTCCGGGAGGGGCGCACGGCCCGGTTCTCCCTCACCCCGTGGGCGGAGGACCTGCTCCGCGAGGCCAAGCCCCGGGTCGACTCGCCGGCGCCGTTCACCCACCCGGACGGCGAGTGGACGCTGCTCAGCTACTCCATGCCGGAGAGCCGCCGGGACCTGCGCCACCAGATCCGCGCCCGGCTGATCTGGGCCGGTTTCGGGGGCCTGCGGGACGGGCTCTGGATCGCTCCGGGACGCGTCGACATCGGCGCCGTCTTCAAGGACCCCGAGTTCGCCGAGATGGCGGAGCTGGCCGACGGGTTCTACTCCGTCCCGGTCGAGGGCACCGACGTGCCGAAGCTCCTGCACCGGGCCTGGGACGTCGACGCCATCCGCGCCGAGCACGAGTCGTTCATCGCCGCCTGGACACCGGACCGGGGCCGGGCGGGACGCCCGCTGACCCGCCTCACCCTCCTCGGCGCCGACTGGCTCCAGGTGCTGCGCACCGACCCCGGCCTGCCCGCCGAGCACCTCCCGGACGGCTGGCCCGCCGCCGAGTCCACCGCCCTGTACCGGGAGCGGTTCGACACGCTGGAACCGGACGCGACCGCACGGCTCCGCGTACTCCTGGACGCCGACCCCGGCCGGCGCTGAACCCGGGAGGCCGCCCGGCCGTATCCCTGGCGAACCACCACCGGCCAACCACCACCGGCCGGACCGCCATCCAGCGGACGAAACGGTCGGACACCGCCTCCCCGGCCTGGGCGGGCGTCCTCGCGCACGAGGAGCACCTTCCGTGTCATCGGACTCGATCGATCCGGGCCTGCTGCGCAGGAACGCGCACAGCCCGTCCTTCTTCGCCCTGCAGCGAGCCACGTCGGGGCATCGGGACCTGGTCGACTTCTGCATCCCCTGCAACCCCTACTTCCCGACTCCCGGGATGTTCTCGCAGCTCGCGGGCGCGATGGAGCAGATCCTGAAGTACTACCCGAGCGACGCCGACACGATCACCGCGGAGCTGTGCTCCGTCCTCGGGCACAACCCGCAGACGGTGGTGATGGGCAACGGGTCCACGGAGCTGATCACCTGGATCGACCACCTGCTGGTCCGCGAGAGCCTCGCCACGCCGATCCCGACGTTCGGGCGCTGGACGGACCAGCCGCTGGAGACCGGCAAGCGCGTCGACATGTTCCAGCTCCACGAACTGCGCGGCTTCGAGTTCGACGTGGACGCGTTCGTGCACTTCGTCCGCGCGCGCGGCTCGCGGGTCGCCGTCGTCTGCAACCCCAACAACCCCGACGGCGGCTACGTCCCGCGGCGCGAGATCGTCCGGCTGATGGACCTGCTGATCGACCTGGACCTCGTCATCGTGGACGAGTCGTTCCTGGACTTCGCGGACGCCGAGGCGCACACCAGCGTCGCCGACGAGGCCCGCATCCGGCCCAACGCGATCGTGCTGAAGAGCCTCGGCAAGAACTTCGGCCTGCACGGCATCAGGTTCGGGTACATGGTCGCGAACCCCGCGCTGGCGCAGACGGTCCGTGCCGCGCTGCCGAAGTGGAACCTCAACTCGTTCGCCGAGGTCGTGGTGTTCCTGCTGCGCGAGCACGGCGCGGAGTACCGGGAGAGCCTGCGGCTGCTGGCCCGCGACCGGCTCCTGATGGCGCAGCAGCTCGCGTCGCTGCCGGGGCTGAAGGTCTTCCCGTCCCAGGGCAACTTCATCATGGTCAAGCTGCCGGACGGCCGGGACGGCGTCGCCCTGCGCGACCACCTGATCTCCCGGCACGGCGTGTTCGTCCGCGAATGCGGCAACAAGCTGGGCTCGACGAGCCGGTTCGTGCGGCTGGTCGTCCGGCCGCAGCACGACGTGCAGCGGCTCCTGATCGGACTCGGCTCCTACCTCTACGGCACCGCCTCGGACCCCTTCGGCGCCCCCTCGGAGGCGCCGCCCGACAACGTCGTGGCCCCCGGGCACGGATGGGGCGACGCCGCGCGGCCGGGCGGCGGCGCGGGCCCCGCGGAGCAGGATCCGCCGGCGGCGAGCCACCACGCCGAGCCGCGGCTTCCCGAGCCCGCCCCGCATGAGGATTTCCGCGCCGCCATTTAAGCAATGGCCGAAACATCGGAAAGACGAGTTCGTCGCCTAGGTGATCTAGCCGGATGGTCCTCCCGCGCCTTACGTTGGCAGCGTCACCATTCGCTTTGCGCGCATTAACGGCGCGTTCCGGCATGATCTCTGGAGTGGACTTCAATGGAGAATCCGCACGTCATCGATCCCACCGGCAGCGACGTTCAGGGTGAGGCGGCGAAACTGCGGAAAAGAGGGACGGTGACGCCCGTGGAACTGCCCGGCGGCGTGACCGCGTGGGCGGTGACCGGCCAGGAGCAGCTCAAGCGGCTGCTCGCCGATCCGATGGTGTCCAAGAATCCGAACCTCCACTGGGCCGACTGGATCAACGGCGAGGTCCCGCCGGACTGGCCGCTGGCCCTGTGGGTGTCGGTGCAGAACATGTTCACCGCCTACGGCGACGAGCACCGCCGGCTGCGCACGATCATCTCCCGGGCGTTCACCCCGCGGCGCAGCGAGGCCCTCCGGCCGGCCGTCGAGCAGATCACCCGGGACCTGCTGGAGGGGCTCGCCGCGGCCCCCGGCGGGCGGGCCGACCTGCGCGAGGAGTTCGCCTACCCGCTGCCGATCGAGGTGATCTGCCGGCTGTTCGGCGTCCCGGACGCGTCCCGCCCGAGCCTGCGCCGCTGCGTCGACGGCGTCTTCAACACGGCCCTGACGCCCGAGGAGTCCCTCGCCAACCAGCAGGAGATGTACGCGATCCTGCAGGACCTCGTCGAGTTCCGGCGCCGCGAGCCCGCCGACGACCTGGCGGGCGTCCTGATCTCCGCGCGGGACGACGACGGCTCGCGGCTCAGCGAGGCGGAGCTGGTGGACACGCTGATCCTGATGATCTCCGCCGGCCACGAGACCACGGTGAACCTGCTCGACCAGGCGATCACGGCCATGCTGACCCACCCGGAGCAGTACGCGCTCGTCCGGTCCGGCGCGGTGCCCTGGGACGAGGTCATCGAGGAGACGCTGCGCTGGCAGGCGCCCGTCGCGAACCTGCCGCTCCGCTACGCCGTGGAGGACATCGACGTCGACGGCGTCACGATCCGCAAGGGCGAGGCGATCCTCGCGGCCTACGCGGCGGCGGGACGGGACCGCGCCCTGCACGGCGACGACGCCGACCTGTTCGACATCACGCGCGCCGACAAGGAGCACGTCTCGTTCGGGTACGGCGTGCACTTCTGCGTGGGCAAGCACCTCGCGCGGATGGAGGCCGAGATCTCGCTCCCGGCGCTGTTCGGGCGCTTCCCCGATATGGCCCTGGCCGTCGACCCCGCCGAACTGCGCCCGGTGGAATCCTTCATATCCAACGGCCACCGCGAACTGCCCGTCGAGCTGAATTCCTGAGGCGGATTCCGTTTCTTCGGTCGTTTCCCCGGCCGATCGGCGCGAAAGGCCGGGGAAACGGCCGGCCGGGCACCTTTTCCGTGCGTCCCGCCGGTGTTTTGAGGTCTAGGTGGTGCGGCGGGCCCGCGCGCGGCGTTTCCCCTCGTGCATGGCCTGGACGCGGGCGATCGGGATCGTGTGCCCTTCCTCGATCAGATCGGGCGGCAGCTCCTGCGGATCCGGCATGAGATCGGCCCAGAGGTCGCGGCCGGCCAGCAGATCGGCCGCGTTGCGGATGGTGAAGTCGGCCGGGGCGACGCCGTCCAGCTCGTCCCACGGGACGGGGAACGAGACCGGCGTGCCGGGACGGATCCGCGGGCTGTACGCGGCCACGACGGTCGCGCCGCCCGCGCGGGTCGAGTCGAGGAACACCTTGCCGGCGCGGTCCTCGCGGATGAAGGCCGTCGTGGCGAGCTCCGGGTCGAGGCGCTCGGCGCGGGCCGCGAGCGCCCGGGTGGCGGCGGCCACGTCGTCGGCGGCGGCCGAGCCGCCGAGCGGCACGAACACGTGGACGCCCTTGGCGCCGCTCGTCTTGACCGCCCCCTCCAGGCCGGAGTCCGCCATCGCCCGCCGTACCAGGCGGGCGGCGCGGACGGCGGCGCCGAAATCGTCCGGAACCGGCGGGTCGAGGTCCATGACGAGGTGGGTCGGCCTGTCCCAGGCGTCGTTGCGGAAGAGCGGCGGGTGGTACTCGACGGCGCGCTGGTTGGCGAACCAGAGCAGGGTGCGGCGGTCGTCGCACAGCGCGTACGACACCTCGCGCTGGGACGTCTCCGCCCACACCGCGACCGTCTTCACCCAGGACGGCGTGTATTTCGGGACGTTCTTCTGCATGAACGGCTTCTGGCCCCGCAGCACGCGCTTGACCGACAGCGGCCGGTCGGCGAGCTGCGGGACGATGCGGCCGGCGACGGCGTCCAGGTAGTCCACCAGGTCGCGTTTGGTCGCGTCCGCCCCCTCGAACAGGGACTGGTCGAGGTTCGTCAGCCGGACCCCGTCACGCTCCTCATCGGCGCTCACAGCCCAAGCTTCGCACGCGGCACCGACGAACGGTCCCCCGTGCGCAGGACGCCGCCGCGGGTCAGCGGGTGCGCCAGGGGGATTCCGGTGCGGTGGGGCGGGGGTCGGCCACCACCTGGAGGG
>NZ_SMKH01000011.1 GCF_004348515.1 Actinomadura sp. KC345 | reverse complement strand
CCCCTGACGCCCTCCCGCGCCGCACGGCCTCGGAGGGGAGGGGCGCGACGGGAGCGGCCCGCCGGCCGGAGCCGCCGCGCCCCGCGCGCGGCTAGCCTCCGCGGTCAGCCCGCGCGGCGGCGGAACGCCAGCGGCAGCGTGAGGAAGATCACCCCGGCGGTCAGGGCGAAGGCGGCCGGGTAGCCGGTGTGGGTGGCGGCGACGCCGAACGCGACGCCTCCGATGCCCATGCCGCCGTCGTAGCCGATGTTCCAGATCGCGCTGACCGTCCCGTACCCGGAGGCGGGCACCCGCTCGTACATCGTCGACAGGCTCGCGTTCTGCGTGACCCCGAACCCCGCGCCGAACAGGATCATCGAGACGAACACCGCGACCGGGTTCGGCACGAGGACCAGCAGCGCGACCCCGGCCGCCGAGAGCAGGACGGCGGGCGCCAGCAGGCGCGCGGCGCCGTGCCTGTCCCCGACGCGTCCCGACCACCAGCGGGTGAAGGTCGTCGCGGCCGGCTGGACGAACAGCGCGGCGGCGGCCACTCCCGCCGCCGGCACCGCCTCCGGCAGGAACGTGATCAGCACGCCCGCCGCCATCGCCGTCGAGGCGAACGCGGCCGCGGGACGCAGCAGGCCCGCCGACCGCAGCCCCTCGACGATGCCGAAGGGCCGCTCCGCCGGCGTGGACGCCCGCCGCCGCGGCAGGCCGGGCAGCATGGCCAGTGCCGGGAGCGGGAGCACCGCGGCCGCGACGAACACGGGCGGGTAGCCGACCTGCTCGGCGAGCCACACGCCCAGCGGCAGCGCGAGCACCGCCGGCAGCTGGGAGGTGACGCCGAACAGGCCGAGCGCCTCGCCCCGCCGCCGCGCCGGGGCGAGCTCGGCGACCATCGCGTTCGGGACGACGACGGCGATCCCGAAGCCGACGCCGCGCACCAGGCTCACCGCGATGATCGTCGGCATGTCCGACGAGGCGGTCAGCGCGAGCGGCGGGAGGCCGAGCAGCAGCAGCCCGGCCGCGAGCACCGGCACGTGTCCGAACCGGGCGAGCAGGCGGGGCAGGGCGAGTTCGACGAGCACCGTCGTCAGCATCAGCGAGCCCGTCGCGAGGCCCGCGCCGGTGCGGCCCGCCCCGCCGGACACGGCGTACATCGGGACGACCGACAGCAGCAGGAAGACCCCGGCCAGGCTCGTGAACGTGGCCGCGAACACCAGCGCCAGGTGCCGTCCGACCAGGCGGGGGCGGGCCTCGTGGGCGTTCTCGCGGGCGCCCCCGTCCCGCCGTGACGACTTGCTCATGCCGACGACGTTAGGAGATCGCCCGGACCGCCCGGTTCTTGAGTTGGTTGCTAAGAGCGGCCGCCGACCATGTGAGGAGACTTCATACCGCCTTTTGTGCCCGTGGGACACGGTGGTCTGCGTTCGGTGTCCAGCCCACCCCTGGAGCGAGAATGCGACTACGGAGCCTGTTCACCACCGCGGCGCTGGGCGTCGCCCTCGCGATTCCCGTGGTCGCGGCGCCGCAGGCGGTCGCCGTGCCCCAGACCAAGGCCGCCGCGCCGCCGGGCTGTGACGCCACCGACGCCGAGATCTACGCGGAGCCGCCCGCGACCGTCCGGGGGAACCCGGGCGACCTGCTCGCGTGCCGCCCGGCGAAGCTGACCAACATCCCCGGCGGCATCCCGATGCAGGCGTGGAAGGTCCGGTACGTCTCGACGGACGTGAAGGGCGCCAAGAACGTCGTGACCGGGACGGTCGCCGTCCCCGACGCCGCCTGGGACGGGGACGGCTCCCGCCCGACCGTCGCGTTCAACCCCGGGACGCTCGGCTCCGGCCTGCAGTGCGCGTTCTCCAAGCAGCTCGCCGGACAGTACGTCGACATGTACGAGGGCGGGAACCTTCAGAGGTTCCTGGAGGCCGGCCACGCGGTCGCGGCGACGGACGGCGTCGGCTACCTGAACGGGCAGGTCCACACGTACATGATCGGCGCCAACGCCGGTCACGCGCTGCTGGACATCGTCCGGGCGTCCCGCCAGATCCCCGGTGGAACGCTCACGGCGGACGGCGACGTCGGCATCTCCGGCTACTCCGAAGGCGGCGCCGCCGCGCTGTGGGGCGCGCAGCTCGCCGCGTCCTACGCGCCGGAGCTGAACGTGGTCGGCGCGGCGGCGGGCGGCGTGCCCGGTGACCTGAAGGTGACCGCGAAGGCGCTCAACGGCAGCCTGTTCGCGGGCTTCCTCGCCGACGCGCTCGTCGGGCTGAACGCCGCCTATCCGGAGATGCCGTTCGACGAGCTGATGAACGAGCGGGGCGAGCGGGCCATCGCGGACGTGAAGTCCAACTGCCTGTTCGGGACGCTCGCGGTGTTCCTCGGCGCGAGGGTCGAGGACTTCTCCACCGACGGCCTGACGCTGGAGCAGCTCTACGCGGTGGAGGGCCCCGGCGGCGTGACCTGGGGCGAGATCGTCGACAGGCAGAAGCTCGGCGTCGGGATCGGCACCGCGTCCTCGAACGCCAAGTACAAGATCGGTTTCCCGGTGTTCCAGTATCGGGGCTGGTTCGAGGAGATCATCCCGCACGAGACCGAGGACGCCACGAGGCAGCGCTACTGCGACGCCGGCATCAACACGACCTGGAAGAACGACTACCCGGCCGAGCACCTGAGCACCGACTGGGCCGCGGCCCGGGACGTGACGGGCTTCCTCGATGACCGGTTCACGGGCAAGCCCGCCGAAGGCAACTGCTGATCCGTCCCCCGCCAGGCGGGCCGGGCCGCCGGGACGACCGGCGGCCCGGATCCGTGACCGGGGACCCGCCGACCAATCCGTAAGGAGCCATCCATATGACAGCGGGCGTCGCCGATGCCGGCAGCCGTACCCCGCAGCCCGACATCTCCGGGACCGTCCCGCTGCCCGAGCGCATCGCGGTCGTGGTGTTCGTGGCGGCGCCGATCATCGGGGTGCTGGCGGCGGTCCCCTTCCTGTGGGGCTGGGGGATCGGCTGGACCGACGTGGCCATCTTCGCGTTCCTGTACCCGCTGAACGCGATCGGGATCACGGTCGGCTACCACCGGCACTTCACGCACGGCGGATTCAAGGCCAAGCGCTGGCTGCGGATCGCGCTCGCGATCCTCGGCGGGCAGGCCATGCAGGGGTCGGTCGTCCGGTGGGTCGCCGATCACCGCCGCCACCACAAGTACGCCGACCAGGAAGGCGACCCGCACTCGCCGTGGGCGTACGGGCCCGGCGTGTGGGGCCTCACCAAGGGGCTGTACCACGCGCACATGGGCTGGCTGTTCAGCAAGGACCGCACGTCCCGCAGCAAGTACGCGCCCGACCTGCTCAGGGACAAGGACATCCGCTTCCTGTCCCTCGACCCTGTCTACGCGGTGATCGTGCTCTCCACGTTCCTCGTCCCGATGGGGCTCGGCGCGCTGCTCACGTTCTCCTGGCACGGCGCCCTCACCGCGCTGTTCTGGGCGGGGCTCATGCGGGTGTTCGCCGGCGAGCACATCACGTTCTCGATCAACTCGATCTGCCACGTGTTCGGCAGGGAGGACTTCAAGACCCGCGACCGGGCCCGGAACGTGTGGTGGCTGGCGATCCCGTCGTTCGGCGAGTCCTGGCACAACCTGCACCACGCCGACCCGACGTGCGCCCGGCACGGCGTCCTCAAGGGGCAGATCGACATCAGCGCCCGCGTCATCTGGCTCTTCGAAAGGCTCGGCTGGGTCTGGGACG
Source organism: Actinomadura sp. KC345 (assembly GCF_004348515.1). GTDB lineage: Bacteria > Actinomycetota > Actinomycetes > Streptosporangiales > Streptosporangiaceae > Spirillospora. The sequence goes on along the minus strand of NZ_SMKH01000011.1, from coordinate 51,091 downwards.
TGCGCTGGCCCGACCACGAGCGCCTCGCCGCCCGCCGCGTACCCCGCGAGCCCCACGGCGCGACCGCCGAGGACTCCGCCTCGTCCTGACCCGCCTCCAGTACGGGAGCAACGAAGCATGACCGAAACGCCCGCACTCGACCGGACCCCCCTCATCGAGCGGCTCTCCCGGTTCGCCAAGGACTTCCCCGACGACCGGGCCTACACGTTCATGGACTACATGACGGACCCGGACGGCATCGCCCTCGACGTCACCTGGGGTGAGCTGGACAGGCGCGCCCGGTCCATCGCCGCGGCGATCCGCCGCGCCACCGGGCCGGGACGGTGCGTGGCGCTGCTCGCGCCGCAGGACCTCCACTACGTCAGCGGGTTCCTCGGCGCGATGTACGCCCGCGTCATCGGCGTCCCGCTGTTCTCGCCCGACCTGCCCGGCCACGGCGACCGGCTGCTCGCCGTCTACAAGGACGCCGAGCCTGACGTCGTGATCACGTCGAGCGCGTCGCTGCCCCACGTCGAGGCGTTCCTGGCGGACGAGAGCGTCCCGGCGCCGGCCGAGATCATCGTCGCCGACCGGGTGGACGGGTCGCTCGACTGGACGCCCGAGCCGATCGACCCGGGCGACGTCGCCTACCTGCAGTACACGTCCGGCTCGACCCGCACCCCCGCCGGCGTGATCATCACGCACGGCAACTTCGCGACGAACGCCGAGCAGCTGTGGGGCACGTTCGAGGGCATCCCGCGCGAGTCGACCGGCGTGAACTGGCTGCCGGTGTTCCACGACATGGGCCTGGTCACCACGGTCGCGCTCCCGCTGGTCTACGGGAACCCGGGCGTGATCATGGACCCGGTCGCGTTCATCATGCGCCCCGTCCGCTGGCTGGAACTGCTCAGCGAGCAGTCGCACGCGTTCACCGGCGGCCCGAACTTCGCCTACGAGTACCTCACCGAGCAGGTCACCGAGGACGAGAAGAAGAACCTCGACCTCAGCGGCGTGCAGGTGTTCATGAACGGCGCCGAGCCGATCCGGGAGAGCACGCTCAGCGGGTTCTACGAGGCGTTCAAGGACTGCGGGCTGCGGCCCGAGGCGCAGGTGTGCGCCTACGGCCTGGCCGAGGCGACCGTCTACGTGTCGGCGTCGTCGCGCTTCCGGCCGCCGACGCGGCGGGCGTTCGACCACGAGCTGCTGCGCCGCGGCGCGGCCGAGCCGTGCGACGCCGGTGCGCCCGGCGCGATCCAGCTGATCGCCTGCGGGACGTCCTACGGCCAGCACGTCGTCATCGTCGACCCGGACACCGCGGACCGCCTCCCCGACGGCAGGGTCGGCGAGATCTGGGTGCACGGGCCCAACGTCGCCGCCGGTTACTGGGGACGCCCGGAGGCCACCAAGGAGACGTTCGAAGCCGAACTCAAAAGCGTTTCCGGGGGGTCTGAGGGGTCGTCTCCCCAGAACGGCAACGACCCGGGGGACCTGCCGCGCCGGCCGTGGATGCGCACCGGCGACCTGGGCGTCATGCACGAGGGCGAGCTTTTCGTCACCGGCCGGATCAAGGACCTGGTCATCGTCGACGGCCGCAACCACTACCCGCAGGACATCGAGGTCACCGTCTCGGGCGCGCACAAGGCGATCCGCCGCGAGTACACCTGCGCCGTGTCCGTCGACGTGCCCACCGCCACGGGCGAGACCGAGGGCCTCGTGGTGGTCGCCGAGCGGAACCGGCGGGTGCCGATCGCGCTGCTCGACCTCGACGAGGTGGCCCAGGGGGTGCGGACGGCCGTGAAGCAGCAGCACGACCTGCGCGTCCACGACTTCGTGCTGATCGAGCCCGGCGGGTTGCTCCGCACCAGCAGCGGCAAGATCGCGCGCGCCGCCTGCCGCCAGGCCTACCTCGACGGGGCCCTGCCCCTCACGAAGCCCGCCCGGCTTCGTTGACCTGCGGCGTGTTGTTGTTATGGAAGGCCGGATAACAACAACACGCCGCAAGTCAACGGCTCGTCGCTCCTGTGTCGCGGATCCAGACGGGGAGCAGCAGCATCAGCTCCAGCCGCAGCGCGGGGTCCTCGATGTCGTAGTCGAAGAGCTCGTGGAGCCGCGCGAGCCGGTACCGGACCGTCTGCGGGTGCACCGACAGCGCTTCGGCGGCGTCGGTCGCGTTGAAGCCGTGCCTGAGGCACTCCAGCATCGTGACCGCCAGCCGGCCGCCGCGCTGCGGGCCGAGGGCGGTGAGCGGCGCGAGCCGGCGCCGCGCCGCCGCCTCGGCGAGCGTCCAGCCCTCCTGCAGCAGCAGGTCCGGCAGGTACCCGTCCGCGCGGACGAGGGCGCCGGCCCGCGCCTTTCCGTTCGTGCCCGGGTCCGGGGCCTGCCCGAGCCGCCCGGCCACCATGAGATCGAGCGTCCGGTGCGCCCAGTGCAGCGACACCCCGGCCTGGTCCGCCGGGACCGAAGGACCGACCGCGCCCGTCCAGCCGCGGAGCGTGGCGGTGAGCCGGTCGGCCCCGCCGGGGCGGTCGGGGTCCGGCATCACCAGGCAGGGCCGCCCCTTGTCGAGCCCGCTCAGCAGGAACGGCGGCAGCCCCGCCGGTCCCTCCCCGCCGCTGCCGGGACGCGGGCTCAGCACGATCACCGCCAGCCGTTCCGGGAGGTCCCATCCCGCGAGGCCCGCCTGCTCGGCCACGATGTCCCTGGGCGCCGCCGGCTCCGACAGCAGCAGGCTCAGCAGCCGGCCGCGCCGCTGCTCCCGCTCGCCCGCCGCCTTCTCCCGCGCCCGCGCGTAGCCCTGCGCGGCGGCGGAGGCCAGCAGGTCCAGATACGCGAAGTTCACCTCGGTCAGCGAGATCGCCAGCTCCCGCGGTTTCTTCAGCCGTTCGGCCTCCCGGGACAGGTACCGCCAGGCCGTCCGGGACGCGATCCGCAGCGCGTTCTGCAGATGCTCCAGCGACCGCCCCTCGACCGCCTCCCCGTACCCGATGTCGAAGAAGACCTGGTGCACCTCCCGCCAGGACGCGTCGGGGTCGGCGATCATCTGGACGAAGTGCCCCATGCCCTGCTCCGCCGCGACCCGAATCACATCGATGTAGACGGGATCGTCCGGGCGGGCGTACTCGGGAACGTGCCGCAGCACGCCCTCCACCATGGAGTCGACCAGGGCCGGGAGATGCGGCCGCATCCACCGCGCCACTTCCTTCGGGACGTCCCGCCACGGCTGGTCCGACAGCCCGTCCCCGGAGGATTTCGCGCCTAGTTCGGTCAAAGCGTCACCTCCACAGCGGACACCCGGGCCGCCAGGCTAGGCACATCCCGCCCCCTGCGACACACACTTCGCTGACAAACCCGCCCGAAACCGGAGACCGGCTACGCCGTCAGCGTGAGCAGGACGACCGCGACTCCGGCGCCCGCCAGCCCCGCCGCCTGCGCCGCCGACAGCCGTTCGCGCAGCGCGGTGACGCCGAGCAGGACCGGCACCACCGGATACAGCGACGACAGCACGACCGCGATGACGACGAGCTGCTCGCGTGTGGCCAGCAGGTAGAAGACCAGCGCGACCGTCGCCAGGGCTCCGTTCAGCGCGGACCAGAGCCAGGTCTTGCCGGACGGGAGGCGGCACTGCGGCGACCCGGCCATCGGCGCGATCGCGAGGACGGCCGCGACCCTGCCCGCCGCCACGGGCCAGAGGCCCGCATCGCCGCCGGCCTGTGCGAGGGCCAGGTACTGGATCCCGATGCCGCAACTCGCGACGAGCCCGTTGAGGAGCGCCGCGCGTACCCTGCCGTGGTCCTCCGAACGCGACCGGGAGACGAGCCACAGCGCGGGCAGGACCACGGCGATCCCCGCCCACGCGGGCGCCGACGGGCGGTCGCCCAGGAACGCGACCCCGGCCACCACCGGCAGCGCCACCCCGCCGACCGCGCTGACCGGGACCACCACGCTCATGTTCCCGTTGCTGATGCCCCGGTAGAGGAAGACCATCGCGGCGCCCGTCCCGACACCCGACAGCGCGCCCCACCCGAGGTCGGCGCCGGTCACGCCGGGCGCGGGGACGAGCAGCGCGGCGGCCACCGCGCACACCAGCCCGCCGGCCTGCCCGAGGAGCGCGACGGCACGGAAGTCCGCCCGCCGCGACAGCAGGCCGCCCCAGACGTCGGCGACGCCGTAGGAGAGCGCCGACGCCAGTGCGAGGGATACGCCGGTCACGCGGCTCCCGCGTCACGCTCGGCCTGGCCGACCGGGCACACCGCACCGTCCGTGCAGCACCGGCGGTCGCACAGCCGGCACATGACCTCCGCGTCGCCGATCTCCTCGTACAGGCGGGCCAGCAGCTTGGCCAGGAGGACGGTGAACGTCTCGCGCTCGTCCTCGTCCAGGACGGACAGCACCCCGGCCAGCGGCGCACCGCGCGCCGTCAGCATGTCCCGCACCGTGTCCTCGCCCGCGGGGGTGAGCCGCACGTGGACGGCGCGCCCCTCCCGCCTCCGGCGCTCGGCCAGGCCGGTGGCCTGCAGTCCGTCCACCATCCGCGCGGCGGCGGACTGGGTCAGCCCGACGCGCCGCCCCAGCTCGGTCACGCCCAGTTCCGGCGCGTCCGAGAGGACGATCAGCGCCGCCGCCCCGCTCGCGCTCACCCGCCCGGATCCGGTGGCGGCGTCCAGGACGAGGTCGGTCACCGCCAGCGACGCGGCGCCGAGCAGGTTCGCCAGTCTTTCATGCATGACTCATGCATAGCATGCGTTCGCCCAACGGTGAAGGGGGCGTGTCCGTCCGGGGAGGCGGGCCGTTTCGCGTGCCATGCTGGCGGGTACCGGCGCAGCGGAGGTCGGCCGATGGATCATGGAACGGTGCCCGCCGGGGACGGGCGGCGGCGGATAGCGCGGACCGATGTCCTGCTCGCCGATCCCCGGCTCGGCGAGGCGGCGGGACGGCTCGGCCGCGGGGTGGTGAAGGCGGCCGTCGCCGAAGCGCAGCGGCGGGCCAGGGCGGGGGAGATCCCGCCGGAGGCGGTGGCGGACGCGGCGGTGGAGTCGCTTCCGGCGACCGCGTCCGGGCTGCGTCCCGTGATCAACGCGACCGGCGTCCTGCTGCACACCAACCTCGGGCGGGCGCCGCTGTCGGACGCCGCGCGGGAAGCCGTCGCCCTGGCCTCGGGCGCGACGGACGTGGAACTCGACCTGGAGACGGGCCGCCGGGCGCGGCGGGGGCGGTCGGTGCTGGCGGCGCTGCTGGAGCGGGTGCCGCAAGCGGAGGCGGCCCACGTGGTCAACAACGGCGCGGCGGCGCTCGTGCTGGCCGCGACCGCGCTCGCGGGGAACCGGGAGATCGTCATCAGCCGCGGCGAGATGGTCGAGATCGGGGACGGCTTCCGCATCCCCGCGCTGCTGGCGGCGACGGGCGCGCGGCTGCGGGAAGTCGGCACCACGAACCGCACCACGCCGGACGACTACGCGGCGGCCGTCGGGGACGAGACCGGCTTCATCCTGAAGGTGCACCCCTCGAACTTCCGCATGACCGGTTTCACGCACGGCGCCGACGTCGCGGAGCTGACCGGGCTCGGGGTCCCGGTGGTCGCCGACATCGGCTCGGGCCTGCTCGCGCACGAGCCGCTCCTGCCGGACGAGCCCGACGCGGCGTCCATGCTCAAGGCGGGCGCGCACCTGGTCACGGCCAGCGGGGACAAGCTGCTCGGCGGGCCGCAGTGCGGGCTCGTCCTCGGGCGGGAGGAACCGGTGCGGCGGCTCGCCCGCCATCCGCTGGCACGGGCGCTGCGGGTGGACAAGATGACGCTCGCCGCGCTGGAGGCCACCGTCCGCGGCCCGCGCCCTCCAACGGACGCGGCCTTGCACGCGGATGAGGCGGCGCTGCGGGAACGGGCCGGACGGCTCGCCGCGCGGCTGCGGGACGAGGGGGTGGACGCGATGGCCGTCGAGAGCGAGGCGGCGGTGGGAGGCGGCGGCGCGCCCGGCGTCGTGCTGCCGAGCGCGGCGGTGTCGGTGCCGGACGCGTACGCGGCGCGGCTGCGGCGGGGGACACCGGCCGTGATGGGACGCGTCGAGGACGGGCGCTGCCTCCTCGACCTGCGCGCGGTGCCGCCCGGCCAGGACGGCGAGATCGCCGGGGCCGTCCGGGCGGCGGCGTCATGATGCACGTCGTCGCGACCGCCGGGCACGTCGATCACGGCAAGTCCACGCTCGTCCGGGCCCTCACCGGGATGGAGCCCGACCGGCTGGAGGAGGAGCGGCGGCGCGGCCTGACCATCGAGCTGGGTTTCGCCTGGACGGCGCTGCCGGGCGGCGGGCGGATCGCCTTCGTGGACGTCCCCGGCCATGAGCGCCTGGTCGCGACGATGCTCGCGGGGGTGGGGCCCGTCCCCGCCGTGGTGTTCGTGGTCGCGGCGGACCAGGGCTGGCAGCGGCAGTCCGAGGAGCACCTGGCGGTCCTGGACGCGCTCGGCGTCCGGCACGGCCTGCTCGCCGTGACCCGCTGCGACCTGGCGGACGCGGCGGCGGCGGACCGGGTGCGGGACGAGGCGCTCGCCCGCATCGAGGCGACCTCGCTCGGCAGGGTGGAGGCGTTCGAGGTCAGCGGCTCGAAGGGCGACGGCATGGACGGGCTGCGCGCCGGGCTGGAACGGCTCGCCGGATCGCTGCCGCCCCCCGATCCGGACGCCGACGTCCGGCTCTGGGCCGACCGGGTCTTCACCGTCCGGGGCAGGGGCACGGTCGTGACCGGGACCCTCGGAGCCGGGACCGTCCGCACCGGCGACCGGCTCTCCATCGGCGGCGGACTCGTCCGTGTCCGCGGTCTGCAGAGCCTCAAGGAGGACCGCGACGAGGTGAGCGCCGTGGCCCGCGTCGCCGTCAACGTGCACGGCGGACCGGGCGGGATCGGCCGGGGCGAGGCCCTCCTGACGCCGGGACGCTGGCTGGCGGGCGACGTCGTCGACGTGCGGCTGCGCGGCGATCCCGCACGGGAGCTGCCGCGCGAGCTGATGCTGCACGCGGGGTCGGCGGCGGTCCCGGTCCATGTCCGCCCGCTCGGCGGCGACACCGCACGGCTCTCGCTGCGGCGGCCGCTGCCGCTGCGGGTCGGCGACGTCGCGCTGCTGCGCGACCCCGGGCGGCACCGCATCCCCGCCGGGGTCACGGTGCTCGACGTCCGCCCCGAGCCGTTCACCAGGCGGGGCGCGGCGGCCGCCCGGGCCCGCGAGCTGGCCTCGCTGACCGGACGCCCGGACGGCGACGACGAGCTGCGCCGCCGCGGCCTCATCAGACGCTCCGAGCTGGTCGCGATGGGCGTCCCGGTGCCCCGCGAACCCGTCGCGGGCGAATGGCTCGCCGACCCCGGCCACTGGGACGGGCTCCGCGAGCGGCTCGTCACGGCCGTCGACGAGCACGCCGCCGCCAACCCGGCCGACCCCGGCCTCCCCGCCGACGCCGCCCGCCGGGTCCTCGGCCTGCCCGACCGGGCGCTCGTGGAGGCCCTCGCCGCCGGGCTGCGGCAGCGCGACGGCCGGATCTACGGCCGGGTGACCGCCCCCGAACTGCCCGCGGACGTCCAGGCGGCGGTGGACGCCGTCCGCCGGGAGCTGACCGAGACCCCGTTCCTGGCACCGGACGCGAACCGGCTCGCCGAACTCGGCCTCACCCCGAAGCTGCTCGCCGCCGCCGCCAGGGCCGGCGCGCTCCTCCGGCTCGGCGACGGGATCGTCCTGCTGCCCGGCGACGACGCCCGCGCCGCGGAGCTGCTCGCCGAGCTCGGCGGCGCGTTCACGATGAGCGAGGCGCGCCGCGCGCTCGGGACCACCCGGCGCGTCGCCGTCCCGCTCCTGGAGCACCTGGACGAGGCGGGCTACACGGCCCGGGTGGACGACATGAGGCGCCGCTGCACCGGAAGGACGACATGACCCGGACCGGGACGACCAAGAGGCTGACCGAGTACGCGCACGGCGGCGGCTGCGCCTGCAAGATCCCGCCCGGTGAGCTGGAGGACGTGGTCGCGGGCCTGAACGCGGCCCCCGAGGTTCCGAACGGGGAGCTGATCGTCGGCCTGGACACCGGCGACGACGCGGCGGTCGTGCGCGTCCCCGGCTCCCCGGACGGCCTGGCCGCCGTCGCCACCGCCGACTTCTTCACCCCCGTCGTCGACGATCCGTACGACTGGGGCCGCATCGCCGCCGCGAACGCGCTGTCGGACGTGTACGCGGTCGGCGGCCGTCCCCTCGTCGCGGTGAACCTGCTCGCCTGGCCCCGCGACGTCCTGCCGTTCGAGATCGCGCGGGAGGTGCTGCGCGGCGGCCTGGACGTCGCGTCCCAGGCGGGCTGCCACGTCGGCGGCGGCCACAGCGTTGACGACCCGGAGCCCAAGTACGGCATGGCCGTCACCGGGGTCGCCGACCCGGCCCGCCTCCTCCGCAACGACACGGGCAAGCCCGGTGTGCCGCTCACCCTCACCAAGCCGCTCGGCCTCGGGATCCTGAACAACCGGCACAAGGCGACCGGCGAGGTCTTCGAGCACGCCGTCGCCGCGATGGTCGAGCTGAACGCCGCCGCGTCCGCCGCCGCCCTGGACGCCGGGGCGGTCTGCGCGACCGACGTGACCGGCTTCGGGCTTCTCGGCCACCTTTACAAGATGGCCCGCGCCTCCGGTGTCACGGCCGTGATCGACGCCGCCGCCGTCCCCTATCTGGACGGGGCCCGCGAGTCCCTCCGCGCCGGATACGTGAGCGGCGGCACCCGCCGCAACCTCGACTGGGCCGCCCCGCACACCGACTTCGGCGCGACGGGCGAGGAGGAACGTCTGCTCCTCGCCGACGCCCAGACGTCCGGCGGCCTCCTGGTGGCCGGCGAGATCCCCGGCGCCCCTGTCATCGGCGAACTGACCCCCGCCACCACCCACCCCCTCATCATCCGTTGACTTGCGGCGTGTTGTTGTTATGGAGCGCTCCATAACAACAACACGCCGCAAGTCAACGAGGCTCGGTCAGATCTCTGTGCCCGTCTCGTCCGTGATGCCGGCTCGGGTGCGGTACTCGCGGACCAGTGCCGGCGCCTCCGGGCCGCGGGGGCGGCGGCCCGGCAGGATGTCGACGGCCAGCGCCTTCGCCTCCTGGATGTGCGTGTTCGGATCCAGGACGAGGTGCAGCAGCTCGTTCGCGGCGTCGCCGACGCTGTACCCGTTCGGGCCCCAGTGGTAGGGGAGGCCGATCTGGTGCAGGGTCCGGCCGTCCACGGTGAGGGGCTGCATCCGCTCGGTCACCAGGACCCGCGCCTCGACCACGGCGCGCGGGCTGACGATCGTCGCCCAGCCACCGTGCTCCAGCCGCCGCTCGGCCGCCAGCTCCGGCGACACCTCGCAGAAGAACTCCGGCTGCAGCTCGGCGAGGTAGGGCTGCCACCGCGACATGCCGCCCGCCGTGTGATGCTCGGTCAGCCGGTACGTCGTCGCCACGTACGGGTACACCTCCGCGCCCGGCGACGCGCCGCTCGGCGCGTACCGGTTGTCGGGGTGCGGCGGCAGCAGGTGCCGGACGGGGTTGCGCTGCTGCCCGTACAGCGGGTTCGTGAACGGCGACTCCTGCGGCTCGTAGTGCGCGGGCAGCGGCCCGTCCGTCAGCCCGGCCGGGACGTACAGCCACGCCTTGCCGTCCGCCTGCATGATGAACGGGTCGTCGCCGGCGAGCGCGTCCGGGCCGGTCGCGTCCCGGGGCGGCTTGTGGTCCGGTGCGCGGTCGGCGATGAAGTCGGGCACGTCGTGGCCCGTCCATGTGCCCTGCTCGGCGTCCCACCACACGAGGGCCTTGCGGTCGCTCCACGGGTTGCCCTCGGTGTCGGCGGACGCCCGGTTGTAGATGATGCGGCGGTTCATCGGCCACGCCCAGCCCCACTCCGGCGCGACCCAGTGCTGGTCGCCGCCCGGCTTGCGGCGCGCGGTCTGGTTGACCCCGTCGGCGTAGCAGCCGCAGTAGATCCAGCAGCCGCATGAGGTGGACCCGTCGTCCTTGAGCTGCGTGTACGACGACAGCGGGTTCCCGTCGGCGTCGTAGCCGTTGATCTCGCCGAGGACGGCCTCGGCGTCGGGTTCGCCGAGGCCGCCGTGCGTGGGGTAGTCCCACGTCAGGTCGAGGACCGGGCGGTCCATCTCGTCGGCCGAGTCCGCCAGCTTCTCCCGGATGATCCGACCCAGGTGGTACGTGAACCACAGGTCGCTGCGCGCGTCCCCGGCGGGCTCCACCGCCTGGTGGTGCCACTGGAGCATCCGCTGGGTGTTGGTGAAGCTGCCGTCCTTCTCGGTGTGCGTGGCGGCGGGCAGGAAGAACACCTCGGTGCCGATGTCCTCGGTCCGCATCTCGCCCGACTCGATCTCCGGGCCGTTCCTCCACCAGGTCGCCGACTCGATCAGCGAGAAGTCGCGGACGACGAGCCAGTCCAGGTTCGCCATCCCGAGCCGCTGGATCTTGGAGTTCGCGGACCCGACCGCCGGGTTCTCGCCCATCAGGAAGTAGCCCTTGCACGTCCCGTCGATCTGCGCGATCGACGTCTCGTACGTGCTGTGCGAGCCGGTCAGCCGCGGCAGGTAGTCGAAGCAGTAGTCGTTGCCGGCCGTCGCCGCGTCGCCCCAGTACGACTTCATCAGGCTCACCATGTAGGAGCGCATGTCGCCCCAGAACCCCTTGCGCGCCGACTCTCCCTTGATGAACGAGTCCAGGCCCTGGCCGGCGTGCGCGTGCGGCATCGGGATGTAGCCCGGCAGCAGGTTGAACAGCGTCGGGATGTCCGTCGAGCCCTGGATGGACGCGTGCCCGCGCAGCGCGAGGATCCCGCCGCCGGGGCGCCCGATGTTGCCGAGCAGGCTCTGCAGGATCGACGCCGTCCGGATGTACTGGACGCCGACCGAGTGCTGCGTCCAGCCCACCGCGTAGACGAACGCGGACGTCCGGTCCCGGCCCGAGTTCGCGGTCAGCATCTCGCACACCTGGAGGAACTGGTCGCGTGGAACGCCGCAGATCCGCTCCACCAGCTCCGGCGTGTACCGCGAGAAGTGCCGCTTGAGCACCTGGAACACGCACCGCGGATGCTGGAGCGTCGGGTCCCGCTCCGGGTGGCCGACGCCGATCGGCGCGCCGCCGGATCCGTGCTCCTCACCGCGTCCCGTCTCGGCCCTGACGAGGCTCTCGTACGCCATGTCCCGCTGGCCCGACGCCGCCTGGACGTGCATGCCCTCGTACTGCCACGTGGTGTGGTCGTAGCTGCGGGCCTCCCGGTTCAGGCCGGAGAACACGCCGTCGAGGTCCTCGGTGTCGCGGAAGTCCTCCGAAAGGATCACCGAGGCGTTGGTGTACGGCACGACGTAGTCGCGGAAGTACTTCTCGTTCTGGACGACGTAGTTGACGATCCCGCCGAGGAACGCGATGTCACTGCCCGCGCGCAGCGGAACGTGGGCGTCCGCGAGCGCGCTCGTCCGCGTGAACCTCGGGTCCACGTGGATCAGCTTCGCGCCGCGGGCCTTCGCCTCCATCACCCACTGGAACCCGACCGGATGGCACTCGGCCATGTTCGAGCCCTGGATGACGATGCAGTCCGAGTTCTGCAGGTCCTGCTGGAAGGTGGTCGCGCCGCCGCGTCCGAACGAGGTTCCCAGACTGGGAACGGTGGAGGAGTGTCAAATGCGCGCCTGATTCTCGATCTGCACCGCGCCGAGCGCGGTGAACAGCTTCTTGATCAGGTAGTTCTCCTCGTTGTCGAGCGTGGCGCCGCCGAGGCTCGCGATGCCCAGCGTCCGCCGGACCCGCAGTCCGTCCTCGGTCTCCCACTGCCAGCTCCGCCGGCGCGCCTCGATCACCCGCTCGGCGATCATGTCCATCGCCGTGTCCAGGTCGAGGCTCTCCCAGCGGGTGCCGTGCGGGCGCCGGTAGAGCACGCGGTGCTCGCGGGCGGACCCGGTGGTCAGCTGGAGGCTGGCCGAGCCCTTCGGGCACAGCCGCCCCCGGCTGACCGGTGAATCCGGGTCGCCCTCGATCTGGGTGACCTTGCCGTCCTGGACGTACACGTCCTGCCCGCAGCCGACCGCGCAGTACGGGCAGACGGATTTCACGACCTTGTCGGCGGTGTTCACCCTCGCGTCGAGCCGTTCGCTGCCCGCGCTCTTGGCGGCCGCTCCACGGCCCAGCGGATCGTCGCCGGTGAACTGGCGGTAGACGGGCCATGACCCGATCCAACTGCGAACGCCCATGTCACACCACCCCTCACCTCGGCGCGGCCTCCACCTACCCGTCGCCCGAACCGTGAAACACGGCTCATTCGACCGCGAAGGCCGCCAGGTTCGCGGAGATCGGCTCGGGCTCGCCGTCGTTCTGCACGGCGGACGCGGTCAGCACGTCGATGTGCTGGTAGCCGGGGGCGATGACGTCGCCGGGCTGCGGATCGCCGAACCCGAGGCCGTCACCCGCCTGCAGGTTGATGACCGGGTTGGCGGTGACCCCGCCCTCGTGGACGGCTTCGTCGGCGATGCCGGGCGCACCCGCCAGCGCGATGTCGGTGACCATCCTCGTGGGGAAGTAGTGCTCGGTGAAGTCGAGCGGGTGCTCCGACAGGCTGCGGGCCAGCTCGGCGATGTCGGTGACCTCCTTGCCCGCGGCGGTGAACGGCGTGCCGTCCTTGGACCTGTACACCGGGTCGTCCGGTGCGCCGACGCGGTCGTAGTTCCGCCAGGTGTAGAGGGGGCCTTCCGGCTCGTCCGGGATCGCCTTCTTCTCCGTGCCGAGGAGGCGCGTCAGGCCGCCGAGCCCGAGTTCCTCCAGGTTGTTCGGTGCGGGGAACTCCTTGTCGACGATCTTCCCGCCGTCCCAGAAGCCTGCACTGGCCTGCATGAAGGCGAGCGGCTGGGAGTTGTCGTCCAGCAGCCCGCCGAGCGCCGCCGCGTTGGTGAACCCGAAGTCCCGGACCGTCGGGGAGCCCTTGATGAACGTCGGGTAGTCCTTGGAGAACAGCAGCCGGAACGTCGTGTCCTGGTTGAAGCCGGACGGGATGTAGGTCGCCAGGTCGGACCGCCCGTCAGGGGCGAGGTTGGCCGCCAGCCCGGCGATCGCCAGCAGGTTCATCGTCTCGGTGTTGACCACCGCCGGGGCCGACAGCGCACGCGGGACGACCCCCGCCTCGAACCCGACGTCCACCGCGCCCGCGCCGAACCGGAGGAGCGGGACCCACTCCTCGGGGACCTGCCCGCCCAGCCCCGGCAGGCCCTTCTCGATCCGGGTGTCCAGGGCGAAGTAGCCGGAGCACTGGTTGTATCCGGCGTCATCCGTGGTGGCGCGGTTCCCGTCGAAGTCCCATTCGGCGAAGTACGCGGTCAGGACGCCGCCGAGGGAGTGGCCGCCGCAGAGCATCTTCTCCTTGCGCGCCCGCTGATCCGGAAGCTCGGCGGCCATCAGGTCGTACTGGTCGCGGACGGTCTGCTCCAGTCCGACGTTCTGCAGCCATTTCACCTGGTCGTTGGTCTGGTAGCCGGCGAACGTCCTGCCGTCGATCTCCCGCTGCCGGTAGTAGTAGTCGACCGCGAGATGGACGTCCCCCGCCTCGAGCCCGGCCCGGACGCCGGTGCCGTCCTCCAGGCAGTTCGAACGCCGGTCGAGGGCCCAGAACTCGATGTGCCTCCCGCGCGCGGCCGCCGCCGCGACCGTGTTCCGCGCGACGCTGCCGAACGCGCCCGCCCCCTCAAGGATGCCGGGCTGCGCGACCAGGATCCGGTCCGCGTCCGCCGACGCCGCCGGCCCGTCCTTGTGCCGGAACCGCAGGTACGACAGCCAGTCGCACGCCTCGGGGTGCGGCCCGGCCGACGCCGGCAGCGGCACCCTGACCCGCACCACCGACTCGCTGACCTCGGTGACGGGCGAGCCGGAGGCGACGGGCGCCTCCGACCGTCCGGCTTCACGCGCGCCCGCCGGCGCGGCCGCCGCCGCCCCGGCGGCGAGGGCGGAGGCGGCCAGCACCGCGACCGTGACCATGGGGAGGGAGGGTCGCCCCATCTCTGGCTCCTTCTGGAGGAGGGATGACTACGGGGCAACGATGAACCTGTCGTTCTCCCGGCGACAGTCGTCTTTTTGCGCAATCTCCGCGCGGCTCTTGTCGCCGCCCGACAAGTCCGGGCGTCCGGGCTGGGAGAACGGCTCAGCCGAGGACGGCCGTCCCCACCTCCCGGACGCGGGTCGTGAACTCGGCGCGCTGGGACGGCGACAGCGCCCGCTCGTACACGGCGGCGGCGAGGCGGTCGGTGATCTCCTCGGCCTCCGCGTGCCGGGGCTTGAGGTGGTCGAACTCGGGGAGGTCGCCCTGCCAGCCGGAGAAGCGCGCCTTGTCCGGGCCGTCCGCGGTCAGGACGGCCTCCAGCGGCGAGAGCCCGACCGCGGTCGTCGCGACCAGGTGGAGCCCGCCGCGCCATTCCCGCATGACGTGGAGCACCTGGGTCAGGCGGCCCGGCCCGCCCTCGGGGAGGGGCACGGCCCGCCAGCCGCAGAACAGCGGCAGCCCCGCCCCCTCGGCCTCCCGTACGACGCGCTCGGCGAGCTCGCAGAGCCGCGGGTCGTCGGGGACGTGCTCCCGCCCCCAGTCCGTGCCCGCGAGCATGTACCGCCGCGCGGCCTCGTGCGGCCCGGCGACCGCGACGCCCTCGTCCCACATGGACCGGACGAGCCCCGGCTCGAACCAGCCCATCGCGGCCGTCACGACCCCGGCGTCGACGTCGCCCAGCACGCCGCACCGTCCGGCGAAGTAGTGCGCGAACGGGTTGTCGAACCCGTGCGTCTTTCCGTGCGCCCACGTCGCGGGGGCGAGCATCCACTTCGATCCGATCTCGTGGATGGTCTCGTCGGCGGCCTGCACGGTCTCCATGGCGCTCAGTTCGCCCATCGGAAGCTCCTCGCTCGGGGGTCGTAAGCGCGAGATTACTGCCCCGGGAGCGGGCCGGGCCGGGCGGGTGTTGACATCCCGGGTGGTTAGCGCAAACATTCCTCGTAGCACGAGACGCCGTGGGGAGGCGATGTGGCCGCCGAATCACCGGAGACGCCCGACGGCCGGCGGCTGGCGGTGATGGAGGACGTGGCCGCGATGGCCGGCGTGTCGGCGATGACGGTGTCGCGCGTGCTCAACGCGCCCGAGAAGGTGCGGCCGCAGACCCGCGCCCGGGTGATGGCCGCGGTGCAGGCACTCGACTACCGGCCCAACACGGCGGCGCGCGTGCTGGCCACCGGCCGGTCCGGGGTCCTCGGCGTGGTCGGCTTCGACACGACGCTGTACGGGCCGGCGTCGACGCTGTTCAGCATCGAGCAGGCCGCGCGCGAGCACGACTACACCGTCAGCATCGTCAGCCTGAGCTCCCTGAACCGCCGCTCGATCGGCGAGGGCGTGGAGCGGCTGCGCGGCCAGTCGGTGGACGGGATCATGGTCGTGGCGCCGCACGAGTCGGCGGCGGCCGGGCTGCGGGAACTGCCGTCCGGCCTCCCGCTCGTCGCGGTCGGGGCGGGCGCCGACGTGCCGTTCCCCGCCGTCGCGGTCGACCACCGGGCCGGTGCCGAGCGCGCCGTCCGGCACCTGCTCAGCCTCGGCCACGAGACCGTCCTGCACCTCGCGGGCCCGGCCGACTGGGTGGACGCCGGTGGCCGGGTCGACGGCTGGCGCGCCGCGCTGGAGTCGGCCGGGCGGCGGGCCGCCCCGCCGCCCGCCGGCGACTGGAGCGCCCGGTCCGGCTACGAGTACGGCCGCCAGATCGTCGCCGACCCCCGGGTCACCGCCGTCTTCGCCGCCAACGACGCGATGGCGCTCGGCCTGCTGCGCGCCCTGCGCGAGGCCGGGCGGGACGTGCCCGGCGACGTCAGCGTCGTCGGCTTCGACGACGTCCCCGAGGCCGCCTACTTCCCGCCGCCGCTCACCACCGTCCGGCAGAACTTCGGCGAGGTGGGGCGGCGGGCCTTCGACCTGCTGCTCGACCGGATCGGCGGGAGCGCGGCGGCCGGGGCGCCGCACCGCGTCGTCGAGCCCGAACTCGTCGTGCGGGAGAGCACGGGGGTCCCCAGGGGGACCTGACCTCGGCCGGTCCGCGGACCCGCCTTCGTCACGCCGGAGATGTTAGCGCTAACAGAACGGAGCCGAGATGCCAGAGCCGACCGGCGGGATCGCGACGCTCCGCACGGAGCTGACCGTCCTGCACCGGACCCTCGTCGAGGCCGGGCTGGTCGTGTGGACCGCCGGGAACGTGTCCGCCCGCGCCGGCGACGACGCCTTCCTGATCAAACCGAGCGGAGTCCCGTACGAACGGCTCACCCCCGACTCGATGGTGCTGTGCGACCTGGAGGGCGCGCCGGCCGGCGAGTCGCCGCTCACGCCGTCCAGCGACGTGTTCGCGCACGCCTACGTGTACCGGCACCGCCCGGACGTCGGCGGGGTCGTGCACACCCACTCGGCCTACGCCACCGCGTGGGCGGCCCGCGATGAGCCGATCCCGTGCGTCCTGACGGCGATGGCGGACGAGTTCGGTGGCGAGATCCCCGTCGGCCCGTTCGCGCTCATCGGCGGCGACGAGATCGGCCGCGGCATCGTCGAGACGCTCGACGGGCACCGCAGCCCCGCCGTGCTGATGCGCAACCACGGCGTCTTCACGATCGGCGCCGACGCCCGCGCCGCGGTCAAGGCGGCGGTGATGTGCGAGGACGCCGCCCGGACCGTCCACCTGTCGCGCCAGCTCGGCGAACCGCTGCCGATGGACGCCGGCGACATCGACCGGTTGTACGACCGCTACCAGAACGTCTACGGGCAGGGGAGCCGGCCGTGAGCCTTCCGAACCGCGAGATCTGGTTCCTGACCGGCAGCCAGGGCCTGTACGGCGAGGACACCCTGCGCCAGGTCGCCGGGCAGTCCGCGGAGATCGCGGCGGGGCTCGGGGAGGCGCTGCCGGTCGCCGTCAGGTGGCTGCCCGTCCTCACCGGCGCGGACGCGATCCGGCGCACGTGCCTGGACGCGGGCGCCGACGACTCCTGCGTCGGCCTCATCGCCTGGATGCACACCTTCTCCCCGGCGAAGATGTGGATCGCCGGGCTGGACGCGCTCACCAAGCCCCTCCTCCACCTGCACACGCAGGCGAACGTCGATCTGCCCTGGCATTCGATCGACATGGACTTCATGAACCTCAACCAGGCCGCGCACGGCGACCGGGAGTTCGGCCACGTCCAGTCGCGGATCGGCGTCGCCCGCAAGACCGTCGCCGGGCACGTCACCGACCCGTCGGTCACGGCGCGGGTCTCCGCGTGGGCGCGGGCGGCGGCGGGCCTGCACGAGTTGCGGCGGCTGAGGCTGGCGCGGTTCGGCGACAACATGCGCGACGTCGCCGTCACCGAGGGCGACAAGGTCGAGGCCCAGCTCCGGTTCGGCGTCTCCGTCAACACCTACGGCGTGAACGACCTGGTCGAGGTCGTGGACGCCGTGCCGGACGGCGACGTCACCGAACTGGTCAAGGAGTACGGCGACCTCTACGACGTCGCCCCCGGGCTGCGCCCCGGCGGCGAGCGCCACGACTCCCTCCGCTACGGCGCGCGGATCGAGCTCGGCCTGCGGACGTTCCTCGACGACGGCGGCTTCAAGGCGTTCACGACGAACTTCGAGGACCTCGGCGGGCTGCGCCAGCTCCCCGGCCTCGCCGTCCAGCGGCTCATGGCGGGGGGCTACGGCTTCGGGGGCGAGGGCGACTGGAAGACCGCGGCGCTGCTGCGCGCGCTCAAGGCCGCGTCCGCCGGCCTGCCCGGCGGGACCTCGTTCATGGAGGACTACACCTACCACCTCGAACCCGGCAACGAGCTGATCCTCGGCGCGCACATGCTGGAGGTCTGCCCGTCCATCGCCGCCGGGCGCCCCTCCTTGGAGATCCATCCGCTGGGCATCGGCGGGCGCGAGGACCCGGTGCGGCTGGTGTTCGACGCCGCGCCCGGCCCCGGCGTCGTGGCCGGCCTCGCCGACATGGGCGACCGGTTCCGCCTGGTCGCGGCAGAGATCGAGGTCGTCGCGCCGCCGGAGCCGCTACCGATGCTGCCGGTCGCCCGCGCCGTGTGGCGCCCGCTTCCCGATCTGCGCACGTCGACCGAGGCGTGGCTGACCGCCGGGGCGCCGCACCACACCGTCCTGACCGCCGCGCTCGGGACGGAGGAGCTGGAGGACCTCGCCGCGATGGCCGGGGTGGAGCTGCTCACGATCGACGCCGGCACCACGCTCCGGCAGTTCACGAAGGAGATCCGCTGGAACCAGGCGTACTACCGCCTGGCCGGGGGCCTGTGACGACCGAGGAGGAGCCTGTGAGCGCGGACGAACGGTACGTCGTCGGCGTCGACTTCGGCACGCTGTCCGGGCGGGCGGTGCTCGTCCGCGTCCGCGACGGCGTTGAGGTCGGCGACGGCGTCCACGAGTACGACCACGGAGTGATCGACGAGGCGCTCCCGGCCGGTGCCCGCCTCGGGCCCGGCTGGGCCCTCCAGGCGCCCCGGGACTGGCTGGACGTCCTGCGCTTCGCGGTCCCCAAGGCGCTGGCCGCGGCGGACGTCCCGGCGTCCCGCATCATCGGCGTCGGCACGGACTTCACCGCCTGCACGGTGCTGCCGGCGACCGCCGACGGGACGCCGCTCGCCGACCTCCACCCCGCGAGGCCGCACGCCTGGCCGAAACTCTGGAAACACCACGCCGCCCAGCCGCAGGCGGACCGGATCAACGCGCTGGCGGCCGAGCGCGGCGAGCCGTGGCTGCGCCGCTACGGCGGCAGGATCTCCTCGGAATGGGAGTTCGCCAAGGGCCTGCAGCTCCTGGAGGAGGACCGCGACCTCTACGGCCGGGCCGAACGCTGGATCGAGGCCGCCGACTGGATCGTCTGGCAGCTCACCGGCCGGGAGTCGCGCAACATCTGCACGGCCGGCTACAAGGGCATCTACCAGGATGGCGGCTACCCGTCCCGCGATTTCCTGTCCGCCCTTGACCCGGACTTCGCGGAATTCCCCGCCAAGCTCGGCCACGACCTGGCCCCGCTCGGCGGCCTCGCCGGAACCCTGACGGCGCGGGCCGCCGCCTGGACGGGCCTCCCCGAGGGCGTCGCGGTCGCGGTCGGGAACGTCGACGCCCACGTCACCGCCGCCGCGGCCGACGCCGTCCGCCCCGGCCAGATGGTCGCGATCATGGGCACGTCCACCTGCCACGTCATGTCCTCCGACCTGCTCGCCGAGGTCCCGGGCATGTGCGGCGTCGTCGCGGACGGCATCGTGCCGGGCCTGTGGGGCTACGAGGCCGGGCAGTCCGGCGTCGGCGACATCTTCGCCTGGTTCGTCGACAACTGCGTCCCGGCCCGCTACAACCAGGCCGCCGCCGCGGCGGGGCTGACGGTCCACGAGCACCTGACCGCCCTCGCCCAGGAACAACCGGTCGGGCGGCACGGGCTCGTCGCGCTCGACTGGCACAGCGGCAACCGGTCGATCCTCGTCGACCACGACCTGTCCGGCCTGATCGTCGGGCAGACCCTCGCCACCCGGCCGGAGGACGTCTACCGCGCGCTCATCGAGGCCACCGCGTTCGGCACCCGCGTGATCGTGGAGACGTTCGAGGCGTCGGGCGTCCCCGTCGAGGAGTTCGTGGTCGCGGGCGGACTGGTGAAGAACCGCTTCCTCATGCAGGTCTACGCCGACGTCCTGCGCCGCCCGCTCTCCCTCATCGGCTCGTCGCAGGGCCCGGCTCTCGGCTCGGCGATCCATGCCGCCGTCGCCGCCGGGGCCTACCCCGACATCACGTCCGCCGCGGCCGCGATGGGCCGCCGCGTCCCGTCCGCCTACGTCCCCGACCGGCGTCGCGCCGACGCCTACGACTCCCTCTACGAGATCTACCGCGGCCTCCACGACGCGTTCGCCGACGGCAGGGTCATGCACCGCCTCCGCGCCCTCCGTTGACTTGCGGCGTGTTGTTGTCATGGCGGGCCGGATAACAACGACACGCCGCAAGTCAACGTTCGGGGGCGGGGGCGGTGCTGTGGCGGACGACCAGGTGGCTCGGGACGAGCTTCGGCGGCCCGGTCGCCCCGGGGGCACCGGTGAGCTGCGCGATCAGTAGGTCCACGCAGTGGCGGCCCAGGGCGGTGAAGTCCTGCCGGACGGTCGTGAGCGGCGGGGTGAGGAACGCCGCCTCGGGGATGTCGTCGAAGCCGATGACGCTGACGTCGTCCGGTACCCTCCGGCCGTTCTCGTGGATCGCCCACAGCAGCCCGAGCGCGATCTGGTCGTTGGCCGCGAACACCGCCGTCACGCCCGGGTCGGCGGCCAGCAGCCGGCCGCGCTCGTAGCCGGACCGGGCGCTCCAGTCGCCGGGCGCGCAGTCCGGGACGTCCACGCCCGCCTCGACGAGCGCGTCGCGCCAGCCGCGGGTGCGCTCGTTCGCCTCCCACCAGTCGGCCGGGCCCGGCAGGTGGTGGACGGTCCGGTGCCCGAGCTCCAGCAGGTACCGGGTCGCCTCCCGCGGCGCCAGGTAGTGGTCGGCCGACACGGTCGGGACCGCGGCCGCGGGCCCCAGCAGGACGCTCGGGAGGTCGTCCGGCAGGTGCCGCAGCGCCTCCTCCGGCGGGACGTGCCCGGGGATCATGATGATGCCGTCCACGCCCTGGTCGCGGAACCGGTCCACCGCGCCCGCGGCCGCGCCCCGCCCCGGCGAGTCCAGGCTGGCGACGCTGGTGAAGAAGTCGGCAGCGCGGGCGTTGCGCTCGACCGCCGCGATGATGGACGCCGGGCCGAACAGCGCGGTGTCGAAGCTGACGACGCCGAGCGTCCGGGACCGCCCGGTGGCCAGCGCCCGCGCCGCCGCGTTCGGCCGGAAGTCCAGCTGCGCCGCCGCGGCGAGCACCCGGTCCCGCGTCTTCGCGCTGACCATCGGATGGTTCTTGAACACCCGGGACACGGTCTGGTGCGACACCCCGGCGAGCCGGGCGACGTCGCGGAGCCCGGGGCGGGCCGGTGGTGGCGTGGCGGTCATGTCACTACGGAAGATACCGGGTCGCCCACCCGGCCGGCGGGCGCGCCGGGCGTCCCGGTCAGCGGGCCGTCCCGCTGCGGCGCTTGGCCCAGATGTCGAACGCGACCGCCGCCAGCAGCACCAGTCCCTTGATCAGCATGACCCGCTCGCTCGGCGCGCCGAGCAGCGACATCCCGTTGTTGATCACGCCCATGATCAGGCCGCCCGTGATCGCGCCGATCACCTTGCCGACGCCGCCCTGGACGGCCGCGCCGCCGATGAACGCCGCCGCGATCGCGTCCAGCTCGAACATGTTCCCGGCGGTCGGTCCCGCCTGGTTGAGCCGCCCGGCGAACACGATCCCGGCGACGGCCGACAGCACGCCCATGTTGACGAACAGCCAGAACGACACCGACTTGACCTTGATGCCCGACAGTTGGGCCGCCAGGAGGTTCCCGCCGAGCGCGTAGACGTGCCGGCCGAACACCGCCCGGTTCATCACCAGCGTGGAGCCAAGGACGAGCACGCCCAGCAGGACGAGCACCCACGGCATGTTCTTGAACCGCGCCAGCTGCACGGCCATGAACATCACGACCACGACGGCCAGCGCGTTCTTCAGCGCGAACACGGTGAACGGCTCGACCTTCTGCCCGTAGCCGACGCGCCCCTGCCGGTTCCGCCACCCGTAGGCGACGTACCCGCCGACCAGCACCAGCGCGACCAGCAGCGTGAACAGGTCGGCGCCGCCGAGCGGCCCGAGCCCGACGTTGCCGAGGTACCCGGACAGGAAGCCGTTGGCGATCGTGCGGACCTCGTCCGGGAACGGGCCGATGCCCTGGTTGCCGAGGATCGTCAGGGTCAGCGCCCGGAACACCAGCATCCCGGCGAGCGTCACGATGAACGCCGGGATGCCGAAGTAGGCGATCCAGTAGCCCTGCCACGCGCCGATCGCGGCGCCCGCCAGCAGCGTCAGGACGATCGCGATCGGCCACGGCACGTTGTGGTTCACCATCAGCACCGCCGCGATGGCGCCCGTCACGGCCACCACGGACCCGACCGACAGGTCGATGTGCCCGCCGATGATGATCAGGATCATCCCGATCGACAGGATCAGGATGTAGGAGTTCTGGACGATGATGTTGGAGATGTTCTGCGGGGACATCAGCTGCCCGTCGGTGAGCACCGCGAACAGCGCGACGATCAGGCCGAACGCGATGTAGATCCCGCTCTGCCGCAGGTTGACGGGCAGGGTCCGGCCCGCCTTCGGCCGCTCGTCGGGCGGCGGGGACACGGCCTGGTCGGCCGGCGCGACGCTGCTCATGCTCGGGTCTCCTCGGTCTGGGTCATGAACTGCATCAGCCGCTCCGGCGTCGCGTCCGCGCGGCTCACCTCACCGGTGATCCGGCCCTCCGCCATCGCGTACACGCGGTCGCAGATCCCGATCAGCTCCGGCAGCTCGGACGAGATCACCAGCACCGCACGGCCCTGGTCGGCCATCCGGTTGATGATCGAATAGATCTCGTACTTGGCGCCGACGTCGATGCCGCGGGTCGGCTCGTCCAGGATCAGGACGTCGGCGTCGGTGAACATCCACTTCGACAGGACGACCTTCTGCTGGTTGCCGCCGCTCAGCTGCCCCGCCGGCGTCAGCACGTTCGGCGCCTTGATGTTCATCTCCTTGCGGTACCGCTCGGCGACCTCGTACTCGCGGTTGTCGTCCACCCAGCCCGCCGTGGCGAGCCCGCGCAGCCCGGCCGCGGAGATGTTGCGCTTGATGTCCTCGATGAGGTTCAGCCCGTAGGTCTTGCGGTCCTCGGTGGCGTAGGCGAGCCCGTGCCGGATCGCGTCGCTGACCGTCCGGACGGTGATCTCCGCGCCGTTCTTGTAGACGCGGCCGGTGATCCCGATGCCGTAGCTGCGGCCGAACACGCTCATCGCCAGCTCCGTCCGGCCCGCGCCCATCAGGCCCGCGAGCCCGACGATCTCGCCGCGGCGCAGCGTCAGCGCGGCGCCGTCCACGACGAGCCGCCCGTGCTGGGTGGGGGAGTGGACGGTCCAGTCCTCGATCCGCAGCACCTCACCGCCGATCTCGGGGACGCGGGACGGGAACCGGTGGTCCAGTTCGCGGCCGACCATGCCGGAGATGAGGCGGTCCTCGGACACGCCGCCGCGCATGTCGAGCGTCTCGATCGTCCGGCCGTCGCGCAGGATCGTCGTCCGGTCGGCGACCGCGCGGATCTCGTTCAGCTTGTGCGAGATGATCACGCAGGCGATGCCCTCGTCGCGCAGCCCGCGCAGCAGGTCGAGCAGGTGCTCGGAGTCGGCGTCGTTCAGCGCGGCGGTGGGCTCGTCCAGGATCAGCAGCCTCACCCGCTTCGACAGCGCCTTGGCGATCTCCACGAGCTGCTGTTTGCCGACGCCGAGGTCCATGGCCGGCGTCACCGGGTTCTCCCGCAGCCCGACCCGTTCCAGCAGCGCGGCCGCCTCGGCGTTCGTCCGGTTCCAGTCGATGAGCCCGAACCGTCCCCGGCGCTCGTTGCCGAGGTAGATGTTCTCGGCGACCGACAGGTACGGGCTGAGCGCCAGCTCCTGGTGGATGATGACGATGCCGCGCCGCTCGCTGTCGCGGATGCCGGAGAACCGGCACGGCTCGCCTTCGAACTCGATGTCCCCGCTGTAGTCGCCGTGGGGGTGGACGCCGGACAGCACCTTCATCAGCGTCGACTTGCCGGCGCCGTTCTCCCCGCATATCGCGTGGATCTCGCCTCGCCGGACCTCCAGGTTGACGTCCTGGAGCGCCTTCACCGCGGGGAAGGTCTTGGTGATGCCGCGCATCCGCAGAATCGCGTCGGTCATGCTCCTCCTCGGAGGCGGGCGCCCGTGGTTCGGGGAGGCGGGCGCCCGCCCCGGCGCGTCACGTCGCCGGTCCCGCTACTTCAGCTGGTCGTCGGTGTAGTAGCCGGTGTCGATGAGCTGCTCCTTGTAGTTGCCCTTGTTCACGATCACCGGGTTCAGGAGGTAGGACGGCACGACCTTCACGCCGTTGTCGTAGTCCTTGGTGTTGTTCACCTCGGGCTCGCCGCCCTTCAGCACGGCGTCGGCCATCTTCACGGTGACCGAGGCGAGCTTGCGCGTGTCCTTGTAGATCGTCGAGTACTGCTCGCCCGCGATGATCGACTTGACCGAGGCGACCTCCGCGTCCTGGCCGGTCACGACCGGGTACGGCTGCCCAGGCGTCCCGTAGCCGCTGGACTTCAGCGCCGACAGGATCCCGATCGACAGGCCGTCGTAGGGGGACAGGACGCCCTGGATCTTCGTCCCGCCGCTGTAGGAGCGGGTGAGGAGGTCCTCCATGCGCTTCTGGGCGCGTCCCGGATCCCAGCGCAGCGTGGCGATGGTCTTGAAGTCCGTCTGGCCGCTCTTCACGACGAGGGATTTGTCGTCGATGTAGGGCTTCAGGGTGTCCATCGCGCCGTTGTAGAAGAACGTCGCGTTGTTGTCGTCGGGCGAGCCGCCGAAGAGCTCGACGTTGAACGGGCCCTTCTCGGACCCCTCCGAGCCGTCCGGCTTCTTGAGACCGAGCCCGACCAGCAGCGACGTCGCCTGCTGCACGCCGACCTTGTAGTTGTCGAAGGTCGCGTAGTAGTCGACGTTCTCGGAGTTGCGGATCAGCCGGTCGTAGGCGATGACCGGGATGTCGTTGTCGGCGGCCTTCTGCAGCTGGGTCGTGATCGCGGTCCCGTCGATCGAGGCGATGATCAGCAGCCGGGCGCCCTTGGTGATCTGGTTGTCGATCTGGTTGGCCTGGGTGGGGATGTCGTCCTCGGCGTACTGGAGGTCGACCTTGTAGCCGAGCTGTTCGAGCTGCTTCTTGAGGTTGTCGCCGTCGTGGATCCAGCGCTCGGACGAGCGGGTCGGCATCGTGACGCCGACGAGCGCGCCCTTCGCCGGCGCGTTCCCGGCCTTCTCCTTGTCGATGGTCTTCTCGCTCGACCCGCACGCGGTCATGCCGAGCGCGAGCCCAAGGCCCAGCGCCAGGCTGACGAGCTTCCTACGCTTCACGTCTCACCTCGGGGGTGGCTGCCGGTGATCGGGGGTGTCGGAGGCAGGTGGTCGGGGTCAGGCTGTTACCGGTCACACCAGCATGTCAAGAGGCCGGTGTGGGCCGCGTCACAACCGTGACCCAACTCGCCATCCGATTGTTAGCGTTATCACCACGCCCGTCAACACCCCCGGAAGTCCGCACTCGCCGAACCGGCGTCGGACCCGCGAAGGGCAAGCAGGAACGCTCTTCCAGGCGGCGCTCCATGAGCACTTCACACGGTTAACGCAAACATTGCGCGTCCGGCTCACGGTGGTGCCGGTCTCCTTGGACACCGCTGTGGACGCGCGGCGTGCGCCACCCCGGAGGCCGCCGCCGCGGCGGCCCGTGCCCGCGGGCCGCGGGCACGGCCTCAGGACTCGGTGAAGTCGTCGCGCGACAAGCCCTTCTCGGACATCCTGTCTTCGAGTTCCGCGCCGAGCTCCGTGCGGTCGTCGGGCTTCGACCTGGGTTCCTGATCGGGATCCCGGTCGGGGTCCCCGCCCGGCTTCATCACGACCTGGTCGGTGTCCTCGGTCTTCGGTGCGTTCTCTTCAGGAGTGGTCATCTGGCGCTGCTACCCGCAAGGGGTCCCGCTCTAACGGGCGCCGTCCGCAGCCGTTTACGGAACGTAGTCAGGGGTAGGCGGCACTGGTCGGTGGGCCGGTCATCCGCGGGGCAGGAGGAACGGGGCGGTGGCGATTCCGGGGGCGTCCCTGGCCAGGACGGCGCTCAACGTGCCGGTCTCGGCCGCGGCCGCGGCATCGACGCTGGCCGTGCGGGGGGCGAAGGCCGGGCTGCGGACCGGGCCGGTGGCCAGGACGGTCGGCGAGGGGGCGCACCGCGCCGCCAGGGCCGCCGGCGCGCTCGCGTCCCTGGCGGCCGGAGGACCGGAACGGCGCGTGTGGTCGCACGGCGGGCGCGCCCACATCCAGGTGAACGGCCTGTCGGGCGGCGGCCGGCTCCACCGGCGCTACGTGAAGGCGCTGACGGACGCGCTCCAGCGGCTGGACGGGGTGACCCTGGCCGAGGTCAACGCGGTCGCCGGTCACGTCCTGGTCGCGTTCGCCGAACACGAGGTGGACCTGAGCGCCCTGGTGGCGGCGGTGCGGGACGTGGAGGCCGAGCACCGCGCCGCTCCGTTCGACGAGGACGCCCACAGCCGCCCTCCCGATGACGAGATGGCGTGGACGGCGGCGGCGTCCACCCTCGCGGCGGACTGCGCTGCCGCGGCCGCGGCCGTGGCGGGCAGGCTGCTGGCCCTCCCGCCGGCGCCCAGCCCGGTGCGGGCCGCGGTGTCGATCGCGGACGTGACGCCGCGGATCCGCGCGGCCGTGGAGGACCGGCTGGGCGGCGCCCGCGCCGACGCCCTGCTCGGCGTCGCCAACGCCGTCGCCAACGGGGCCGCGCACGGCGTGGCCCCGGTGGCGGCCGACGCCGCCCAGCGGGTCTTCCACCTCTACGAGATCAGTGCCCGCCGCGAGACGTGGAGGCGCCGTGAGCCGCACCTCGCGGAGCTGGGGCAGCCGCAGGAGTGCGGCGTCCCCGCCCGGCGGCCGTGCCCGCTCCCGGACGGCCCCGTGGAGAAGGCCGTGCACCGCACGGAGCTGGGGCAGTTGGTGGGCGGGACCGGCGTCCTGGCAGGCACCCGGCAGGCTTCTCGCGCCGCCGACCTGCTGCTGGCGACCGTGCCCAAGGCGGCGCGGCACGGCCGGGAGGCGTTCGCCGCCGTGCTGGCCCACGACCTGGCCGTGCGGGGCGCGGTGGTGCTGGAACCGGCCGCGCTGCGCCGGCTCGACCGGGTCGGCGCGGTCGTCATCGACTCGGCGGTGCTGTGCGCGACGGAGCCGCGGCTGCTGTCGGCGGCCGCGACCGGGGACGGACTGGACGACGCGGGCGTCTGGCGCATGGCCGCCGCGGCGCTGGCGGGCCGCGACCCCGGCGACCTGGCAGGGCCCGGCCCATGGCCCGCCGGACGCCCCGGCGGCGGTGCGGACGGCGATCCGGAATGGCGCCTGGTCAGGGCGTCCGGCGGAGATCCCGCCGACCCGGAGGGCGTCACGCTGGACCTTCTGGACGACGGCGGCGAACGCCGCGGCCGGGTACGGGTCGGCCGCTCGCTCGACCCGCTGGCCGAAGCGCTGCTCGCGGCGGCGCACGAGGCGGCCGGCGTGGTCGTCCTGACCGAGCACGCCAGCACGAGGGAGCTGGTGGCCTGGGGCGACGACTCCCCGGTGGCCGCCGAGGACCTGGCGGGCACCGTGCGCGCCCTGCAGCGCGAGGGGCACGGGGTCCTGGCGATCGCCCGCGGCCGGGACCGGGCGCTGGACGCGGCCGACGTCGGCGTGAGCGTGCTGAGCGGGGACGGGCCGGCCGACTGGCGCGCCGCCCTGGTGTGCGGACCGGGACTCGGCGAGGCATGGCGGCTGCTGGCGGCCGTCCGGCCCGCGAGGCGCGCGAGCGACCGCGCCGCGGAGCTGTCGGTGAGCGCGTCGGCGCTCGGCGCGCTGCTGATGATCTCCGGCGGGCGGCCCCGGCGCCGCGGGTTCGTGTCCGCGCGGGACCTGCCGCCGGTGCACCTGGCGGCGATGGCGGCGATGCTGGCCAACGCGGTGAGCGCGCGGCGGCTGGACCACCGTCCGCTGCCGCCGCCCGTCGTCCGCGACGCCTGGCACGCACTCAGCGCCGAGGAGGTCTTCCGGCGGCTGTCGCGCGCCGCCGAGCCCGCGCCCGCGGAGGCCGGGACGCCGGCCACGCGTGCCGCCGCGCTCCTGTCCCTGCTGTCCTCCGTGCCGCCGCTGCACTCGGCGGTGGTCCGTCCGGCCGGGGCGGGCCTGCGGCTGGCGGGCGCGGTGCGGCAGGAACTCGACGATCCGCTCACCCCCGTGCTCGCGCTCGGCGCGGCGGCGTCCGCGGTGGTGGGCTCCAGCGTGGACGCGCTGCTGGTCAGCGGCGTCATGACGGGCAACGCCCTCATCGGGGGCGTGCAGCGGATGCGGGCGGAGCGCGTCCTCGGCGATCTCCTCCTGGGACAGCAGGTGCCCGCACGCCGCATCGACGGCGTCGCCGCCCCGCCGCCCGGAGCCGCGGACCCGGACGCGTTCGCCCGCCTGCGGTCGGCCGCCACCGAGAAGGTCCCGGCCGCCGCCCTGCGGATCGGCGATGTGATCCTGCTGCGCCCGGAGGACGTCGTCCCCGCGGACGCCCGCCTGCTGTGGGCGGAGTCGCTGGAAGTGGACGAGGCCACGCTCACCGGCGAGTCGGTGCCCGTCGGCAAGAGCGTCGAGCCCGCGCCGGGCGCCGACCCGGCCGACCGCTCCTGCATGGTCTACGAGAACACCACGGTCGTCGCCGGAAGCGCGGCCGCCATCGTGGTCGCCACCGCCGAGGCCACCGAGACCGGCCGCGCCGCGGCGCTGGCCGGCGCGGCGGAGGCCTCGTCGAGCATGCAGGCGCGCCTGGCGGAACTCACCCACCAGGCCCTCCCCGCCACCCTGCTCGGCGGCGCGGCCGTCACGGCGCTGGGCACGCTGCGCGGGCTCCCGCTGCACCGCTCCCTCGAATCCGGCATCGCGGTCGCCGTGGCGGCCGTCCCCGAAGGGCTGCCCCTGGTCGCCACCCTCTCCCAGCTCGCGGCGGCGCGGCGGCTCTCCCGCCTCGGCGTGCTGGTCCGCTCCACCCGGGCCCTCGAAGCGCTGGGACGGGTCGACACCCTGTGCTTCGACAAGACCGGCACTCTCACCGAGGGCAGGCTCCGCCTGGTCCGCGCCGCCGGCCCGGCCCGCCCGCTCCCGCTCACCGGCGAGGACGGCCGGCGCATCCTCCGCGTCGCCGCGCACGCGAGCCCGGCCCACGGCGGGCGGGTCGCCCACGCCACCGACCGGGCCGTGCTGGAGTCCGCCGGCGACCTGCCGCCGGACACCGGGTGGACGCTCGACGAGGAACTGCCCTTCGAAGCCACCCGCGGGTTCTCCGCCTCACTCGGACGGGACGGCGGCCGTCCGGTCATCGCGGTCAAGGGCGCGCCCGAGGTCGTCCTCGCCAAGTGCACCCGGATCCACACTCCTAGGCACCCCGGGACGGGTGACGAGCCGCTCACCCCGGCTCGGCGCCGCGCCGCCGCCGCGATCGTCAAGCGCCTCGCCGGCGAGGGCCTGCGCGTGCTCGCCGTCGCCGAGGGACCGGCCCCCGACCGGCTCGACGGCGACATCGCGGACCTCACGCTCCTGGGCTTCGTCGGCATCGCCGACACCCCCCGTCCGACCGCCGAGGACGCCGTGCGGCGGCTGGTCGAGGCCGGAGTGCGCACCACCATGATCACCGGCGATCACCCGGCCACCGCCGCGGCCGTCGCCGCCGAGCTCGGCATCCCCGACGCCGATCAGGTCCTCACCGGAACCGAGCTCGACGGCATGTCCGCCGGCGAGCGGCGCCGCGCCGTGCAGCAAGCCGCGGTCTTCGCCCGCGTCTCCCCGGCCCAGAAGGTGCGCATCGTGAAGGACCTGCGCAAGGCCGGCCGGGTGGTCGCGATGACCGGCGACGGGGTCAACGACGCCGCCGCCATCAGCCGGGCCGACGTCGGCATCGCGGTCGCCGGCCGCGGCTCCGGCGCCGCCCGCACCGCCGCGGACCTCGTCCTCACGGCGCCGGACAACGCCCTGATCCTGGACGCCCTGCGCGAGGGCCGCGCCCTGTGGCACAGCGTCCGCGACGCCGCCTCCATCCTCGTCGGCGGCAACGCGGGCGAGGTCTCCTTCACCATCCTCGGAACGGCCCTGAGCGGCGACGCCCCGCTCAGCACCCGGCAGCTCCTCGTCGTCAACATGCTCACCGACATGCTCCCGGCGCTGGCCGTGGCCCTCACCCCCGCCGACGACGCCGCGCCGCTCGGGGGCGCCCCCGTCCGCGGCTTCACCGGCCGGGACATGCGCTCGGCCCTGGCCGTGCGCGGCACCGCGACCGCGGCCGCCGCGCTGGCCTCCTGGCAGGCGGGACGCCTGACGAGCCTCGTCCCCGGAGGCCGCCGCAGAGCCTCCACGATGGCCCTGGCGGCCCTGGTCGGCGCCCAGCTGGGCCAGACCCTCATCACCCGCCACCGCAGCCCCCTGGTCATCGCCACCTGCGTGATCTCGGTCGGCGCGCTGTTCGCGGTGGTCGAGCTGCCGGGCCTCAGCCATTTCTTCGGCTGCACCCCGCTGGGCCCCGGCGCCTGGGCGATCGTCACCGCGGCCGCGGCGGCCGCGACCGCGGGAGCCGCGCTGGCCCCCCGCTTCCTGCCGCCCGCGCACTGACACGCTCAGCGGCCGCCGCCCGCCGACCTGGAGCAGCCCGGTGACGCCGCCGAGCCCGTCGGTGCCGACTCAAAGCCATGCACCCGCACGCCCTCGACCCGCATGCCGCCCCCTCTCGACGAGCTCCGCATACCGCCAAAACCCCGTCCAAAACCGCCGTAAACCCGCGAACCCTCAGTTCAAAACCTGGCGGATCCTGGGCCGACCGGACCGCCGAGCCGGTTGGGATCGGGCATAGCGGGTACCGCGATGTCTGAAATGTCGGACTATCACCTGGTCAGGAGGGGATACTCATGACTGGGAAATTGCGAGCGCCCCGAAGCCGCGGCATGCTGAGCGGGCTCCTGCTGGTGCTCCTTGCACTCTGGGGCGGGCTCATCCCGTTCATCGGCCCCTACTTCGGCTTCGGCTTCGGTCCGGACGAAACGTGGGTCTACAGCGCGGACCGTCTGGTGCTGTCCATCCTTCCGGCGATCGCCGTCGGTATCGGCGGGCTGATCCTGATGACCGCCGCGAACCGGCCCCTGGCCCAGTTCGGTGGCTGGCTGGCCGTCCTCGGCGGACTGTGGTTCGTCGTCGGCACCACGCTGGCCGCGCTCTGGAACATGGGCGTGGGCGCGCCGCTCGGCGGTGAGGCCCGCCAGATCGCCGAACGCCTGTCGTTCTTCGAGGGGCTCGGCGCCGTCATGGTCCTGCTGGCAGGCCTGGCGCTGGGACGATTCCTGGTGGTCGGCGTGCGCGAGGCACGGCGGGCGGACGAGAAGCACCGCCCCGTCGACGACCGTCCGGAGGCTTCCGCCGTCCCGGCGCAGGGCCGCAGGCGAGGCCCCTTCCACCGCGGCTGGCAGAAGACGGGAGGCACCACGGAGAAGGAGCGCCACCCCACGCCTCCGCGCAGAGGCTGAGCCACGGGCGCGGGCGATGCGGCGCTACATCGGTGCCGCATCGCCGCGCCCCCCGCCCTCACGATCCGAACGGGGCCACAGGTACGGCAGGTCGGCGGGGATGTCCGGGAAGACCGGCCCGTAGAACGCTGGATCCTTGCGGGCCAGCGCCGAGCGGTGACTGAGGTGCAGCGCCGGATCCCCCAGCCAGGGCGGCAGTTCTCCGGCCTCACCCAGCAGCTTCTGCCCCCGGGGCCGCCGGACACCCGTGGCGGCGGCCAACTCGGCGGTCAAGCTCCCGGCGCACGTGTCGGCATGCCCCAGTTCGCACCATCGCCGGCAGATCTCCAAACCGTACCGGACCAGCGCCTCCTCATACCCCGTCCACATCCGCACGGCCGGATGGCGCCGCCACCCGTACCCCGGCACGGTGAGCCCACGCAGCACCTGCAGCGCCTCGACCCGCTGCTTCCCCAACCGGCGCCGGTCCAGGACACGCGCCGTAGCCACGAAGTCGCAGTACGGAAGAAATGTCTGCACACCCTGACCTGAAACCTCGGAGCGGGCGCCGAAACCGGACCCGCGCAACCAGTCCGGAAGCTGCCGGACCAAGATCATAAAACCGGTCCGGACGCGGCTAGCATCCCCTGCCCCGTGATGCACAAACGACCGTCACCGACCACTGGCGCACCGGGGTCGGAGGAGGGCATGTACGGCGCCAAGATCATGATCGACGAGGGGGTGCTGGACGCGGCAGGCGACCGCGTCGTCGGCGCCTACGCCCTGCACGCGTTCTCCACCGTGCTCCCTCAGGGAATCGCCGTGACCCCGCCCCAGCCGGTGACCGCCATCGTCTGCACGCCCGCGCTCGGCCGCTCGGCGACCTGTACGGGCACCGCCGCATGCCGCGGATCGCGCCGCCGGCCGGGCCCGTCCTGCTCGCCTTTAGGCTGGTGCTCCTGCTGATCGTCCGGATCGCTCGCGAACACGCGCTTCCTCGTTGACGGGAGGAAATCTCAGGTGGCACAAAGACTGTCCGCCGTGCTCCAGGATGTGTACGTCGTGGACGGCATGTTCGGTCTGGTTGATCAAGCCTGTGACGGCGAGGGCGTGCCGGATCGCCTACCGGGGAGCGACTGGGTCCATGCAAGCTCTGGCTCGGTATTTCTGGAGACGGCGGACAGCCTGATCATCAAAGCGAGGTTGCAGCTAGAGGTCTGGGACGAATCCGCAGAGATCGACGCCTCGTACTGGCCTGATCAGGTGTGCCTGTCGCTGGACCTGCCGACCGCGCAGTTCTTCGTGGACCAAAGCGACGCGGGCTCGGGCCACGGGCCAGATCTTCCGTCACCTGGTCGATGGCGACTACGAATCGGCCGACGCGAGCAGCCCGCAGAACTTCCATGGGAGGCAGCGGCAAGCGACCTTGTAGGCGCGTGCTTCCTCTTGCAGTTCTGGCCGGATCCCGTCGTGGCGCCACCCGACCCGGGAAGGCACGGGTGATCAAGGCTCCGTGAGATGTTGCACGGCGATAGGAGAACGGCACGGTGAGAGAACCGTCCGCGCCAGGTGCGGGCGCTGACCCAACGAAAAGGAGGACGCTGTGGCGACGCACGTCCGCAAACGCCGCGGAAACAAATAGTGGGCACTGGGGGGCGGCACCCACAAGCCCGTCTCCGGGCCGTACGACACCAAGGAAGCGCAGGCTCAGAGCCGCTGAGCCGCTTCGTTGGTGGGAACCACTGGCTGCCGCAGCGCGCGGGGAGCCGGCACCTTCGGTGAAGCGTGCGTCAAGCACCCTTCAGAACACGATCAAGTGCCGCCCGGCCCGCAGACCCCCAGTGAGGCTTGCCGCCGGGAAGGCCCCGATCCCCGTTCTGCCCCATGAGCATCAGGAAGAGGCTCTTCATGGCGGCCAGCCCGCGGGCGCGCCGGATCGCCGCCTCGTCTGCATGCGCGTACATGTCGAAGAACCGCGAGGCCGTGCCCGCGGGGAGCAGCACCCATGCGGCGGCGAGGTCCCACGCCGGATCGCCTGCGAACATGTCACCGAAGTCGACGATGCCCGAGAGCGTTCCGTCCGAGACGACGACATTCGCGGGATGGAGGTCGCCGTGCACCCACACCGGCGGGCCCTCCCACGTCCGGGCCGCAACGGCGTCGTCCCAGACGGCCCGGACGTCGGCAGCGAGGTCGTCGGGTGCAACGGCCTGGAAGAAGTTCTCGAAGCCGTCCGTGCAGTTCCTGGGATGGGCGCCGCGGTCCAGAGCGATCGGCGCCTCGGCGGGCGCCTCCACATGGAGCGCCCGCAGGAAACCCGCCAGAGTGTCGGCCGCGTGGGCCCCGCGGCTGATCGAGCCGTGGTCGAGCGGCTCGCCGGGAACCCACGTCATCACCGTCCAGTGCTTGGGGAAACGCTCGGACGGATGGCCGAACCGCACCGGGGTCGGCACCGGGAGCGGCAGGAGCGGGGCCAGCACAGGTAGCCATCGCCGCTCCTTGAGCTGGAGCTCCGGGGTGGGGTCCATGTGCTGCATTCGCACGGCCAACTCGTCCCCGAGACGCCACATCCGGTTGCCCCAGCCGCCTGCCACCTCGCGGATGGCCAGCCCCGCAAGGTCTGGATGCTGCTCCTGCAGCAGGTCACGGACCAGGTCCGCGGTGATCTCGATCGCGGTGCCGCTCATACGAAGTCACAGTACTGAGGCGGCATGCCCCGCGAGCGGACGCGCGCTCTCCGCTGCCGCTCCTTGTGCTGTCCCGCGTATTGCTCCTCACCATGCTGCCGCGCCCTCCGGGTGCCTATAACGTCGGCCGCATGGAGATGCCCGACCTCGCGGACCTGATCTGGCTCTTCGAAGACGAACCGTCCTCGGAGCACGAGGACATGGCCTGGCCTGTCGGGCTTCAGTCGTTCCGTCTCCGGCGAGGGGCTCGTGAAGTGCTCTTCTCGCTCGATCCCACGTCGGGCGAGGCGTACGTGACGATGTACGAGGCGGGCGAAGAGACCATGTCGATCGGTCGGCTCCGCAGGTTGGAGAGCCTCACCGTCGAGAAGCGGGACGAGTACGAGGGGTTGGTCCTCCACTTCACGAGTGACGCCCTAGAGCCGTTGCGGGTGCAGACACGTCCCGCCATTCGTCTCTCCTGGGACGTCATGCCGCTCGGAGTCTGGTGACCGCCGCGCGCTCGCACGCGGTGCCCGAGCGTCCCGGCGTCAGAGTTCCCCCGGGAAACAAGCCCCTTGCAACCCCTCTACCGGCCACCCTGACGGGCAAGACTAGACCCGGGCCCGCGAACGGGCGGCCCTACACAGTACGAACGGGGCCGTCCGTTCCGTGGTTGCTCCGTGGCGCGTCCGAGCATGCGATCGGGTGTCGGGCGAGGCATGTGGCGCAGCGTTCGAAATGTGCTGGGACCGGATCGTGCCAAGAGCGGCCAAAGGGGAGAAGGCGTGCCACCTGCCCGCAGACGGCACGGCTCGAACCGGCCTCGACCGCGTGAGCGATGGGCGGGCCGTCTTGGACAAGCGTGAGGTTGGAGTAATCCGGTAGATCAAGAGGCAGTTCCGGGTCCTTGGCGACCACACGAACGTTCCCCCGGAACCAAGCCTCGATCACCTTCACAGCGTAGCCGGGAAGAGATCGGCAGGCGGGTTGGAAGCGGCGCCGCCGCTCCCCTAAACCGCCAGCACGACGACCCCGAGCCCGACGTGGTTGTAGGGGCCGGTGACGTAGACCCACAACAGGGGCAGCGGAAACCCCTGCGCGCGGTAGAGCCGGACCAGGCGCCACCCCCGAGGCTCCAGAACCACGGCCAACCCGCTCAGGAACCTCTCCGCCGTAGCGCCGCCCCGGTACGTCCGCCATCGCAGGACGCACTGCTCAACCTGGCCGCTCACAGGGAGCACTTCGCCCATACGATTTTTCCGCCTTCGGTGATCGGTCGGGTTCCCCAGTCGTGCACGAACTGCGACATCAGCAGCAGGCCCCGCCCCGAGGTCGCCTCCGGGTCCTCTTGGCCGACCACCGGCAGCCCCTCTCCCTGGTCCCACACCTCGATCACCGCCAGGTCCGCGCGGACGTCGCGGAAGACGCGCAGGATGATCTGACCTTCACCGTGCCGCCACGCGTTGGCCACCAGCTCGCACACCACCAGGCGCGCCACGAAGTCGTCCGTGGAGCCCCACTCCCGGAACTGCGCCGCGACGAAGTCTCTCGCCAACGCCGGCGCACGGTCACCGGGGTCGAGGAAGATTGTCGGGATTTCAGAGGTAAATGCGGACATCTCTACGACCTTTGGACGGTTTGTTTTGCATTGGAGGTCAAGAGTGCCTTCATGGAACTAAGCTCGCTACGTTCCGGAAGCAACCGCAACGAAAGAGATCATGAATGCCGATACGCGACGCACTGAACCCGGATCGCTCGCTGTGGCACTTCATCGCTGTGCACCTGCGCCGATATCGTGAGGCGCACAGCCTCACGGGCCAGGCTCTTGCGGACATTTTGGACTGTGACCGTTCCACTGTTTCCAGATATGAGTCCGGACTTCTCAAGCTCACTCGTAAGCACTCGGAGATCATTGACCGGACGTGCCAGACGCGGGGCATGTTCACGTCCCTGGTCACACTGGCAGGAGCAGGCGACGAAGGAGACTGGTTCACCGGGCTCACGGAGTACGAGGGACGCGCGAGTCGCATTCGCATGTGGGAGACGCTGTACGTTCCCGGCCTGTTTCAGACGCCGGAATATGCACTCGCCACGTTCACCGGCAACGCGGTAGCGGACCCGCAGGCCGCCCTGAACCGGCGGCTCAGCCGTCAGGCCGCCGTGTTCGACAAGCCCAACCCACCGCATCTCACGGCGATTCTGAACTGGACGGTCTTAGCGCAACCCATCGGCCCAGCTGAACTGATGCGCGAACAACTCGCCCGCCTCGTCGAGTTGAGCGAGCATCCGTCCGTGAGCATCCGGATCGTCGAACGGCAGGACAGGGCACACCCAGGGCTGGACGGACCATTCAAGATCGTCAGCGCAGACGGTCGCGACCTGGCGTACACCGAAGCAGTGACGAGGGGACGTTTCCTGACAGACCCACATGATGTGGAAGAGGTGGCCATAAGGTATGACCGTATTAGCGACATAGCCGCCCCGGTCGACCCGTCCCGGGCGCTGCTGGAGGCCGAACTGGAGAACCATCGATGACGAATTGGCGCAAGTCGAGCCACAGCGGCGGCAGTGCGACCTCCGATTGTGTCGAACTGGCGCGCTTCTTCCAGGCGGTCGGCGTGCGTGACAGCAAGGACCCGAGCGGCTCCCGCATCACGCTCCCGGTCGAGCGCTTCCGCCGGCTGACCGCCGACATCAAGCGCGGAGCACACGACCTACCCTGACATCCCCATCATGCGCATCACGACGAGAGCCCCTGAGCCGAGCGGTACGGCCGGGGCTCTCCAAGTGCGTGATCGAGAACGATCTCGCGATAGGTATGCCCGGCGTGGTGGGAGCCGGACCTTCGGTGTTGGGTCCGTCTGCTCTGCGACATGTCGATCTTCACGCTGAACCCGGCGAGGACCACGCCGTCACTCGGCAGGTGGAGAAGAACCACCCTGCCTGATCTGCCCGTCTACCGTCGTCCTGCGCTTGCCGGGAGCAGATCCGGTTGGACTGTTCTACTACGGAAGCACAAACCAAATCGGTGATGCGGCCTCGCGGTCGTGTCACCCAACCTGTCGGGAGAAACCTGATGTACACCCTGCGCAAGATGCTGGCCAACTGGCTCTACGCGCTGATCCGCCTGATCGACCCGTCCCGCACCCTCATCGTCAACGGCCCTCCCTTCGCCAGGAGGGCCGTACGCTTCTCTTCTCCGCTGGGCACGCAGGGATTGACGTAGCGGCGTTCGTCCTCCCACCTTCCTTCCTCCCCGCGGCCCCGACGAGACCTGTGCCTGGCGGCCGGCAGATGGAAGCGCCTGCCGGATGGGGGCGGTTCACGAGTTGTCGGCCTCATCCAGGCGCAAGCCGCAACAGACGAACGGACCGGGTGCGGAGGGTGCTCCCGCGCGAATGGCGCGCCCGTCAGGTGCCCGGCGCCCACGCCGCACGCTCCGGGCGGCCTGGCACGGGGCCGCGCAGCGGCCTGAGCGCCGTCGCGCGGCAGGGTGACAAGAGTGACAAGGGCACCGCCAAGCCATCGGGCACGCAACGGGCACGGAAGCCTGAGCGATCATGGGAAACATCAAGGCCCAGGAGGGGGAACACGCTTCCTGCCTGGGCCTTCGTGGTGGGAGCGGGCGACGGGAATCGAACCCGCGTAGCCAGTTTGGAAGCGGCGCCGATGGGCCTTTGAGTGATCATGAAAAGTCCATTAAACTGCAGGTCAGAGGGTGTTTCGTGTGCCATCCTGTACTCGTCGGTATCGCTCGGATTTTCATGATCCAGTGACAAATGAGTGACAGATGATCTTGTTCGGGGGGTCATGGGTTTCACACGCAAGCGCAAGGGTCCAGAAGGAACCCGATACCAAGCGCTCTACGACGACGCCCGAGGCGTCCGCCAGACAGCCGGCACCTTCGGCACCCGCAAGGAGGCCGACCGAGCCTGGCAACGAGCCGAGTCACGCATCGCCGAAGGCAAGGCGGGCGACCCCCGCCGCGCTCGCCAGACCTTCCGCACCTACGTAGAGGAGCGCTGGTTCCCGAACCACCGCATTGAGGCATCGACTCGCCAGGACTACGCCTACGCCCTCGCCGCCCATGTCATGCCGTACTTCGGCGACATGAAGCTGCAGGACATCACCTCAGAGACCGTCCGTGAGTGGATCACACACCTCAAGAAGCAGGGCGCCACGGCCTACAGCATCAAGTACTGCAAGACGGCGATCCTCAACGCCATCTTCACGACCGCGGTCAACGACGGCGTCCTCGCCTACCACCCGAGCCGCGGCGTGAAGACCGACCCCGTCCCCGAGAAGCCGCGACAGATCATCACCGCAGAGCAGTTCGCCCGCATCTACGAGGCCCTCCCAGACGCGACCGCCAAGCTCCTGGTCGAGACGGACATCGAAAGCGGCCTCCGCTGGGGCGAGTTGACCGAACTCCGCGTCAAGGACCTGGACTTCGCCACCGGCATCCTCACCGTCAGCCGCTCCGTCGTCGAACTCGTCCCCAGGTTCCATCCCGAAGGCCGCCGCTTCCTCGTCAAGGACTACCCCAAGGGCAAACGCTGGCGCCGCTTCAAGCTCAGCCACCAGATCGTCGCCAGGCTCAAGGCCCATGCAGAAGCCAATAACCTGGCCCCCGACGACCTCTTCTTCAGCCGCCGCCGAGACGAGCCGCCCAAGCTCGAACTCCTAGACCCCGACACCCTCACCTTCGAAGCCCCGAACGGCCGCACCTACACCCACGGAACGACCACGGCCTACAGCCTCGGCAAGTGCAAATGTCACCATTGCCGAGCGGCGTACGCCGCCTACCGAGCCGAGCGCCGCGCCCAGGGCAAGGACAACCCCCGCAACCCCCGCGTCATCGACGACGATCCCCACATCTCCGCCAACTGGTTCCGCACGCACTGCTGGCACCCGGCCCGAACCGCCGCCAACCTCGGATGGTCACCCCGAATCCACGACCTCCGCCACGCCCACGCATCTTGGCTTCTAGCCGGCGGCGCCGACCTCCAGGTCGTCAAAGAACGCCTCGGTCACCGCAAGATCTCCACGACCGAGCGCTACCTCCACACTCTTCCCACAGCCGACGAAACCGCCCTCGAAGCCCTCGCCAAGATTCGTACGACCCAGGGGAGCCAGGACGCGCCCTCAGACCTAGAAGCACAACTCGCCGAAGCCCAAGCGAAGATCAGCCAACTCCAGGCCGTCCTCGCTGACCAGTTGGTCGCCCAGCACGCCGAGACAAGACCGAACCTGCGCTCCGTGTAGCGCTGCGCTGCCGCTCAGGGACCCGGACACAGGAGCTGATCACTGATGGTGCCCACTTCCTCGGATGACCAAGAAGGATCTCGTGGTGAGATCGCGCGGGCCCATCTGGAGTTCCGCCGCATGGAGATGCGTCAGGCCATGCTCGACAAGCATTGCAAACTCGACGGGTCGACAACCTCCAGCGTCTCCCTCCTGGCCGACATCCCAGCCGAGGACGTCGAACGACTCGGCGGCATCAGCGAGGACACCTGATCAACGCAACCGACGCGGCCGACGCGACGACGGCAAGCGCTATCAATCGGAAGCAGGCCCCCGCCTGGTCCGCCGCTTGATCAGGGTAATCCGTAGCCTGGCCCGCGGATCCCGGCACCATGGTCACGAGCATGCCGCCGTAGGGATCCAGGCGCCCGCATGCGAGATCTCATTCCCTCACCGAGGGCAGCTCACTCCTACCATTGGTATGATTGGGTTGTGGACGCCAAGCAGACTCCC
The DNA here is from genome assembly GCF_004348515.1 of Actinomadura sp. KC345. Lineage (GTDB taxonomy): Bacteria > Actinomycetota > Actinomycetes > Streptosporangiales > Streptosporangiaceae > Spirillospora. The sequence continues at coordinate 11,413 of NZ_SMKH01000011.1, read as the reverse complement.
GTCAAGCAGCCCCTTCGTGTCGCGAAGCGCGGCAAGGCCACGAAGGTTCGTAAGCCCGCGGGCGGTCCGGGTGCGACCGAGAAGTTGTCGGCCACCATCCGCCGGGGCCGCAAGGCTGAGATCCGCGAACAGGCCCGCAAGCTAGGTCTGTCCGATTCTGCCTACGTAGATGAGGCGATCGCGGCCAAGCTCCAACTCGACGCCCTCGCCGAGTTCGTTGACGAGCTGGAAGAGCGGCACGGACCGTTCAGCGAGGACGAGATCCAGGCCGCCCTCGCCGCTTGGCCGTCTGCGCAAGATCAGTGAGCACCGTGCGAGGCCGTCGTGCTGCGAGGCTCGGCGGGGTTTTGGTGCTCGATAACGACGCCATCAACAAGGCCGCCACGGACCGCAACGTTGCGATCTTCTTCGCGGCTGCGCTGCGCAAGCAGGCACGCTTGATTACGTCCAGTGCCGTGCTGACGGAGATCCTGCGCGGTTCCGACCGGGACACGAAACTGAACCATGTGCTGTCCAGCACCCGGGCTGTCGTTGAGCCTGTCACCGAAGACCTTGCGCGCTCCGCCGGGAAGTTGATCGGTGACGCCGGGTTCGACTCGACGGAGGTTGTTGATGCCTTGGTCGCCGCGACGGCTCACATGTACGCCGACCGTGCGGAGGCGGCAGGACAACAGCCTGATGTCCTGATCTTGACCGCCGACGCTACCCATCTGCCGGGGTTGGCCGGTGACCGAAAGGGAGTAAGGGTACAGAACGTGAAGGACATTCCCTCGTCCTGAAGCCCGCTTGTCACGGCCCCCTGGACGGCCCTCGGCGCTTACCAGGTGCCTGGGAACATGCGGTGCTTGAGCAGGTCTTCGACTTGTCCAGCGGCGGCTTTGGCGTCCCCGCAGGGAGCCAGGTAACCGCGCCGCCCGCGCTCCGCGTCGTGGTATCCCCATGTCCTCCCTGAAACCGCCAGGACGACTACCCCGAGTCCGACGTGGTTGTAGGGGCCGGCGGCGTAGACCCACAACAGGGGCAGCGGAAACCCCTGCGCGCGGTAGAGCCGGACGAGGCGCCATCCCCGAGGCTCCAGAGCCACGGCCAACACGTTCAGGGACCTCTCTGCCGTAGCGCCGCCCCGGTGCGTCCGCCACCGCAGGACGCACTGCTCGACCTGGGCGCTCACAGGGCGCACTTCGCCCATACGATCTTTCCGCCTTCCGTGATCGGTCGGGTTCCCCAGTCGTGCACGAGCTGCGACATCAGCAGCAGGCCCCGGCCCGAGGTCGCCTCCGGGTCCTCCGGGCCGACCACCGGCAGCCCTTCTCCCTGGTCCCACACCTCGATCACCGCCAAGTCCGCGCTGACGTCGCGGAAGACGCGCAGGATGATCTGACCCTCACCGTGCCGCCACGCGTTGGTCACCAGCTCGCACACCACCAGGCGCGCCACGAAGTCGTCCGTGGAGCCCCACTCCCGGAACTGCGCCGCGACGAAGTCTCTCGCCAACGCAGGCGCGTCTTTGTTGGGGTCGAGAAGAAGAGTCGGGATTTCTGGGGCAGGGACGGACATATCGCTACCACCTTCGGAACGTGGCCGGTTACTTCGGGTGTAATCGTGTTCGCTCTGAGCTACGCTCGCTACGTTCCAGAACCATTCGCAACAAACGGGAGAGGCCGTGCTCACGCGAGAGTCACTCGACCCGTCAAGATCGATTTGGCACTTCATAGCGTTCCACCTGCGCCGTTACCGCAAAGCACACGGGATGTCGGGGCAGGCTCTCGGTGACCTGCTTGAGTGCGACCGTTCGACTGTTTCCCGGTACGAGTCCAACACGCTCAAGCTCAAGCGGGAGCACGCAGAGATCATCGACCGCGTGTGGAGCACGGACGGCATGTTCACGGCTCTGGTCGGGTTCGCCGAGCGCGCCGACGAGGGCAACTGGCTACTGGAACTCGCCGAGCTGGAGGCGCGCTCATCAAGGCTCAGGATGTGGGAGTCATCAGTCATCCCGGGGTTGTTCCAGACACCGGACTACGCCCGTGCCGCACTGAGCGCCGGAACAGCGGAAGATCTTGAAGCGACCCTTGAGCGGCGGCTGGCACGGCAGGCCACCGTATTCGGCAAGACGAAGCCACCGCGAGTGACAGCTCTTCTCGGCTGGGCGGCAGTGTCGCAGATCGTGGGCGGTCCGGACGTCATGCACGGCCAACTCACTCGGCTGATCGAGCTGAGCGAGCTTCCCTTCATCAGTATCCGGATAGTCGAGAACAACGCAGGTGCGCATCCTGGCCTCGACGGCCCTTTCGTACTCCTCACGGTCGGGGACCGGGACATCGCCTACACCGAAGCGGCGACGCGTGGCTGCTTCCTCATGGACCCGTTCGATGTGCAAGAAGTGGCAGTAAGGTACGACTTGATGAGCGACATAGCCGCCCCAGTCGGCCCAAGTCGGGCCTTCCTGGAGGCCGAACTGGAGAAGTACACATGACCCAGTGGCGCAAGTCGAGCCGCAGCGGCACAGGCGGCCAGTCCAACTGCGTGGAGGTTGCGAATCTCTCTGGTCACGTCGGCGTGCGCGACAGCAAGGACCCGAGCGGCCCCCGCATGACGCTCCCGGCCGAGCGCTTCCGCCGGCTGACCGCCGACATCAAGCGCGGGGCACACGACCTCCCCTGACAGCCCATCATGCGCATCACGACGGGAGCCCTGAGCCGAGCGGTACGGCCGGGGCTCTCTAGCGCCCGCTAGGTGGCCGCCGGCGTCGGTTCGGGGCAGGTATGCGGCCTCTCCGGGCCGACCCGCCTCGGCTGCCCGGCAAAGTCGTGCGACTCCATTGACCCTTAGAGCGTTGACATAAACGCACGGATAAGAGAAGCTTGCGCAGCTTTGCGCTCATCTACTGCTCGTGAAATCTGCGCCAGATCTTCCCGTGTGACCAGATAGTCGGCTTCTATGACTTTCCTTCTAATCAATTCGATCGGCGTCGGCCCCACCAAATTTTCGCGCAGCGTAGCCAATTCTTGGGCAACGCAAAATCTGACTGGAATTCCTGCCTTGGCCTCCAATTTTTTCAACTTTCCTTTGAGAGTTTTTGATGGGCTTGGTCCTACCACTAGAACAAAAGCAAGGGGAGGGGAGGTCGTCAGAGCCATTCGTGACTCGTTGATGTAGTCGAGCAAGGCGCGCTCGTCCTTGGCAGGGAGCGAGTAAGCACTACTTGAAGTCTTGGCCTCAAGCAGGAAAGAGAATGGTGCAGACGGGTCCCCACTTATGCAGACAAGATCGATGGTGCGTTCGCCGATCCGGGTTCCCACCACATAAAAGCCAAAAGATTGGACCAGAAGGGCCAGTTGGTGCTCAAATATCTTCTCGAGATTCTTGATGCCATACCGGTCGACAGCCAGTTTTCTTCTCTCCGCTATGAGTTGCAGCTCTGGCAAACGCAGTGCTGAGAACGCACCTTGTGTGTGACTTTCATTCCATGGATTTGCGGGATGGTGATAGACGGTGTGGTTCAGGTGCATTGCGTAGCTCAGGACATAGCGAATCAGATATTGTGCGTCTGGCCCGAGTTTGCAAAATCCATTGCTATCTACGTAGTCTTGGTAGACATGGAAGACTCCGAGGAGCGAATGCGCGAAAGCGACCTCCAGGTCATCTAGACGCGACCGCATCTCGACAACTCCCCGCCGCAACAGGTAGAGAAGGCGCGCACACTGCAGAGCGCTCACATAGTTCTCAAGTAAACGCTGAGACCATACGTGGCCAGTTTCCGATATTTCCCTTTCTTGAATATTGGTTAGATCTGAGGCGCTTGCGCCCGGAAGGCCGATTCCCTTATAGCCTCCCATTGGGAGGGTCACGAGAAGATGGCTCGCAAAGGTGTAGTAGTTGCCTGCAACCATAATCGCCCGGATGACGGCATCGTCTCTGCTGAAATGATGACGATCCGTGCAGGTTGAGCAGTAATAGAAAACCTCCTCAGCTTCATCTATGTTAATGTCGTAATCGCCATTGGTCAAATCTACCCAAAGGCGAAAATGAGTCTGTGCGACGCGGTATAGTAGATCAACGTCGGACTTGCTGGAAATAATAGTCCTTGGGGGTGGCAAAGAGATTAAGTCCATGAACTCTGGATCGAGAAGCGTATTTATCGCCTCGTTCGGGGTCCTGTCTGCCATAGCATCCTCCTTCAGTGAGTGTCTTCGGCCTCATAGTGATGTGACCTGCGAGCCTTGATCGTGTTAGCTATATATACCGGCGGTACGACAACAGGAGGAGACAGGCTGGATCCTGGGGCCGGGTGGTTAGGCACGCCTTGAGCGGGGCTTCGTAGCCCCCCAGAGGCCGGAGTATAGGCCCGCGCGAAGCTGTCTGTCGCACCGTCTCGCCGTTCGCGTGGACGCACCCTGCGGGGCGGGTGGGGGTGCTAACGGCGCCGCTAACAACGGAGCTGAATGATCTTGGATGGGTATGGACGTGCGGAAGGATGGGGCTGGTCAGGGGATTTGTGGGGACACCGCTGGACAGTCCTGAACTCGCTCGTAATGAGTTGCTCCGTGGTTCATTCCTACAATCGCTACAGCGTGGCTGAGGTGGGTTGTGTGGTCGGGGTGATCGCTGTCGCGCGGCTTCCGGTGCTCGGGCCGTGGCCGACCGTGTGCTCCGGGTCCGCTTGCCCTCGGGTGACTCGGGTGCTGTGAGCGGTTAAGGACACGCAGGCCACCGGCCAGATGGCGGGCCATTAACCAGGGTGGTCAAGGGGAATTCACGGTCACTTGCGGTAGCACGCTACGCCAGGTCAGCCGTGTCAACAGGCAAGATCAAGCCTATTCCCAAGCTGGCAGCGCGGTTCGATTTCCGTCATTCGCTCCGAGCCGAAGGCCCAGGCCAGGGGACGCCCCCCACCGGGCCCTGCTGTCGCCGGGCCGCCACGAGCCCTTGCGCGACAAGCGTGCAACTAGACCGCTGGGACATCAGCGCCTCCACCTCGTCTCCGGCCACGATCGGACATTTCCTGTGCGGTTGGTTACGTCCTCCTTGCGGCGTGTGTTATGTGTTGAAGATCCTCGATTTTATCGGAGAGTTGGACTGAGAGGGCGATGTGGCGGGGCTCGAGGGGGTGCGTCGTGCGTCGAGGGCCCAAGATGCGGTACGTCTGCTGTTCGTGCTCGACCGCTGTGGGGCTCCATGGGATGCAGGGCCGGACGAGCCAGCGCCACAAGGCGCTGTTGCGGTGATCCGGGGTCAGAAGCGCCTGCAAGCTTTAGATTTCTGGCTGCGAAATCCGGACTACCTTGCTGACGAACTACTCGCCCAGGCTGAGGATGGCTCAGCATTGAACAGGGATTGGGCTCTGGCGCAGGCCAATGTGCTTCTAGACGGTGACGAGCCTGATATATCGCGGTATCCGATGGTGCGCTGGAGGTTTGGTGCATGGGAACCGCTGGACGACGCATTGGCGCTACTGCTGTCCCACGGTTTGATCAGCGTTGAAGCGGTCGGTGAGACACCAGTAAAAGTGGAGCGCTGGGACTACTTCCTGCTGACAGCAGGCCGGGACCTTGCCGCCGAACTGCGCACAGAGGCCCCAGACCTTGCCTGGTACGACGACCGAGCCGCGATCGTGCTGGCCGTTGCAGGGCAACGTAGCGGGAGCCAACTCAAGGACATCCAATACAAGCAAGCCGAGTACGAGCGCACCGTGTGGAAGGCCAGCATCAGCGGCATTACCGAACGAGTCCGCGAGCGGCTGAAGAGGCTGAACGAGCAGACGGCTGGGGCAGGCGGATGAGCGACTTTGTGCAGGCGGTTGCCCAGCGGGCTGGCTTCGGTGATGACCAGACGGCGGAGATCCTGGCGCGGCACGGGGTTCGGGAGAGCGGCATCCTGCCGAGGCCGCGCCGGCTGCAGGTGCGACGGATCGCGTTCACGGGACAAAAAACCGGCACCTCTGCCACGCCAGTAGACTTCACTTGGGACCTCGGTCCTGGTCTGTGGTGTGTGACAGCTGACAACCTGCGAGGCAAGAGCAGCGTTCTGGAAGTCGTCTGGTGGTGCCTGCGCGGCTCGGGCCGCCTGCAGTCCGACGTATTGCACTGGATTCACCACGTGCACCTGGCTGCAGAGATCGACGGCGAGCCGTTCACCGTGAGCGTCGACACCACCGGCGAACAACTCACCGGCACGCTGGAGGTCGGAGCCCAGTCACACCGCAGCACATTTACCGGCGAAACAGAATTCGCCTCGGTCATGGGCGCGTTCATGATGGACCGGCTGGGCCTGGAATCTTTGCGCGGCTGGCGCAAGGACACCGCCGCATCCGTCGGCGAGAAAGAAGAAGGTGCTGACGGCCAGATGGTGGTGACCTCCTGGCCCGCATACAGTCACGCCCTGATCTGCCGCAATCGGGAGAACGATGCCCTGTTGGGAGAGACATCCGGCGGCGGAACCATGGTCAGTCTGCTGCAGATGTTCGTGGGCCTACCTTGGACGACCACCCGTCGGGACGCTGCAGCTGCCTTGAACGTCCTGCAGCAGTCCATGAGAGGCGAGCGCCGCCGAGCCCAGCAGGACCTCCAAGCACGCAGCGCCTCGCTGAAGGAGTTGAAGGACCAGCTAGCGCGAGCCCGCCAAGCGGTCGCACAAGCGGGCGACGCCCCCAGCATGGAGGCTGCCGCCGAAGCCATGGAACAGACTGCCGCACGCCTGGCAGAGTTGACCGCCCGGCACAAGGACCTGGTTCAACGGAGCGACGGAGCTCGGAAGGCGGAGGAAGAACTCCATGAGACACTCGTCATGGATCAGGCCCGACTGCGTGACATACGTGAGACCGCTGCTGCGCAGCGATTTTTCGGAGCCCTGAAGCCAACCTGCTGCCCTCGATGCTCGACCGCCCTGGACCAGTTGCCGCATGCGGACCTCGATGACCAGCACTGCCGTATCTGCGGTTCCTCTCCGCCGGAACGTCCGATCGACACCTCCGTAACAGAGGAACTCGCCGCCTCCATCGACGCTCTCCAAGCAGGTCACCAGCAGGCAAAGCTTGCCGCTCAGAGGGCCGCCGCGGACGTCGAGGCGTCGGAGGTCCGGCGGGAAGAGGCCCGTGCCGCCTTCGAGGCAGCGCAGGCAACCATGCCACGCGAATCAGTGCTGCGTGCACAGCTGGAGGTCGCCCGTTTGGAGGGTGCCCTCCAGGAGCGCCAGGCGGCCGAGCGGCGCGCCCAGCCTCCACATGGCCTTTCAGAAGAGGAAACCGTTCTTGATGCTGCCGTCAAGGAAGCCGACCGACGAGCGAAAGCCGCCTCAACAACGCTGCTCAGCAACGTGAGCGTCGAGATTCGTCGTCTGGCTGTAAGGCTGGGCATGGTGGAACTCCAAGACGTCAAACTGCAGGCCAACGGTCCTTTGAAGATCACTAAGGGCGGCAGTGCCCCGACCACCTTCACCGCTGTCACGCCCGGCGAGCAATTGAGACTGCGGATCGCGACGCTCCTGGCATTGCTGCGCGTGGGCAACGGGTCCGGGGTGGGTCGTCATCCTGGGCTACTGCTGCTCGATTCCGCTGGTGCCCAGGAGACAACCGACGTCGATCTGGCCGAAGTCCTTAGCCAACTGAGAAGCATCTGTGAAGAGAGCGAAGGCTTGCAGGTCATCACGGCCACCGCCAAGCGAGACGTAGCAATTAGGGTCATTCCAGAGAATCGCCTCGTCGTCGCAGGCCCAGGAGAGGCTGTCTGGTGAGCCAGACCGCTGATGTGACCACTCATCTCGCCGCCCTGGAGGTCACCCGCCGTGACCCCCCTTGAGATGCTGCTCGCTCAAGATGGCGCCCCGCCCACGCTGGCAAACCTTGGCGGCGAGGACGTCTTTTGGCAACAAAGCGACACGCTGATTACCTCCAAGCTGTGGTTTCGCGCTGCAGAGGCTCTGCTGGCTGAATGGGACACGCTGGACCAGCCCGAACGGGCTGCGGCATTCATCACCAATGCTCTCAGCACGACATCGAGCCCGGCGGCCGCCGACGACGTCCTCGATCAGCTTGTGGAGCATCCAGGCTATCTCCGCCAAGCCGCCAACCAGCTTAACGACCTCTCGCTGGCACGCAGCCGCCGCTACGCGACCCCCCTGGACGCCGAACTGGCCGGCATCTTCCTAGAAGCCGCACTCCGTCTTGCTCTAGCAGGAACCACAAGCCGCTACGGACTCCTAGACCGTCTCGTCGACTCGTCGGTTTCTGCCGCACCCCATGTCTATGCCCGCCGCGTTGTCCGCGCGCTCGGTACTGCCTACGAACACTGGCGTGACCAGGACCTGCTCGTCGCGCTGGGACGCTTCACCGGCACCTATGCTCACGGCGACGCGGCCTACGAACTCGCCATGTGTCACCTGGCCGACGCCTTCAACGCCGCCGACCGCCCCGCCCTCCTCGATAGCTTCACCACCGCACGAGAATTGCTCCAGGAGGCCGTCCGCGCAGAGGAAGACCGACCGGATGCTGTCGCCTACCTCGCTGCTCTCGACGCCGTCCTCGCCTTTGACAGCGGGCACACCGAAACCCTCGAGTCGGCCACACAACGGCTACGCCGCTCAATCACGGAACACAGTATGTGGCTGACCGGCAGCCGCACTCATTGGAGAGCCGGCCGCTACGACACCGAGGCCGCCTGGTACAACCTCAGCGCAGATCTTGACCACGCACACACTCACCTCGGGCAGCCCTTGACCAACTGGTCCGCTCGGACCATCCAGCACGTCCTCGCCGTCTACACCGCGCACCGAAGCGTCCGCATCCAACCCGTCGATGCAGCCCGGGGTCTTCAGATATTGCTCGCCCCACCCATTGAGGACGCCTTCGCCAGTCGCGAAGGACTTCGGCTGCACTTGAGGGGCATCCTCGCCGACGCGCCCGCGGATTGGGACGTCGACGCAGCCGAGCAACTCCTCCACGCCATCAACGAACGCCTAGCCGCCGGAGATCCGCAGCTAGCACCGGGAGGCTTGGGAAAAGCCCCACAGGCGGCCTACCCTCAACTGGCCGCCGCCCTCGGTAGCCAGGCTCTGGCTGGTCTCCCAGCGCCGATGCTGCAAGCGCTCCAGGACGGTATCTCGGACGGCGACGCCGCACTAACTATGCGCATGCCCATCGCCCAGCAGGACATCTTCAACGATGCTCTCGTTGCACTCAACCACAGCCCCGACTTCCGGCACCCAGTGGTTCGCAAGCACTTCGTCAGGCTCATCACCCAGACGATCCGTTTCCTGCATAACCGCACTAACCGTGGCCGCGCACACCACAGCCCAAGGTTCGCTTACCTCTTCGCTCCGGAGCCCGGTGATAAACTCCCGCTGGAAAACACCATCCAGGAAGACTTCCAGGACTACCTGGACGGTAACCTTGAAGACGTCGACATCGAGAAGGTTGATAGAAGCGGTGGTCGCGCCGACCTCGAAGTTACTTTCCCTGGATTCGCTATCATAATTGAGTGTAAGCGGACCAAGGGAAAAACCACCCATCGGGGACTGCGGCGATACCTTGGCCAAACCGTCGCCTATCAAGCCAGCGGTGTCGCCCTCGGAATGCTCGTCGTCCTGGACCTGACACCCAAAACGGAATGGATCCCCAGCATTCGTGATAATATGTGGGTGGAGCGAATCCGTGCCCCCACATCCGATCAAGGTGACCGATGGGCCGTGATCGTTCGAGTACCGGGAAACCGCATAACGCCTCACGAGATGTGAACATGGCGCCGTAACGTCAAACCTAGAGGCCGAGATAACAGCACCGCTGCACGACCTCGCATCAACCGGCCGCAATATTTCCCTTACCGCAGCCACCTCAGGCCTTCAGGGCCGCAGGCCGCACAAGTCCGCACGCATTGACGCTTGCCTGTAGCGCCTGACGAAGTTCCAGGCGCTGTCGGCGTCCAGCAGGGCGGCCGCCTCGGGGTGATTATCCTTGCACCGCCTGACAATGCGAGGCGAGGGTTCTCGTCGCGGCGATCTGACGGTGGGACTGATGGCCCGACCGCGACACAGCAGACCAAGAGTGTGTGCGTCACTCCGACTTCAGCTCTGCAGACCTGCACAGTACTGGGGCACCCAGTGGGGCCCGTGTGCCTGACCAACATCCCGCCGTCGTCCACCCGACCCCAGGGATCTCCGACTCACAACACCACATCTTCTGGGCGGAAGGCGTCACACACATCGGACCGCGTACCGAGGATTGGGCGGCCGAGCGGATCGAGTAGGTGCATCTGGCTGACATTCGCAGCTTGGTCGATGGTGGGAAGGCCGTCAGAGGAACGGGTATGGCTGCCCTCCTCCTCGCAACCTGCAAAGGGCGACCTCCGCCTCGCCGGTTCGACTGGCCGAACTCGACACGGAAGGCGTTATCGGCGTTTCTTGTTCTTGCCGCGCATACCGCATAGTTGGGATTCATCAGCAAGGTGAACGCTGCGGTAAGGTCCGGCAGCGAGCATCAGAATCGGCTCGTTGATCGATATGAATTGACCTTTGCGAACTGACTCATAGTCAGCTCAGTGCGGGATGCAAGATAGTTGGTAGAGCGCTACCTGTTGTGGATAACTTCCGCTCGGAAGATCACACTGGCCAGGTAGGGGACCGAGCGCGGTCCCTCAAAAGCCAGGAGTGGAGGTACACGACGACATCCAAACAAGGCAGCGACGGGGCAGAGCCGCTGCAGCGTCGAGCGAAGCTCGGCAGAGGGCGGCGGCGAGAGCGGGAACTGAGAATCCGCGTCAGTGACGTGGAGTACGAAGACATCCATCAAGCGGCAGCGCAAGCTGGGCTTGCCTGTAGCGCTTTCGTCATAAAGACGGTTCGCACCGCAATCCATGAACAGCGGCCCCTGGATGGGGCGCTTGTGGCGATGCATGCCGAGCTGCGGAATGCCAGCCGTCAGGTGAACGCGGTCGGGGTCAACCTCAACCAGCTTGTGCGCCATGCCAACGCCTACAACGAGGTCCCGGAATCGGTGTCGTGGTTGGCGGCGTACTGCTTCCAGGTGGTGCGGCGGGCGGAGGCCGTCATTGTGGAACTCGGCAGGCGTCTGCCGTGATCGCGAAGGTCACTCGCGGCTCCGATGTCGGGAACCTCTTGCGCTACCTGTACGGGCCGGGCAAGCGCAACGAGCACGCCGATCCGCACATTGTTGCCGGGTACCGGCCAGGGCTAATGCGTTCTCAAGTGCTGAGATGAGCTGGTAGATCGGCAGGCCAACGGCGAGTGGCACCCGGGGTTGTGAACGACGAACGCGGTCCCCGATGATCTTGGGTGTCTAAGCCAGTCGATCAAGACAGGGACCGCGTTCGCGTGCCATCCTCCCCGATCGACGCCCTGGTCCGCCACTGCGAGGGCGTCGTCCTGCCATGTCCCGTCACCGACCTTCCCGGCCTGCCGGTAC
>NZ_SMKH01000119.1 GCF_004348515.1 Actinomadura sp. KC345 | reverse complement strand
CCCCCTGCCCGCTGCGCCGGCGGTAGCCGCCCCGCCGCCCCGGCCTGAGGCCGTGCTGACCGGCACGCCGCGGTCGTCGCCGTCCGGCCCGCGGTCGGTCGACCAGGTGCTGTCACCGGAGGCCGCGGCCCGTGTCGCGGCCGGGCTGGCCGGCAACACCACCCGCGCCTACACCCGGCACTGGGCCACCTTCACCCGCTGGTGCGAACTGACCGGCCGCACCCCGCTGCCGGCCACCCGCGAGACCCTCGCCGAATACGTCCACCACCTCGCCGGCAACACCACCACCCAGTACGGCACACCGCCGGCGCCGTCGACGGTCGACACCATGCTGAGCTGCGTGCAGGCCGCGCACAAACTCGCCGGCCTGGACTGCGACGCCCGGCTGGCCCGGACGGCGCTGCGCGCCTACCGGCAGGAACGCGTCACCCACCCCGACCCCAGGCTCCGCTACAAGCGGCGAAGAGCACCGGAGATCGACATCGCTGCGCTGCGCGCCATGATCGAGGCGATCGCCGTCGCGGTAACGGCGGGCGAACTGACGCCGTTGCGCGCCGAACGCGACCAGCTGATCCTGGTGCTCGGCTTCGCGATGATGGGCCGCCGCTCGGAGGTCGCCGCCCTCGACATCGCGGACCTGGACTTCAGCGAGCGCGGCTTGACCGTCACCATCCGCCTGTCCAAGACCGACCAGCAAGCGGCCGGAACCGAGGTGTTCCTCAAACGCGGCCGCCACGTCCGGACCTGCCCGGTGGAACTCGCCCGCACCTGGCTGCGCACCCTCGCCGGGCACGGCATCACCGATGGCCCACTGCTGCGGGGGATCGACCGGCACGGCAACCTGGCCGGGGCTGGCCGGTTCGCCGGACGGGGCTCGGGGCGCATGGACGACGAGACCCTCAACACCATCGTCCGGGACGCCGCCGTACGCGCCGAGCTCGACAACGCCGCGGCGTACACCTTCCACGGCCTGCGCGCCGGCGGCGCCACCAGCGCCGCCGAAGCCGGCGCCGCTCCCTCCACCATCCAGGAGCACGGACGCTGGAACAGCCTGTCGATGGTGTTCGTCTACTGGCGCCGGGGAACCGCCTGGGCCAACAACGCCCTGGACAACGTCGGACTCTAGATGTTGCGGGCCACGACGTTGATGACGTCTGGGTCAAGTCTCGCGGTGTCGGACTTCAGAGATCACCGCAGGATGGGTCGTGGTGCCTGCGTCGCGCTATTTCCACGCCGGACACCAAAGCCCGTGGGACAGCAACGTCTTCGGCTTCACCTCTCTGGCCAGCGCTCAGAACGACTATCCCGTTGAAGACCTGAGCGGGCTCTACTGGATCGGACCGGAGGGGCGATCGGCGCACCTGACCTACTTCAACCAGGAACGCGCGTGCATGTGCACCAGGTTCGACAACAGCCAGAAGTGGGGACCGGTCAAGGGCGCGCCGAAGCGGTGAAGAACGCCCGGGCCGAACGCGTCAAGGCCGACATCGAGTTCACCACCCGCGGCTACGGCTCCAGCAAGCCGATCGCCGACAACTCCACCGCGGCCGGGGCGGCCAGGAACCGGCGGGTGAGCGTGAGCATCCCCTGCGCCGACGACACCGCCGGCGGCGCACGCAGGACGCCAGGCGCCCCCGCCACCCCGACCGGGGGCAGCGGCAGGCCGATGAGCCAGTTCGCTGCGACGGCGACCACCCCCGAGGCACCCGCGGACAAGGCGAGGCTGAAGGGTGTGGGCCTGCAGCGGATCGCCGCGGGCACCGTGCTGCTGTCCTACCGGATGACCAATCTGCGCGACTCCACCGAACGCCTGGCCCCGTTCTGGCCCGCGCCCAGCCACACAGTCCTGAGCAGCCTCGGCGGCACCACCGTCACCGACGCGGCCACCAGCCGGATCTACCAGACCATGGTGGTCGACCGCCGGAGCGCCGTCGGGCCCGCGGCCGCCTGGGCGCACTGCGCGTGCAGCCTGACCAGCGCCGGGACCTCCTTCGTCCCCTACGGAAAGACCAGGACGCTGTATGCGCTGCTCCCCGTCCCCGAGACGGCCCCGGTCGTGGACGTGCACATCGGCACCGACGACAACCTGATATTCCGCAACGCCCAGATCAACTGACCAACAGCCTCACGACCGGCCAGGACACGACCACACCGACGCCGCTCCGCGCGGGACACCCATCGCCGACACGTGCGCCGGCCGGTCAACGGATTCCAGGGCGCACTTGCCGGAGGTGGCCCGGCTTCGCGTATTGCGACGACCATCGTGAGGAGAACGGCCTCCACCATCGCACCGCGAAGGTGAAGTTGATCGTGGGTGAACGCAGTGCGCGCCGACGGACCTTGAATAGCGGCTTTCCTCCGGTCCTCCGCCCGGGGGCGGGGTTCAGTCGTCGATCGCCTGGTAGGCGCCGGTCCAGAAGTCGCGGAACCAGGGCGGCGCCGCCGGGGAGGTCAGCTCACGCTGGGTCAGCAGGATGCCGATGAGGTCCTCGGACGGGTCGGTGTGGACGGATGTGCCGGTGCCTCCGGCCCAGCCGAAGCGGCCGGGGACGGCGGGCAGGTCGTCGCGGCGGGTGATGACGCCGACGCCCAGGCCCCAGCCGCTGTTGCCGTCGAAGAAGACGGCGTTGTCGCGCTTCTGCTGCTCGGTGAGCTGGTCGGTGGTCATCAGCTCGACCGACGGACGTGACAGCACGCGTCCTCCGGGGTGGCGGCCCTTGTTCAGCATCATGGTGCAGAAGGCCAGCAGGTCGTCGGCGGTGGACAGCAGCCCGGGGCCCCCGGCCCCGGACGGGAAGGCGGGCGGGCGGCCCCACCGGCCGCGGTCGTCGGCGAGGACGAGATCCCCGGTGGCGGGGTCGGGGCGGTAGGCGCCGGCCAGCCGGTCCAGCTTGCCGGCGGGGACGTGGAAGCCGGTGTCGGTCATCCCGAGCGGCTCGAAGAGGCGCTCCCTGAGCAGGTCCTCCAGCGGCTTCCCGGCGGCCCGGGCCATGAGGACGCCGAGGACGTCGGAGCCGGTGTCGTACATCCATCTGTCCCCCGGCTGGTGGACGAGCGGCAGTCCGCCGAGCCGTTTCATCCATGCGTCGGGCTCGATCGCGTGGCCGCCGGGGCCCGGGGAGACCCCGGCCTCGTCCATCGCCCGCTGGATCGGCGTCGCGCCGGGCGGCGCCATGACCGCGCCGATGCCGAGCCGGAACGTCAGCAGGTCCCGCACGGTGATCGGGCGGTGCGCGGGGACGGTGTCGTCCAGGGGCGCGTCGGGGCGGCGCAGGACCCGCCGCCCCGCCAGTTCGGGCAGCAGGCCGTCGACGGGGTCGTCGAGCCGCAGGCGGCACTCCTCCACCAGCGTCATCGCCGCCGCGGCCGTGATCTGCTTGGTGACCGACGCGATCCGGAAGATCGAGTCACGGCGCATCGGCGGGCCGCCGGCCTCGGCGGCGCCGAGCACCTCGGCGTGCACCTGGCCGCGCCGGGCCACCATGGCGACCAGCCCTGGGACGTCGCCGCCGTCGACATGCCGGGCCAGCGCCCCGCGCATCCGTCCGAGCCGCTCCACTGACAGGTTCATGATTCCTCCTCACCCATGGTGGACCGGGCGGGGACGCGCAACTCATCGCCGGCGTGCCGAGAGGCCGAGGCAGGGGATGAGGACGGCGGCGACGGCCAGGTGCATCGCGGCCAGGACCGCCATGCTCGCGGTGTCGGCGGCGCCGCCCAGCGGCCCGGGCATCGACAGCGCGAGGACCGCGGCGGCGGTGATCGTCCACACCCGTCCGGGGCGGCTGACGGTCCGCTCCAGCAGGGCGAGCAGCGCCCAGGCCGCCAGCCCGGCGGCCAGGGCGCCGGCGAGGACCGCGAAAGCCCCGACCTCCCGGACGGCGCCGCCGGTCTCGGCGGACAGGTCGTGCCCGGCGACCGGGCCGGTCAGCGTCCACAGGACGAGCGCGGCGGCCGCGCCGCCCGCGACGGACAGGA
The DNA here is from genome assembly GCF_004348515.1 of Actinomadura sp. KC345. Taxonomy (GTDB): domain Bacteria; phylum Actinomycetota; class Actinomycetes; order Streptosporangiales; family Streptosporangiaceae; genus Spirillospora. Next base: position 17,566 of record NZ_SMKH01000119.1, on the reverse strand, counting down.
TCCTGCGGGTGAGGTTCTCGTTCGGCATGTCCAGCTCCTTCGTCTCCGGTTCGTTCACGATCGCCAGCGTCGCCGCGGCGGCGCGTCCGCCGCATCGGGCGCGGGGCCAGGCCGGGTCCGACCGCAGTGGGAGCTGGTACCGACTTTGGTCGGTGCCGGCGCCGCGACGTGCGGAGCTAGCCTTTGGCCGGTGGAGGAGAAGACCTACGGCGCGGCGGACGCCGATCCCTGGCGGCGGCGCCGCGTCACCGGCGCGGCCTCGGTGTTCGCCGTGGTGGGGGCGCTGTTCGCGGTCACGGTCTGGGGCCGGCACGACGCCGGTGCCACCGGCGGGGCCCTGGCCCTGGACATCGCGGTCGGGGCGGCGGCCTGGGTGCTGTCGCCGCTGCTGCTGTGGCGCCCGGTCGCGGCGGGGCTGGTGCTCACCGCGCTGGCGGCGGTGTCGCCGGCCGCGACCGCGCCGGCGACCATCGCCGCGCTGCAGGTCGCGCAGCGCAGGCCGTTCCCCGCCGCCGCCGGGATCGGCGCGGCGGGCATCGCCGCCCACGCCGTCCAGGGGCTGTGGGAGCCGCGCGGCGGGATCTCGTTCGGCTGGTGGCTGCTGCTGATCACGGCCGCCTACGGCGCGCTGATCGGCTGGGGCGCGCTCGCGCGGGCGCGCCGCGCCCTGCTGGTCTCGCTCGGCGAACGCGCCCGCCGCGCCGAGGCCGAGCAGGGCCGCCGCGTGGCCGAGGCCCGCATGACCGAGCGGACGCGGATCGCGCGGGAGATGCACGATGTCCTCGCGCACCGGCTGTCCCTGCTGGCCACCTACGCTGGTGCGCTGGAGTACCGGCCGGACGCGCCGCCCGAGAAGCTCTCCGAGGCGGCCGGGGTGGTCCGCGCCGGGGTGCACCAGGCCCTCGACGAGCTCCGCGAGGTGATCCTGCTGCTGCGCACCGACGACGCCGGCGAGGACGGCCGCCCGCAGCCGGTGCTGGAGGACGTGCCGCGGCTGGTCGAGGAGTCCCGCGGCGCGGGCGGCGCGGTGGAGCTGCGCGACGAGGTCGCCGACCCCGGTGCGCTGCCCGCCGCGGCCGGGCGGACCGCGTACCGGGTCGTCCAGGAGGGCCTGACCAACGCCCGCAAGCACGCCGCGGGGCTTCCGGTCCGGGTGGCCCTGGAGGGCCGGCCCGGCGACCGGCTCGTGATCGAGATCCGCAACCCGCTGCCCGCCGATCCGGACGCGGGCCCCGCGGCGCCGGGCAGCGGGACGGGCCTGGTCGGGCTGACCGAGCGGGTGCGGCTGGCCGGCGGGCGCCTGGACCACGAGGCCGGCGCGGGAGAGTTCCGCCTGCGGGCCTGGCTACCATGGCCGGCGTGAACCGTCCCCTGCGCGTGCTGATCGTGGACGACGACGCGCTCGTCCGCGCGGGGCTGTCGATGATGCTGGACGGGGCCGGCGGCATCACGGTCGCCGCGGAGGCCGCCGACGGCGACGAGGTCCCGGCGGCCGCCGACGCGCACGCCCCGGACGTCGTGCTCATGGACCTGCGGATGCCGCGCGTGGACGGCATCACCGCGACCCGCAGGCTGCGGTCCCGGCCGAACCCGCCCGAGGTGATCGTGCTGACCACGTTCGACTCCGACGAGGACATCCTGCACGCGCTGCGCGCCGGCGCCGGCGGGTTCCTGCTGAAGGACACCCCGCCGGACCGGATCGTCCAGGCGGTCCGGCGGGTCGCGGCCGGGGAGCCGATCCTGTCCCCGGGGATCACCCGCAGGCTCATGGACCGCGCGGCCGTGGAGGCCGGCGCCTACCAGCGGGCCCGCGCGGCACTGGACGGCCTCAGCCCCCGCGAGCGCGAGGTGGTGCTGGCGATCGCCCGGGGACGGTCGAACGCCGAGATCGCCGCGGAGCTGTTCATGAGCGTGGCCACCGTCAAGGCCCACGTCTCCAGCGTCCTGACCAAGCTGGACATGGACAACCGCACCCAGATCGCCCTGCTGGCCCACGACGCCGGCCTCGTCTGACCCGCCCGGCAGACCGCCCCTCTCCGGCGGGCCGGGTGCGCGCGGATCAGGTGGTGAGGGTTCCGGTGCGGGCGGCGGTGGCGGCGGACGCGGCGGCGCGGTCGGCGGCGGCCTCGTCGACCGGCTCGCCGGTGACGAACACGCGGTAGTACAGGGGCGCGACGGCGATCCGGACGACCTCGGCGGCGTCGGTCCCGGCGGGCGCCTCGCCGCGCGCGACGGCGCGTTCGACGACGGCCGCGGACTGCTCGTGGCGCCGCGCGAAGAAGGCGTGCAGGGCGCGGGCGGCGCCGCCGCTCTGCCCGGCGGCCAGCACGAACGCGCGGGTCACCGGCCCCTGCCCGGGGTCGGTGAAGCCGGCCGCGACCAGCCGGGCGATCGCGCGCAGGTCGCCGGCGAGGGTGCCGGTGTCGGGGACCGGCCACGGCTCCGCGGCGGCGAGTTCCAGCGCGGCGGCGACGAGTCCTTCGGCGTCCCGCCACCGCCGGTAGACGGTGGTCTTGTGGACGCCGGAGCGGGCGGCGACGTTCTCGACGGTGAGCCCCTGGTACCCGTGCTCGGCCAGTTCGGCGAGCGTGGCCCGCCGGACGGCGTCGCTCACCCGCGCGGTGCGGCCGCCGGGGCGGGCGGTCCCGGGCCCCGGGGCGGTCATGCGCCGTGCCCGCGGTGTCGGCCGGACGGCCGGAGGTCGCTCACGAGCCGATCGTAACGCAACAGCAGTTGCGTTAACCTCGCCTCCGCGCGGAAACAGCAGTCGATGGACAGGGGGACGCTTTCATGACGCAGGGTTCGTACGCCACGATCAGGGAGTTCACGGTCTGCGGCCCCGACGGGGGCCCGTACGGCGTCACCGCGGGACCGGACGGCAGGCTGTGGTTCACGCTCGTCCACGAGGGCCGGGTGGGGACGATGACGCCGGACGGCCGCGTCACCCTCCATCCCCCCGACCCCGGCACCGGCGGCCCGATGATCATCACCCCCGGCCCGGACGGCGCGCTGTGGTTCACCGCCTTCCAGGGCGACGTGATCGGCCGGATCACCACCGGCGGCGAGACCGCGCGGTTCGCTGCCCCGCCGGGCGGCGGCCCGTGCGGCATCGCCGCCGGCCCCGACGGCGCCCTGTGGTTCACCCAGACGCACACCGGCCGCATCGCCCGCATCACCACCGGCGGCGACGTCACCGAGCACCCGCTGCCCGCCCCGGACGCGATGCCGTCGATGATCACGGCGGGCCCGGACGAGGCGATGTGGTTCACCCTCAACCAGGGCAACGCCATAGGCAGGATCACCACCGGCGGGGACGTGACCGTCCACCCGCTGCCCACCGAGGGCGCCGCGCCGGTCGGCATCACCGCCGGGCCCGACGGAGCGCTGTGGTTCACCGAGATCGGCACCGGCCACATCGGGCGGATCACCACCGACGGGAAGGTCACCGAGTTCCCCCTGCCCGACCCCGCCGCGCGCCCGCACGCCATCGTCCCCGGCCCCGGCGGCGACCTGTGGTTCACCGAGTGGGGCACCGCGCACATCGGCCGCATCACGCCCGACGGCCGCGTCGACGAGCACCCGCTGCCGACCACGGACTGCGAGCCGCACGGCATCGCGCTCGGCCCGGACGGCGCGCTGTGGGTGGCGCTGGAGACCGGGGCGCTGGCCCGCGTCGCCCCCGGCTGACCCGCGCTCCCCCGCGCCTCCGGGCGCCGGGCGCCCGAAAACCGGTTGGCATGATCGGCGGCGCCGACTACAACGGTCGGCATGCTGCGCAAGTACCCCCGGACCCGGCACATCGAGGGTTCCCGGCTCCAGCCGGGAGACCACGACCTCGCCTCGGTGCCGTTCACGGAGATCGCCGGACGGTACCTGGTGGTGGAGGAGAAACTCGACGGCGCCAACGCCGGCATCAGCTTCACCCCCGAAGGCGACCTGCGGCTGCAGAGCCGCGGCCACTACCTGGCGGGCGGGCCGCGCGAGCGCCAGTTCGGCCCGCTGAAGGCGTGGACCGCGTCCGTGCAGCACGTCCTCCGGGAACGGCTGCGGGACCGGTACATCCTGTACGGGGAGTGGCTGTACGCCAAGCACACCGTCTTCTACGACGCGCTGCCCCACTACTTCTGCGAGTTCGACGTCCTGGACCGGTCCGACGGGACGTTCCTGTCCACCGCGCGGCGCCGCGAGCTGCTCGAGGGCACGCCCGTGGTGCCGGTGCCGGTCCTGCACGAGGGGCCGCTGGCGGACGTGGCGGCGCTGACCGCGCTCGCCGGCCCGTCCACGTGCCGGACCCCGCGGTGGCGGGACGCGCTGCCGGCCGCGGCGCTCGCGGGCGGCGCCGACCCCGCCCGCGTCGCCGAGGAGACCGACGCCTCCGACGACATGGAGGGCCTCTACATCAAGGTGGAGGCGGGCGGAGAGACCGTCGGCCGCTACAAGTGGGTCCGGCCGAGCTTCCTGACCGCGATCCTGGACTCGGGCACCCACTGGCAGGACCGGCCCATCGTCGCCAACGGCCTCGCCGACCCGGAGGTGCTGTATGCGGGTGTTCGATGAGCTGTGCCCGGCGCCGCCGCACTGGACCGTCCCCTGGGAGGCGATCCGGGACGCGTTCGGCTGGGTCCGCGACCTGGCGGGAGTCCCGCAGGACGCGGTCTTCCACGGCGAAGGCGACGTCGAGGTCCACACCCGGATGGCGTGCGAGGCGCTGGCGTCGCTGCCGCAGTGGCGCTCCCGCCCCCGCGACGAGCGGGTGCGGCTGTTCACGGCCGTGCTGATGCACGACATCGCCAAGCCGCACTGCACCGCGGTCGACGACGGCGGCCGCATCACCGCGCGCGGCCACTCGCGGCGCGGTGACCTGATGGCGCGGCGGATCCTGTGGGAGATGGGCGCGCCGGTCGGCTGGCGCGAGCACGTCGCCGCGCTGATCCGCCACCACCAGGTGCCGTTCTGGGCGCTGGAGCGCCCCGACCTGCAGCAGATCGCGTTCCGCGTCAGCCTGCTGGCCCGCAACGACGACCTGGTGCTGCTGGCCTCCGCCGACATCCTCGGCCGGATCTGCCCCGACACCGAGGAGCTGCTGGAGAACGTCGCCCTGTACGGGGAGTACTGCGCCGAGCAGCACTGCCTGGACGGCCCGCGCGCGTTCCCGTCCGACCACGCCCGGTTCTGGTACTTCCGCAAACCCGGCCGCGACCCCGGCTACGCCGCCTACGACGACACGCGCCTCACCGCGACCGTCCTGTCCGGCCTGCCGGGCGCTGGGAAGGACCACTGGATCGCCGCGCACCGCCCGGACGTCCCGGTCGTCGGCCTCGACCGGCTCCGCGCCGAGATGGGCGTCTCCCCCGCCGGCGACCAGCGCGCCGTGGCCGCCGCCGCGTACGAGCTGGCCCGCGGGCACCTGCGCGCCGGGCGGTCGTTCGTGTGGAACGCCACCAACGTGTCCCGCACGCAGCGCGACCTGTGCACCGGGCTCATCGCCGGCTACCGGGGCCGGGTCGAGGTCGTCTCGCTGGAGGCGCCGCCGCGCGTGGTCCGCGACCGCAACCGCGGCCGCTCCTCGCCCGTCCCCGACGCGGTCGTCGACCGTCTCGTGCGCCGCTGGGAGCTCCCCGACCCGACCGAGGCCCACCGGGTCGACTGGCTCACCACCGGCTGACCCCGGACGGCCGGCCCGCCCGCGCCGCCGCCGGGCCGGCCGGTTACCCACGGTCCGGGCGCCGCCACGTTTAGCCCACGAGCAGGGGGAACTGCTGTAGCCAGGCTTCGACAACGCTAGGTGGAGGAGGCCGGAGGCTATGAGCATCGTGCGGCCGGCACGGGACGGCAGAACCGAGGCCGGAACCGAGCGCGTGCCCCAGGGCGACGACGTGACCAGGGGCACGGCCGAGGGCGTCGGCATGCACCGGCAGGACTACGGGCGCGCCCCCGAGTTCGGCGGCGCGGACCACGAGGCGGGAACGGGCGAGCTGGTCAAGCAGGCGACCCGGCAGCTGTCGGACCTGATGCGCGCCGAGCTGCGCCTGGCGGTGGCCGAGCTCAAGGACAAGGGCCGCCACGCCGGGACCGGCGCCGGGATGTTCGGCGGCGCCGCCCTCGTGGCGCTGTACGGGGTGGCCGTGCTGCTCGCGGCCGCGGTCGCCGCGATCGCGCTGGTGCTGCCGGTGTGGGCGGCGGCGCTCATCATCGGCGGGCTCCTCATGCTGGTCGCGGGCGTCCTGGCCCTGGCCGGACGCGCGCAGGCCAGGCGCGCCACACCGGCCAAGCCGGAACAGGCCATGGAGGGCGCCAAGCAGACCGTGGCCGAGCTCAAGGAGAGGGCGACGTACCGATGACCACGCAGGACAAGCCCCGGCAGACGCAGGGCTCCGGCTCCGCGACCGACGAGCTGCGCCACGAGGTCGACCGGGCGCGCCACGATCTGGGCGAGACGGTGGAGCAACTCGCCGCCAAGGCCGACGTGAAGGCCATGGCCAGGCAGAAGGCCGCCGACGCCAAGAGCAGGATGCGCGCGACCGCCGGCTCCGCGCGCGACGCGACCGCGCGGGCCAGGGAGTCCGGCGCCGGACGGCAGGCGATGCGCGGCGGCGCGGTCGCCGCGTCGGCGGGCGCGGTCGCGCTGGCGGCGGTGTGGATGCGCAGGCGCGGCTCCGCCAAGGCCCGGCTGCGGCGGGGCCGCATGCTGGAGCGTGCGCGCCGCCGCACGCCGGGCCGCATGGGGGGCCGCATGGGGGGCCGCATGGGGGGCCGCAACGCGCCCGTCCGGGTGGTGTTCCGCAGCGGCCAGAAGCGGCCCGTCCGGGTGCGGCGCTCCCGCAGGTGGCTGTGAGGGGGACCTGGCCATGTCCGCACCGGGCGGACCCACCGCTCTCCCCGCCGACTCCTGGAAGCAGGCGTTCAAGCGCACGATCCGCGAGTTCCAGCGCGACGATCTGACCTCGTGGGCCGCCGCGCTCACCTACTACGCCATCCTGTCGATCTTCCCCGCGATCCTGGTGGTGGTGTCCCTGGTCGGCATGGCCGGCCGGTCGGCCACCGACGACCTGATCGGCAGCGTCAGCGAGCTGGCGCCCGGCTCGGTCGGCGACCTGCTCGTCAGCTCGATCAGGAACCTGCAGGGCAGCGGCGGCGCCGGCGTGATCGCCCTGCTGAGCCTGGCCGGCGCGGTGTGGTCGGCGTCGGGGTACGTCGGGGCCTTCATGAAGGCCTCCAACGTCGTCTACGACATCCCCGAGGGCCGCCCGATCTGGAAGACGGTCCCGGTTCGGATCGCGGTGACGCTGCTGGCCCTGGTGGCGCTGGCGGCGTCGGTGGTCGCGGTGGTGGTGTCGGGCCCGCTGGCCCGCGAGATCGGCGACACGCTCGGGTTCGGGTCCCAGGCGGTCACCGTCTGGAACATCGCCAAGTGGCCGGTGCTGCTGCTGGTGATCAGCTCCCTGTTCTCGCTGCTGTACTGGGCCTCCCCCAACGCCAAGCGCGGCTTCCGGTGGGTCACGCCGGGCGGCCTGGTCGCGGTGGCGCTGTGGCTGGCGGCCTCGGGCCTGTTCGCGCTGTACGTCGCGAACTTCGCCTCCTACAACAAGACCTACGGCAGCATCGCCGGGATCATCATCTTCCTGGTGTGGCTGTGGATCACGAACCTGGCGATCCTGCTGGGCGCCGAGCTGAACGCCGAGCTGGAACGCGGCCGCGCCGTCTCCGCCGGCCGGCCCGCCGGCGAGGAGCCGTACGTGGAGTTCCGCGACACCCGCGCGTTCGACGAGGACCAGCGCCGCGAGACGGGCGCCGGCGCCCGCTCCGGCGGGGACGGCGAGGCCGCGGGGCGCCCGGACGGCGGCGCCAGCCGCGCCGCGCCCGAGACGCCGCGGGAGGCCCCGCCGGAGACGGCGGCGGGGCGGCGCGGTCGTCCCGGAGCGGGCAGCCGCTCCTAGGTACGCCTTCGGACCGCCCCGGAACCGTCCCCGGTCCCGGGGCGGTCCCGCGGGCGCCCGGGACCCCGGGGCCGTGCGCTCTCCCGGGGAATCACGGGTCGCGTACGGCCGAACACAGTGAATAGGATCATGGCATGCTCCGTCCGGCCTACCCGATCGAGACCGAGCGACTGACCCTGCGGCCGTTCCACGAGGACGATCTCGACGGGCTGTTCGCCTACCAGTCGCTGCCCGAGGTGGCGCGCTTCCTGTACTGGGAACCGCGGAACATGGAGGAGTCGCGGGCCTTCCTGAAGCAGAAGATGGGCGCGTCCACCGTGGAGAAGGAGGGCGACTGGCTCGTCCTGGCGGTGGTGTGGCGCGAGACCGGCGACCTGATCGGCGAGGTGAACCTGCAGTGGCGCAGCCGGGAGCACCGGCAGGGCGAGATCGGGTACATCTTCAACCCCGCCTTCCACGGCAGGGGGTTCGCCACCGAGGCCGCCGAGGTCGTCCTGCGGCTGGGTTTCGAGGAGCTGGACCTGCACCGCGTCGTGGGGCGCCTGGACGCCCGCAACACCGCGTCCGCGCGGGTGCTGGAGCGGCTCGGCATGCGCCGGGAGGCGCACCTGGTGGACAACGAGATCGTCAAGGGCGAGTGGTCCCAAGAGGTCATCTACGCGATGCTGCGGCGCGAGTGGGACGCCCGCCCCGCGACCTGAACCGGCCTTCGACCTGAACCGGCCGCCTCAGCGCGGGCCGGGGTCAGCGGGCGGACTGCTCGTCCAGGGAGCGGGCGAGGGCGCGGACGTGGCCGCGCAGTTCGCCGGGGCGGCGGATGACGAACGGGAAGCCGAGCCCGGCCAGCATCCGCGCCATCCCGTCGAGCCGCTCCGCCCGGGTGGTCATGACCACGCCCCCGTCGTCCTCGGTGAGGGTGGCGGTGGAGGCGGGGATGCGGCGGCGCGCCTCGGCGAGGTCGGTCTCCAGCAGCACCTCCACCTCGTGGGCGTAGGGGACGCGCGCGAGCGACCGGGTGACGTGCTGGACGGGGTCGACGCCGCCGGGGATCTCGTACCCGGCGGCGCCCGGCTCGGCGGACACGACCCGGTCGACGCGGAACGTGCGGACGTCGCCGCTGCGGTGGTCGTGGCCCGTGACATACCAGCGGCCGGAGTGGAACACCAGCCCGTAGGTGTCCAGGTCCCGTTCGGTCTCCTCCCCCTTCCACGAGCGGTAGCGCAGCCGGACGCGGCGCCGTTCGCGTGCGGCGGCGGCCAGGGTGAGGACGGCGCCGGTGTCGGGCGCGGCGGCGTCGCGGGCGGCGAGGGTGAACCCGAGCGTGTCCCGCAGCGCCTGGACGCGGTCGCGCAGCCCGGCGGGCAGGACGCGCTCGACCTTGGCCAGGGCGCTCTCGGTGGCCTGCCCGGGCAGCCCCATCCGGCGTCCGGCGAGCAGGCCCAGCACCACGGCGGTGGCCTCGTCGTCGGTGAGCATGAGCGGCGGCAGCCTGTAGCCGGGCATGAGGCGGTAGCCGCCGTGGCGGCCGCGGTCGGCGACGACGGGGACGCCGAGGTCCCCCAGCCGCGCGGCGTAGCGGCGGACGGTGCGCTCGTCCACGCCGAGGCGCCGCGCCAATTCCGCCCCGCCGATGCGGGGCCTGGCCTGGAGCAGTTCCAGCATCGCCAAGACGCGGGTCGTCGGGTGGGACGGCGGAGCGTGGGACACAGGTCACTCAATTCAACCGGGCGGATTCTGTCCGGTTTCCACCGTAGCGTGAGGTCGTACCCATCGAGAGAGGACGGCTGACATGGCGACGTTCGTACTGGTCCCCGGATACTGGCTCGGCGCCTGGGCGTGGGACGAGGTGGCGGCCGCGCTGCGCGAGGCGGGCCATGACGTCCACGCGATGACGCCGGCCGGGCAGGGCGAGCGGGCGCGGGAGGCCACGCCCGCAACCGGCGTCGGCACCCAGGTCGACGACCTCGTGCAGGTCATCGAGGACGGCGGCCTGGAGCGGGTCGTGCTCGTCGCGCACAGTGGCGCGAACATGGCGGCCACCGGGGCGGCCGACCGGATCCCCGGGCGGATCGCGCGGCTCGTCTACGTCGACACCGGGCCGATGCCGTCGGGCATGGCCGGCATCGACTTCCACGACCCGGAGGCGCGCGCGGAGCTGGAGAAGCAGGTCGCCGAGCAGGGCGGGGGGTGGCGGATCCCGGTGCCGCCGTTCGACCCGGAGGCCGACCCGGACAACCTCGCCGGGCTCACCGCCGGGCACCTCGCCGCCATGCGCGAGCGCGGCACCCCGCAGCCGTTCGGGACGGCGACGCAGGCGCTGACGCGTTCCGACCCGCTGCCGGCGACGCCGCGCACGCTGATCGCGAGCACGATCCCGCTCGCGGCGGTGAAGGAGATGGGCGAGCAGGGCCATCCGGTGTTCTCGGTGATGACGGGGCCCGGCTGGACCTACCGGGAGCTGCCGACCGGGCATTGGCCGATGTTCTCCCGGCCGCGCGACCTCGCCGCGCTGCTCGCCGAGGTCTCCGCCCTCCCTCCCGCCGGGGGACGGTGAACGCGCCGCGACCGCGTGCGGCCGTCGACCGCGGCCTTCCGCGGGCCGGGAAAGACTCACTTCTCCACAGCACCCCGCGGTTTTCTTGTCAAAGGTCCTTGTAGATCGTTCCCATGGAGGCGGGGAAACTCGGCGGAGTCGCGCGGCCGCGGGGGTCGGGCCAGGTACGCGAGGTGAGCAGATGAAACGCTCCGTCCGCCGTCGGTCACGCCGGGCTCCGTGGACGCGCTCGCTGGCGGCGGGTCCGGTCGCCGTCGTGCTCGTCGCCGGGGCCGGTGCGGCGGGTGGTGCGGGCACCGCGCACGCCGCGCACGCGCGGGTTCTGGCGGCGGCGCCGGCCGCGGCGGACACCGGGGCGCGCATCACCGCGGAGAAGAAGGTCGGCGCCAACGCGGTCGACATCACGATCGACTCCCCCTCGCTGGGCAAGTCGGTGAAGACGCGGATCCTGCTGCCCAAGAACTGGCGGCGGGGCTCGCAGGCGACGTGGCCGGTCCTGTACGCCTTCCACGGCGGGCAGGACGACTACTCGTCCTGGCCCAGGAACACCGACATCGAGGCGTGGGCGGCCGCGTACAACGTCATCGTCGTCATGCCCGAGGCCGAGAACGGCGGCTACGCCAACTGGTACAACTACGGCAAGGGCGGGACGCCCAAGTGGGAGACGTTCCACACCGCCGAGGTCCGCCAGCTGCTGGAGCGCAACTACGGGGCGGGCGCGATGCGCGCGGCGATCGGCAACTCCTCGGGCGGTCAGGGCGCCCTGACCTACGCGGCGCGGCACCCGGGGCTGTTCAAGTACGCGGCGTCGCTGAGCGGCATCGTGTCGATGCGGTCGCCGGGGATGCCCGCGCTGCTGATGTTCACCAACGCGAGCAACTGGCAGGACCCGTTCGCGATCTGGGGCATCCCGTGGGCCGACGACGCCAACTGGGCGGCGCACGACCCCCACGCTCTGGCGCCCAAGCTGCGCGGCACCGGCATCTTCTTCTCCTCCGGCTCGACCGGCCGGCCCGGTCCGGGCGACCCGGACGTGGCGCCGTGGGACGTCGGCCTGCTCAGCGAGATCGCGATCGGCGCGAACAACAAGGAGTTCAAGAAGCGGCTCGACGCGCTGGGCATCCCCTACACGGCGCACATCTACGGCGACGGCCGGCACAACTTCCCGGCGTGGATCCGGGAGACGAAGTTCATCTGGCCGACGCTGATGAGGTCGATCGGCGCCGAGAAGGCGTGACGCCCACCGGCCGGCCCCCGCGCTCCGGGCCGGCCGGTGGTCCCGGCCCGGTTCCGGGCGGCTGCGGCTGCCACCCGGAACCGGGCCCGGCGGTCAGCGGCGGTAGCCCAGGCCGTGCCCGAAGGGGTACAGCGCGGTGCCGGGCTCGTCGCGGACGGGGACGGTGACGGGCAGCCGCCCGCGCGGGTCCAGCTCGCCGAACAGCGTCCGGGCGGCCGACCGCAGCGCCTCGGCCGTGTAGGAGTAGGTGGCCAGGTAGGCGGGCACCTCGGGGAACCAGGCGATGTCGTAGGGGTCGCGGACGGCGATGACGACGACGGGGGTGCCGGTGGCGGCCAGGGCCTTGACGAGGTTCGTCTGCCCGGGCCCGTTGTGCCCGGGCTCGTCCTTGACGTCCCAGGCGCGGTTGGTGACGGCGACGACGAGGTCCTGGCCGCGCGCCGCGGCGGCGGCCTCGTCGATCTGCTCCTGGGACGGGCTGAGGCCGGTCTGCCGGATGGTGGTCCGCGCGCCGCGCCGGGCGATCTCGGTTCCGAGGGCCGCGGTCGTGGACACGCCCCATCCGGTGACCAGGACGTCGCGGGCGCCGGGCCGCAGCGGCAGGACGGGGGACCCGTCCGCGGCGGGGGCGTTCTTGACCAGGGTGGTGGTGCGGTCGGCGGCGCGCTGCGCGGCGGCCAGGTGCGGGGGCGTCCCCACCCGCTCGGCGACCTCGGCCTCGTCGGCGTAGGGGTCGCGGAACAGGCCGCGTTCGCGCTTGAGCCTCAGGATCCGGTACACCGAGGCGTCGATGCGCTCCTCGGTCAGCTCGCCGGACTCGACGGCGGCGACGACGGCGGCGAGCTGCCGGGGGAACACGCCGTTCCCGTCGTCGTCGGCGGGCGGTTTGAGGAGCACGTCGACGCCGGCCTTGAGGGCCAGGACGGGGACGCGCTCGTCGCCGTACTTGTCGCGGACCCCTTCCATGTCGAGCGCGTCGGTGACCACGACGCCGTCGTAGCCGAGCCGGTCGCGCAGGATGCCGGTGAGGATGGGCCGCGAGAGGGTTGCGGGGTCGCCGGAGGGGTCCAGCGACGGCACGACGATGTGCGCGGTCATGATCGAGTCGACGCCGGCGGCGATGGCGGCGCGGAACGGCGGCAGGTCGAGGCGCTCCCATTCCTCGCGGGTGTGGTCGATCTCGGGGACGCCGGTGTGGCTGTCGGTGACGGTGTCGCCGTGGCCGGGGAAGTGCTTGGCGGTGGCGGTGACGCCGCCGGACCGGTATCCGCGGATCTGGGCGGTGACCATGTCCGCGACGAGGCCGGGGTCGGAGCCGAAGGACCGGACGCCGATGACGGGGTTGGCGGGGTTGACGTTCACGTCGGCGTCGGGGGCGTAGTCCTGGTTGACGCCGATGGCGCGCAGTTCCCGTCCGGTGATGCGGGCCAGGGCGCGGGCGTCGCCGGTGCGGCGTCCGGCCGCCAGGGCCATCGCGCCGGGCGACTGGGTCGCGGGCGGCTGGACGCGGGCGACGATGCCGCCCTCCTGGTCGATGGCGATCGTGGCGGGGATGCCGTGGGGCGCGGCGGCCGCGGCGCGCTGGATGCCGTTGGAGAACGCCGCGAGCTGCTGCGGGTCCTGGACGTTCTCGCCGTAGTAGATGAACCCGCCGGGCCGGTAGCGGGCCATGACCCGCGCGGCGTTGTCGGCCCCGTACAGCCTGCGGTTGGCGGCGACCGCGGCGGGGTCGGCGGTGTCGGCGCCGGTGCCGTGGATCTGGAGGACGAACAGCTGCGCGGCCTTCTCCTCCAGCGTCATCGACCGCAGGATGCGCATCAGTGCCGGGTCCCCTCCGTGGCCGGTCCCGGGGCCGCTTCCGGGAGGTGCGGCCCGCGCGGCGGGCGAGGTCATGGCGGTGAGGCCGGTGACGGCGAGCGTGCCCGCGGTGAGGCCGGCGAGCCACCGGCGGCGGCGCGTTCGCGGACGGTACATGACGGCTCCCTCCGCCCCGGTCCCTGCCCGGTGATCAAGCTTCTCCTGGCACGCTAACCCCGGACCGCGGCGCCGTCCACGGCAATCCTCGACGACACGCGGGGCCGGGCGGCGCACCGCGCGGCCCCGGCGGGCTATCTCCGGCGCAGGTCATTTCCGGCGCGGATCATTTCCGGCGCAGCCACCGCCACCAGTGCGCGCCGGGCGGTTCGGGCGCGGTCAGCGGGTGCTCCTCGACGGCGTAGCGGCGGACGAAGGCGCCGGCGAACGCCTGGAGGCTGGCGCCGAGCGGGATGGCCAGCAGGACCCCGGCGGGCCCGGCGACGGCGGCGCCCGCCAGGATGAGCCCGAACGCGACGGCGGGGTGCATGTCCAGGGTGCGGGCGGTGATGCGGGGCTGCAGCAGGTAGTTCTCCAGCTGCTGGTAGGCGAGGATGAACAGCAGCATCCACAGCGCCGTCGAGGGCGCCGCGGTCAGCGCGATCAGGATGGGGACCGCGCCGGCCAGGTAGGTGCCGACGGCGGGGATGAACTGCGACACCACGCCGACCCACAGGGCCAGGACGGCGGCGTAGGGGACGCCGACCGCGGCCATGAAGGCGTAGTGCGCGATCCCGGAGACCAGGGCGAGCAGCCCGCGCGAGTAGATGTAGCCGCCGGTCTTGTCGACGGCGATCTCCCAGGCCCGCAGCACGTGCAGCTGGTGGCGGGGCGGCAGCAGGGAGCAGGCCGTCCGGCGCAGCTGCGGGCCCTCGGCGGACAGGTAGAAGGTGAACAGCAGCACGCCGAGGGCCTTGAACAGCACGCCGAACGCGGTGGCGCCGATCACCCACACGTTCGTCGCCAGGGACGACAGCTGCCCCGACAGGGCACCGGTGACGGTGGGGAGCCGCTGGAACAGGGTGTCCTGCGACAGGTTCGTCCCGAAGGTGTCGTTGACCCATCCGATGACCTGCTGGAGGTATCCGGGGAACCCGTCGACGAGGTTGGCGGCCTGGGTGGCCAGCAGCGACCCGATGCCGCTGAGGAACGCGCCGACCACGACCGCGATGGCCAGGAACATCAGGGCGGTGGCGGGGCCGCGCCTCCATCCGTGCCGGGCCAGCCGGTTCACCGCTGGTTCGATCGCGAACGCCAGGAACAGCGAGATCACCAGCAGGAGCAGCAGGTCCCGCAGCCGCTGCAGCAGCCACAGCGCCGCCATGAACGCCAGGACGACGGCGCCGGCGAGCACGAACGCCTTCGGCAGCCACGGCGGCATCCGGTGCGGGTCCCCCGCGGCCGGCGGCGCGGCGGGGGCGCCGGGCGGAGCGTCGGCGGGCCCCTCGGCGGAACCGTCGCCGGGCGTCTGCGGCATGCCCGCACGCTAGCCACGTCTCGCGGCCGGTTCCGGGCGTCCCGCCCCGGCCGGGGGCCGATCTTTGCCGAGATTTCAGCCCTCGCGGGCCCGGCGGCGGGCGCGGGCGGCGGGCCGGGCCGCCTCGGCTCAGGGAGGTCCCGCCAGGTCGGAGATCGCGCGGGCGGCGGCGACCTCGGCGAGGCCGGGCGGGCGCATCCGCCCGGCGGCGGTGAGCGCCTCGGCCTTCTCGACGTTGACCCGCGACCAGGGGCTGCCCTTGCGGCGGCGCGAGTACCGCTGGAGGTAGAAGTCCTCGTCGCAGGACTTGCGCTGGCTGTCGATCCAGCCGTTGCAGAGCGCGACGTCCAGCGCCTCCGCGATCGTGACCGAGGTGGCACCGGACCCCTTCTTGGCGATCTTCAGCCAGACGCCGCCTTCGGTGTCGTGATGCGCGACCAGCCACATCTCCCACTCTGCGGCGTCCGTGAAGTGCATCATCTCCCCAGGATGGCATTCGCCGCCGACATTCCGCCGGGCATGCCCCGACGGGCCCGGAACGCGGACACTCGCGGCACGGGGCGCGGGGCCGCGGTCGTCGTGGCCGGCTTCGCCGGGCCCGTAGGCTACGGCCGCGGACGTCGCGCGTCCGGGGCCGCGGCGGGCCGATCCGCGCGGCCGGCCGGGCGGTGCGGGGCTTCACCGAGGAGGAGCGGGATGGTCAGCGAGAACGCCGACAGGCTGGCAGTGCTCATCGACGCCGACAACGCCCAGCCCGGGATCGTCGAGGGGCTGCTGGCGGAGGTCGCCAAGTACGGCACCGCCCATGTCAAGCGCGCCTACGGCGACTGGACCGGGACGAGCCTGCGGGGCTGGAAGCAGCAGCTGCTCGACCAGTCGATCCAGCCCGTCCAGCAGTTCGCGTACACCAGGGGGAAGAACGCGACGGACGCGGCGATGGTGATCGACGCGATGGACCTGCTGTACTCCGACCGCTTCGACGGGTTCTGCCTGGTCTCCAGCGACAGCGACTTCACGCGGCTGGCGGCGCGGATCCGGGAGTCGGGCCTGACCGTGTACGGGTTCGGTGAGCGCAAGACGCCCAAGCCGTTCGTGGCGGCGTGCGACAAGTTCGTCTACATCGAGAACCTGGCCTACGACCAGGTGTCGGCCACGCCCGACGCCGGAGCGCCGTCGCCGCCGTCGCCCGCGGCGGCGCTCAAGCAGGACGCGGCGCTGGTGAACCTGCTCCGCAACGCCGTGGAGGGCGGCTCCGACGAGGACGGGTGGGCGCCGCTGGCGTCGGTGGGCAACATCATCACCAAGCAGCGGCCCGAGTTCGACTCCCGCAACTACGGCTACGCCAAGCTCAGCGAGCTGATCGCCGCGACGACGCTGTTCGTGCTGGACCGCCGCAGCCCCGGCGACGGGAAGCCCGGGATCATCTATGTCCGCGACAGGCGCCGCCAGGACAAGAGGCCCGGCTCGTAGCGGGCGGGCCCGCCGGCGGCGGGGGCCCGTGGCGCCGCCTCACTCTTATAAGTATTGCTTATGGAGATCAGAAGAACCATATCTTTGACTTCTGCCAGGGGGGTGCCGACGATGGTGGTGACAGCGATCGAGCACAGGGGGGACCCCATGACGGAGCATGAGAAGGCCATGCGGCCCGAGGACATCACGCGGTTGTTCGTGGAGCGGTCCAACGCCGGGGACGCGGCGGGTGTCGCGGCGCTTTACGAGAAGGACGCCGTGATGGCCTACCCGCCCGGTTCGCAGACGGTGGGGCGGGACGCGATCCGCGAGCTGTGGGAGAAGGTGCTGGCGGGGCGCCCGCGCTTCGAGGCGGAGGAGCCGCTGCCGACCCTGGTCGGCGGGGATCTGGCGCTGACCTCGACGCCGCCGAAGGACGGGGCGGGCGCCCGCGCCCAGGTCGTGCGGCGCCAGCCCGACGGGAGCTGGCTGCGGGTCCTGGACCAGCCGGAGTTCGTCTCGCCCCGGTAGGGCCCCGTCCAGGGAGCCGGTCGCGCGCTCGTCTCGCCCACCTTACCGCGGTGAGGCAGGATGCCCCGTATGGGTGAGGTTTTCACGCATCGGCTGCGGGTGCGGTACAGCGAGTGCGATCAGCAGGGCGTGGTGTTCAACGGCCACTACTTGTTCTTCTACGACGTGGCGCTGACGGAGATGTGGCGGGCGCTGATCGGCGAGTACGGGCAGATGGTGGAGGACGGCTACGACCTGGTGGTGGCGGAGGCGCGGATCCGGTACCGGGAGGGCGCCCGGTTCGACGAGCTGGTGGACGTGTCGATGCCGGTGGCGCATCTGGGTGTGACGAGCATGGTGGTGCGGCCGGTGTTCCGGGTGGGTGAGCGCCTCATCGCCGACGGGGAGGTGCGGCATGTGTTCGTCGATCCGGCGTCCGGGGCCAAGAGGGAGATGCCGCCTGAGGTGAGGTCGGCGCTGGAGCCCTTGCTGGACGTGCCCGGCCCCGACGGTGCCGCCGGGCCGGGTGGGGCGGGACAGGCGGCCGG
>NZ_SMKH01000118.1 GCF_004348515.1 Actinomadura sp. KC345 | reverse complement strand
GACCTGACGTCACCGACCCCTGCGACCAGGCATAGCGGCCAAGGCGCGCCCTGACCCGAACATCCCTATCGAAGCACTCGGCGCCACGCCTGGAGACACCACGACCGGGCGCCCCTGGAGAGGCGCCCGGTCGGGTATTGAAGGCCGGGTGACGCTGCCGCTTCGGTGGACGCTGTGCTCAGGCGGCGACCGGGCCGAGGTGCGTGCGTCGGTCAGGCGGCGGAACGGTCAGCCGACTCCCGCAGGACACGGCGCAGGACATCCGGCTTGTTGGTGATGATGCCGTCCACCCCGAGCTCGGCCGCCTTCCTCATCTGGCCGCTGTCGTCCACCGTCCAGGTGAAGACCTCCATCCGGGCAGCGTGCACCTTCTTGACGTAGGACGCGGTCAGGTCGCTGTAGGTGGGGTTGATCTGGTCGGCGTAGGACGTCAGCTTGGGCAGGTCCCCGGCCTTCGGCTTCCCGAGCAGCCCGGTCGGCACCTCGGGCATCACGGAGTGGAAGCGCCGCACGGATTCCCAGTCGAACGACTGGACGGCCAGCAGGCGCTCGCTCGGGTCGTGCCGCAGCCACAAGGGCGAGCGCTTCAGGGCCGCCGCGATGCGCTTCTCGATGCCCGGGTAGAGCGCGGGGCTCTTGACCTCCAGAAGGAGCCCGAGCCCCTGCCCGCGCATGGTCCGGAGCACCTGGGCCAGGGTCGGGACGCGTTCGCCCTTGTACTTCTTCCCGAACCAGGAACCCGCGTCCAGCTTCCGGATCTCGGCCAAGGTGAAGTCGGAGACCTTCCAAGGCGCCCGGTCCGGGTACATCTGCTCGACGTTCGTCGTCCGGGCGAGCGTCGTGTCGTGCATGACGACGAGCTTGTGGTCCTTGGACTCTTGGACGTCGATCTCGAACACGTCGGCGCGCTGGTTCTTGGCCAGTCTGACGGCGGCGATCGTGTTCTCCGGCGCGTAGGCGGACGCGCCGCGGTGCGCGACGTTCGTGATCTTGTTCGGCGCCGCGAGCAGACCCGGGCGGGGCTCGGGCGCGCCGGACGGCCGGGCGGGCGCGGGACGGGAGTCGGCGGCGGCGGGCATGGCGGGAACGACGACGATCGCCGCCGAGACGGTAACGGCGACGAGGGCGGACCGGGTACGTCGGTGCATGGTCACCTCTAGGGAGCTGGAGCCTGTCCGCCCCAACCCTCGAACCACCCGGTGACACCGGAGTTACGGGCCGGTAGCAGACCGTGTACAGCCGGCGACGATACGCAGCGCGCCCGCGCCGCCACCGCGGCGACACGATCCTTTGATCAGAACGGACGGACTATTCGCCCTCGCCGTGCTTCCGCGCCCCCTTGGCGGTCTTCGACAGGACCAACGCCCCGACCAGCAGCTTCCGGCTCCACCGCAGCGGGAGCGGGACCCGGACGCGCGACGGCGCCTCCTCCACGGCCTCCGACTCAAGGACCGGCACCCGAGGACGCGGCGTGCCCAGCCGCGTCGGACGGCTCCGGCCGCGCAGAATGACCGACTTGCCGAGATCCCACTCGTCCGACTCGGCAAGATGGGCGAGTTCGAGCACGGCCGCCGAGGCGAGCACCCGCCGGTCCCACGACTTCGCCATGTCGCTGAGCCGCGCCGCCTCGTTCACCGGGTCGCCGATCACCGTGTACTCGAACCGCTGCTCGGCGCCGATGTACCCGGCGACCACGGGACCCGCCGACACCCCGATGCCCGCGTCCAGCATCGGGACCTCGACCCGGAGCCGCAGCGCCAGCTCGCGCGCGGCCCCGAGCGCCGCGCCGGCCGAGTCCTCCACCTGCGTCGGCGCCCCGAAGATCGCGAGCGCCGCGTCCCCCTCGAACTTGTTGATCCATCCCCCGTGCCCGGCCACCACGGTCACCACGACGCCGAAGAACCGGTTGAGCAGCTCGACCACCTCGTCCGGTCCGCGCGTGTCGGCCAGCCTCGTCGACCCGGTCAGATCGACGAACAGCACCGCCACCTCCCGCGTCTCGCCGCCGAGCGTGATGTCCCCGCGTTCCAGCGCCAGATCGGCGACCTCTTCACCCACATGGCGTCCGAACAGATCACGCAGCCGCTCATGCTCGCGCAGCCCGGCGACCATGTGGTTGAACCCGGCCTGCAACTGCCCGACCTCACTCGCGTCGTACACGGCGACCTCGGCACCGAGGTCCCCCCGCTCGACCCGCGCCATCCCCTTCCGCACCGCCTTGATCGGATCGGCGATCGCCCGAGTCGCCATATAGGTGACATAGACCCCGGCAAGCAGCGCGACCCCGCCCAGCCCCAAGATCGTGATCGCCAGCTGGCCGACATTGATGTCGGGAGCGGCCAGCGCGGCGATGGCGACGCAGATCAGCCCGAACACGGGAATCGCCGTCCCGAGCGCCCACGCGAGCATCACCCGCGTGGTCACCCCCGGCAGCCGGAACCTGCGCGGACGCTCCGCCCCCAGCACCAGCGCCGCCGCGGGCCGCAGCAGCCGCTCCGACAGCAGATAGGTGATCGTGCACGTCGTCGCCGCCCCCAGCAGGCACGTCAATCCCGTCTTCACCGCCAGCCGCCCGGTGAACAGCACGAGATCGAGAACCGCCCACCCCAGGGCGCCGGCCGTCCACAGCGCCCCGACC
This sequence comes from Actinomadura sp. KC345, assembly GCF_004348515.1. Lineage (GTDB taxonomy): Bacteria > Actinomycetota > Actinomycetes > Streptosporangiales > Streptosporangiaceae > Spirillospora. Next base: position 19,082 of record NZ_SMKH01000118.1, on the reverse strand, counting down.
AGCAGCGTCAACCGGAGCGGCCCGAGCAGCACGGCCCGCCGCTGCTGCCGATCGGCCTCTCCCCCGTCCCGGACGAGGCTGACCACGGGCCGCCACAACCACAGCCCCGCAAGCAACGCCACGGGCACCGCGACCACGGGATAACTGAAGAAGGCCACCGCGTTCACCTGGTGGGCGTAATCGCGATCGTCCAACGGCGGATCGGGAACCACGAACGTCGCGAACAGCAACACGACCAGCGCACCGACCAGGTTGGCGGTCCCCACCACCACGAGCAGCACCCACCGCACCCGAATCTCGAGCATGCTGGTCACGTGCGCCTCCGGGGGGACGAACCCGCTACGAGGGATCATCCCACGACCCGGTCAGAACGACCTCAGCAATCACAACGGAACACCACCACGTCCCGCGTTAACGAGTTGGCGACCACCTCGGCCATCGCGTATGCTCTCGGACGTCGCCAAGCGCCGGGACACCCGGCCGAGACACCCCTCCGAAGCCGCTAAGCTCGGAGCAGCAAGGTCCTGTGGAGCAGTTAGGAGTGCTCGCCACCCTGTCAAGGTGGAGGCCGCGGGTTCAAATCCCGTCAGGACCGCCAGGCGCCCCACCACGCGCCCTGGGCAGGTAGCTCAGTCGGTACGAGCGTCCGCCTGAAAAGCGGAAGGTCGGCGGTTCGACCCCGCCCCTGCCCACCTCTCTAAGCACCGCAAAGAAGCGCCCGACCTGCGAGAACAGGTCCGGGCGCTTCTCTCGTCTGTCCGGCTGTGTCCGACCGTCACCGACCCTCGGCGAGGCTCCGTGCCGAATACGCGCCAAAGTGTGGTCACTTGCGGAAGGCCGCCACGGGCGCGGTGCCAACATGCAGCCATACAACATCTGGCGTTTATGCCGCGCTACGACCCCAACATATGGTGTGTTGCGCCTGAGAATGTCGGAGCCTACTGGTACGCTTGGCTAGAGCTGAAAAACCCCGACTTGGAGACCAACGCGGGGTTGACATCCAGGCCGGGGTAGTTCCTCTTTGGGCAGAGGGTTCTCGACCCTACAGGATGAAGGTCGCGTGCACGTGCGCACCCCTCTCTTGCCTGAGTGTCCAGCTCAGGCAGGGGGTGAGAACCATGGCTAAGGGGGGCGAGTCCTCTAGCTCCGGCAAGGCGCGGAGCGCGATTACCGGCCGCTACGTCAAGAAGTCGACGGCGCAGCGGCACCCCAAGACGACCGTCGTCGAACGGCCGTCGAAGGGTAAGAAGAAGTAGCCGAATCTGAGAAGAGCCCGGCACGTGCGCCGGGCTCTTCTCCCTCGGACTATCAAGCACGCAGAGCTTGCTCGTTGCGGCGTTTGGCCGCTTCGTCCTGACCTTCGATGCACTTCGCGTAGACGCGAAGCAGTACCTCGACACTGTGTCCGGACCACTCGGCGACTTGGGTAGCCGGTACGCTGACCACCGTCCCGCGGGCGACGACGGCCACCACCCACTGGCGGTTGCGGACGGTCACCAGTTGCCCCTGCGCCGGCGCACCGCTCTCCGTCGCCACCATCGTCTCGCTCCCCATGCCCGCAGGACCCCGTCGTCCCTGCAACGTTCCGACGATGACCACAGTGTTAGCACCGGAGGAACGCCCGGACAGTACGAATCACCGAATTTCCCCTCTTTGCACGACATGCCGCTGCCCCGCCCCCGCCCTCGCGCCACCCTCTTTTGAGGGTGACCAGGGGCGGGCACGTTTGAGCGGCGATGATCATCGAGCACCCTCACCGGTGAGTCGGGCCCCGCTTGTTGGACTCAAGTCAACACGCGGTCAAAGTGCGTCGGCATGCACCTCGACTTCTGGCACACTGCAAACCGTTCAACACCCACCAAAGGCTCATGTAGGGGTATGGTTAGCCCTTTTTCAGGTATCGGGCTGACCAGTACCGATTGCCCAGGGACGTGCATGCGCAGGCACGGAGGCGTATGGCGCGCACTGGCTGACGACGTTCCGCAGGCCGCAGCGACAGCGAGGCACGATCGGGCGGGCGGCCTCTCCAGAGGCCATAACGAGACGCGGTTCGGTCGCGCTCGTCACGTTCCACTGCGTTCGGGAAGGAATCGATGGCGGAGAAGCAAGCCGGACCTTACCCCATAGCCCATTTGCATCATGCGGTGCAGTTGGAGATCGCGGCGATCCTGCACGACGACATGACGAATGCCGAAAAGGTGTCGCTGCGTGACGGTCGGCTCGTCCAGCAGTCCGGCGCCGAGCGGGAGTACCTGTTCTCCTGCAAAGGGTGGAAGAGCGCCTTCGGCAGCAAGGACCTGCTGATCCGGACGTCGCGATCCCGGGGCCCGTGGGAACGCGCCGAAGCGGCACGGCTGCCGGATGGGAAGATCCGGGTGACCACCGAGGCCGACCTGGGTGCGGCGCCGGCGAACGCGCAGTTGGTCGAGGACGACACCGCGGGGCTTGTGGCGCTGACCGAGCGGCTGGAGCAGCCGGGCGGCGGCACACCGGCGATGAATCTCACCGCCGCGGGGTGGCTGGTCGGTCAGGGCAAGCCGAAGATCGGCCGGTGCACCGACACGGAACGGTTCGTCCCGGGGTATCGGGACCGCCAGCTGAACACCCGGCAGCGACGCGCCGTGGAACAGGCGCTCGGCAGCGAGCTGACCTTCATTTGGGGGCCTCCGGGCACCGGGAAGACCGAAGTGGTCGCGAGCATCGTCGAGGGTTGCTACCGGCAGGACTTGCGCGTGCTCTTTCTGGCGCCGACGCACGTCGCGGTCGACCAGGCGCTGCTACGGATGTGCGACCTACTGGCCCGTGAACCCGAGTTCGAGTCGGGGTTGGTGCAGCGCGCCGGGGACATCGCCGTAGCGTCGCTCGCCGAGAAATACGGGGAGCAGATCGACCGGAGCCGCATCGCCGACCGGCTGGCAGGAGATCTGGACGCCGAGATCGCGCGGGTGACGACCGAACTCGCCGCGGTACGCGACGGTATCGCCCGCCACGAGGAGGCGGCGCGCGCCACCTCCGAGCGCCATGAGCTTGGGCGGCGGCTGGCGGCCGCCGGTCGGTCCGTCCTCGATGCAGAGGCGGGGGTGAACGCCGCTGCCGGGCAGATCGCGTGGGTCCAGGAGCAGATGGCCCGCATCGGGATCCCTTCCGGGATGTTCGCCCAACGCAAGCAGGCGAAGCTGGATGCGCTCGACAACGAGCTGTATCACCACCGCTATGCCTGGGAGACCTGCTCGCAGCGACTCGGAGTTGCTCGGACGGACCATCAGCGTTGCGAAACCGAACTGGCCGCCATCGACTCGGCCCTGCCGGGCATCCTGGCCCGAGTACAGGGGCTGGCTCCGGTGGCGCGGCTGCGGGAGGACGCCGGCCTGCTGCAGCAGCGACTCGACGACCTGCAAAAGGAGCGCCAGAAGATCGCGGACACGGTTCGGAGCCGCTGCCGGGTGCTGGGCACGACGGTGTCCAAGGCGGTTCAGACCCGCCGGCTGCTGGACGAAACCGACGTCGTGGTCATCGACGAGGCGGGGATGGTGAACCTGCCGTCAGCCTGGTACACGGCGGGCCTGGCCCGCAAACGTGTCGTGCTGGCCGGTGACTTCCGGCAGTTGCCCGCCGTCACACGCGGTTCGAACAACCGCAAGGCACGCGCCCGGGACACCGAGCACTCGCGGCTGTGGATGGACCGGGACGCGTGTCCACGCCGCCGGGCTCGTCGATCCGCAGGGCGGCGCCCGCGTCGGCGACTCCAGGATGGTCGCGCTCAACGAGCAGTACCGCATGCGCCGAGCTATCTGCACCGTGGTGAACGAGGTCGCCTATCCGGACGCACCGCTGCTGACCGGCCGGCAGGAGGGGACGCGGCTGCCGCCCTCACCTCTGATCGACGGCACATTGGTGCTCATCGACACTTCCAGCCGGGTCCCGGACCGGGGGAGAAGGAACGCCCACACCACCAACGCCGTCCATGAAGCCGTGATCCACGAGCTGATCAGGGGCTTGCAGTACGACACCGTTCTGCCCGCCCGCAAACACACTGGGCTCGCTGAAGGCGAAGAACCGGCCGACCGACTCGCCGTCATCTGCCCCTACAAGAACCAGAAGAAGGCGCTGAATACCAGCCTGACCCACCGCTTCGGCGAGACCTACGACGGTGTGGTGGACACCGTCCACCGCTTCCAAGGAAGCCAGCGCCCGCTCGTGGTGATCGATACCGTCGCGGGGGCCGGCGACCGGCTCGGCTTCTTCTACGAGGGTGTCGGGCTGTCCTCTGCCACCTGCCGTTTGCTGAACGTCGCGCTGAGCCGCGCACAGGACCATCTCGTCCTGGTCGCCAACACCGAGTTCATGCACCGCGGGCTCCACCCCGCAAGCGAGGCCGCCCGGATGCTCGGGCATTTCGAGAAGCACGCCCAGCGGCTCCCGGTCGAGGAGCTCGTCCCGGTGCGCAGCGCAGCCGACCTGAGCGGCCTGGCCCCTGAAGAACTGGCGCGGCCCGCGTTCTTCCCCGCCGACGAGGTCTCCCGCGCCGTCGAATGGGACATCGCAAACGCCCGTCAGAGCGTTGACATCTACTGCGCCTTTCTGGCCGTGAACCCGGTGAGGTACTGGCTTCGGCGTCTCGAACCGCGGATCGCCGCCGGAGCCCGTGTCACCGTCCACACCCGGCAGCACGAACTTGGCTCGAAGGAAGCCGAGCTCGTCGAAACACTGCGGTCGGGCGGCTGCCGGATAGAGGCCCGCGAGCGCATGCACGAGAAAGTCCTGATCGTCGATGACACCGTCCTCTGGCACGGCTCCCTGAACCTGCTGGCCCACGGCGGCTCGACCGACCTGATGATGCGGATCACCGATCCGACGTCCTGCGAGCGCGTGCGGCGCATCGTCGACCGCGCCCGCATGGACCGACCCGCTCGTCAATGGCCCCCGGCGAGCCTTCGATCCACGAAAGCATCGCCGACGAATTCATCGACAAACGGGATCTCTCCCGGCGACGTGGTCGACGGCCGCCTCTACCTGCGCGTTCCGTACGAGGAGAAAGACGAGGCCAAGCGTCTGGTACAGGCACGATGGGACCCCCGGCACCAACTCTGGCACGTCGCGGCGAGCGTGCCGAGGGCACGCCTGAGCCGCTGGCTTCCGGATGGCGCGTGACACGCACGGCGTCTCACCCCATGGCGGGGGTTCCCACCGTTCTTCGGGATGGCCTCCACCGGTCGGTGCTGTTGTCTCCCGTTGGTCTGAACTACTCACGGTCCGTGGCTAAGGTGATATTCGTCCACGGAGCAGCGCCCGCACCCCACCGACAACCCAGTGGCGGCGACGGCGACGGCTGGGGAAGAGATCGCGGCTGACTGGGGGAAATGATGGAGCCGCAGACCGCGAGGCCGTTCGCGCACCTTGATACGCCGCTTTCGGGCACCTACCGGCGAGTCATGGCCGTGTTCGTGGAGAACAAGCGGCGGTTCGTCGTCCACCTGAGGCCCGAGGACGTGGCCGAGGCGCTGCGGCGCGACGGTGGTTCGGGGCTGTCGCAGGAGACGGTCGACAAGGCGCTGGGCAGCCTGGCCGAGTGGGGCAACCTGCGCGCCGACCCCGACACCAGCCGGGTGACCACGGTCGAGGACTTCTATCGGGCCCGGCATCTCTATCAACTCAGCCGTGAGGGAGAGGCCGCGGAACGGGCGCTGGAGGTGTACGAGCGGGAGATCGGTCGCCGCGGAGAGCTCCAAGCGGTCGCGCTGGAGGATATCCGTGTGCGGTTGCGGGCGTTGCGCGATCTGCCCGGGCATCCCGACCCCGCCGTCGCCCACAACCTGCTCTTGGAGCTGATGAGCCGACTGGACAGCCTCGCCGCGAACGCGAGCGCCTTCATGGGCGGGTTGCAGCGCGCCATCGAACTCCAGGATGTCGATGAGGAGGCATTCCTGGCCTACAAGGACCGGCTCATCGCCTACCTCGAAAGGTTCGTGTCCGAGCTGGTCGTCAAGCACCACGACATCGCTGCGACGTTGCGGGCGCTGCCGTCCGAGCGCGTGGCGGACCTGCTCGCGGCGGCCGCGGCGCGCGAGGCCGCCGACGCCGTGCCGGACGAGGCGACGGGGCCGGCGGCGGAGACGCCGTCCGCCGCCGTGAGCGCCGCCTCCGGGGAGAAGCTTGCCGCCTGGGAGAACCGCTGGTCGGGGCTGTGGTCGTGGTTCGTGGGTGGGCGCGGGCATCCCTGCCAGGCCGATCTGCTCCGTACCCGGGCGCGTAAGGCGATCCCGGATCTGCTCGCCACGATCAGCGTGCTGCAGGAGCGCCGTGCCGGGCGCAGCGACCGGTCCTCGGACTTCCGTGCGCTGGCCCGGTGGTTCGCCCAGTCCCCCACGGAGCAGGACGCGCACCGGCTGTGGCGGGCGGCGTTCGGGCTCTCGACCGCGCGGCACCTCACCGCGGAACCGGGGGCCGTGATCGCCGAGGTGCCCGCCGCCACGAGTTGGCTGGAGGCTCCGCGCATCGAGGTATCGGCACGGCTGCGGGCCGCCGGCCACTACGCCAAGCGCGGCGCGCCGAGCAGGGTCCGCGACCGGACCGTCGAGCGCGAGTCGCTGGCCCGGGAGGTGGCCGCCGAGCGGGAGCAGACCGAAACGGCCCGCCGCCGGCTGGCAACCGGGCGGGCGGTCCTGCTGAGCGAGGTCGGGGTCCTGGGCCGCCAGGAGTTCGCCCTGTTCCTGCGGCTGCTGGGCGACGCGCTGGCGGCCGGCCCGCCCGGACCGGACGGGGCGATCCGCACCCGCACCTCCGACGGCGCTCTGGCGGTGACCTTGAAACCGGTCGGCGGCCTGGCCGAAGTCGAGACCGAGGACGGCGTGCTGCGCGGCCCCGATCACGAGATCACCATCGTCGACCTCGTGACCGGCCCGGAACCGATGGCGGTCCGCTCGTGACGGGTGCGTTGACCGACGTCCTGGATGCCCAGCGGGACGAGGAGCGGCGCCGTGCCGTCCGGATCCTGCTGCGCACACCGCTGCTCACGCCGGGCGACGCCAAGTACGCCCTCGTGCGCCGGCACGCCGGTTACCTGGCCCAGTGGTTCGCCCGGGAGGCGGGGTGGTCACTGCACACCGACCCCGGTGTCGCCCGGCTTCGCAAGGTGCCCGGTGACCTGGGTGACGGGAGCCGCGCCGCCCGGGTCCGCGACGGCGGGACGCGTGCCCGGGAGCCGTTCAGCCGGCGCCGCTACGTACTTGCATGCTTGGCGCTGGCCGCACTGGAGCGGGCGGAGGCCCAGGTCACGCTCGGCTGGCTGGTGGACCGGGTCGTCGTGCTCGCCGCCGACGAGGAGATCGCCCGCGCCGGAGTCGCCTTCACCATGGAGGACCGGGACGAGCGCGGCGACCTGGTCGCGGTGGCGCAGCTGCTCCTGTCGCTGGGCGCCCTGGTGAAGGTGGCCGGTGACGAGCAGGCGTTCGTCAACCGGAGCGGCGACGCCCTGTACGACGTGGACCGCCGCGTGCTGGCGGTGCTGCCGGTGACGCGGCGCGGCCCGTCCCTGGTGGACGCCCGCGAACACGATGAGAGACTCGCCGCGATCACCGAGGATCTCCTGCCCGACACCGACGACGGCCGCAACCGGATGATTCGCCACGCCCTCACCCGGCGCCTGCTGGACGACCCGGTGCTCTACTACACCGACCTGTCCCCTGAGCAGCGCGCCTACCTCGACATGCAGCGCGGTCCGCTGCTGAAGCGGCTGACGGAGGCAACCGGATTTCTGGCGGAGGTCCGGGCCGAGGGCATCGCGCTGATCGACCCGACCCGCGAGGCGACCGACTTCGGGATGCCGGAGGAGGGCACCGAGGGGCACGCGACGCTGCTGCTGGCCGAATTCCTCTCCGACCGGCTGCGGGCGGGTGCGGGGGCCGTGGCGATCGAGGCGGCGGAGCAGCGCATGGTCGAGCTCATCCGCGAGCATAAGGCGCACTGGCGCAAGAATGTCCGCGATCCGGGCGCCGAACGTGCGCTGACGGCCCATGCCCTGCACCGGCTGTCCGCTCTCGGGCTGGTGCGGCTAGCCGCCGAGGACGTCGTGCCGTTGCCGGCACTGGCCCGCTTCGGGTATCTCGAAGCCACCATCATCGGGAAGAGGAAAGAGCCATGACGGCTACCGCCGGTTCCGGCGCGACCGGCTCGTCCGCGGCTCCGGGCGTACCGGCGGAGTTGCCGGTGGCCCGCGCCACGCGATGGCAGCCACTGCGCACGGGGCTGGTCGACCTGTTCTACTACGACCACCAGGAGTTCTGGTTCCGTGACGGCCGAGTGCTGTTCCGCGGCAACAACGGCACCGGCAAGTCCAAGGTGCTGGCCCTGACGCTCCCGTTCCTGCTGGACGGCGACCTGACTCCCAGCCGCGTCGAGCCCGACGGCGACCGGGGCAAGCGGATGGAGTGGAACCTGCTTCTCGGCGGCCGCTACGACGAGCGGCTGGGGTACACATGGCTGGAGTTCGGCCGGGTCACCGAGGACGGAGAACGCGCCTACTTCACCGTCGGCGTGGGGCTGAAGGCGGTCGCCGGACGCGGCATCGCCGACCGCTGGTTCTTCGTGACCTCGCAGCGGATCGGCCATGATCTGTTCCTCATCGGGTCCGGGGGCGCCGCGCTCACCCGGGACCGGCTCAGCGAAGCGATCGGGTTGCACGGCCAGGTCACCCAGCGCGCCGAACGCTACCGGCGGATGCTGGACGAGCACCTGTTCCATCTGGGTGAGGAGCGCTACGACGCCCTGATCAACCTGCTCATCCAACTCCGGCAGCCGCAGTTGTCCAAACGCCCCGACGAGAGGCGCCTCTCGGCGGCCTTGTCGGACGCCCTCACGCCGCTCGACCAGGCGGTGCTGAGCGACATCGCGACCGCGTTCCACGACCTGGAGCAGCAGCGCGCGGACCTGACCGGCCTGCGCGACACCCGCCGTCACGTGGCCCGCTTCGTCGATCGGTACCGCCGCTACGCCTCGGTCGCCGCGCGTCGGCAGTCCCGCGACCTGCGCACGGCCCACAGCGCGTACGAGGCCGCGCAGCGGTCCCTCGCCGGGGTGCGCGAGGAGATCGAGCGCGCCGGCCGGGAGGAGGCGGAGGCCGCCGAACTCCTGGAGACGGCCCGCGTCGAGCACGCCCAGCAGACGGCGGTCCGTGAGGAGCTCGGGTCCGACCCGCGGCTGAAGAACCTCGCGGACGCCCAGCGGTACGCCGAGCAGGCCGAGCAGGACGCGGCGAGAGTCCGGCAGACCGCCGAGCGGGCCGAAAGGACACAGTCGGAGCGGAAGGTCCGGCACGACAAGGCCGCGCAGGCGGCCGAGCACAGCGCCGCAGCCCTGACCGAGGCCCGTCGCCCCCTCGCCGCCGCCGCGGAACTCGCCGGGATCTCCGGCCCGCACGCCGGCATCGCCTTCGACCCCGCCGAGGAGGCGACGCTGATCGCCGCGGAGCGGGAGGCGGCACGCCTCGCCGAGGGCCGTGCCGAGGCCGTCGCGCATGTGACTCGGCTGGCCGGAGCGGCGGCGCGCGCTGAAGCCGAACTGGCTCAGGCACGGCGGGTCCTCGGGGAGCGCGAGGCCGACCGGGACGTCGCCGCCGATGCTCTCGGCGAGGCCCAGGACGCGCTGGTGGACGAGGCGGAGCGGCACATCGGGCAGTGGCGCGATTACGGTCGCTCGCTCACCGAGCTGACCGTCCCCGACCCGACCGATGTCGACCTGGAGGGCTGGGCGGAGACCCTGGAGGGCCCGCATCCGCTACTGGCCGCGCTCAGGGCCGCGACCGAGGAGGCCCACCAGGCCCTCGCCACCGAGCGCGTGGCCGCCGACACCGCCCTGCGGACCGCCGAAGCCGACCTGCACGAACTGGCCTCAGAGCGCGAACGCCTGGAAGCGGGCGTCATCGACTGTCCGGCCGTCCCGCACACGCGCGGTGCGGGCATCCGCACCGGTCCCGGGGCAGCCCTCTGGCAGGTCGTGGACTTCGCCGCCGATCTGGCCTCCGGCGACCGCGCGGGGCTGGAGGCGGCGTTGGAGGCCTCCGGCCTGCTGGACGCGTGGATCACCCCCGAGGGCGCACTCCTGGACCGCGACGCGCACGACGTGGTGGTCCAGCCGGGAAGCGTCGCCGTCCGGCCGCTCACCGCGGCTCTCACCGTCGCGATCGACCCTGATGACGTCCAGGCCGCGGCACTGGCGCCCGACACCGTGTCGGCCGTACTGGCAGGCATCGGGCTGGGCGAGCAGGACGCCCCCGGCTGGGTGGACACCGCGGGCCGCTGGGGTGTCGGCCCGCTGCGTGGAGCCTGGTCCAAGGAGGCCGCCGGCTATGTCGGAGCGGGAGCCCGTGAAGAGGCGCGGCGCCGCCGGCTGGCGGAACTCGCCGAGCTCGTCACCGCCGCCGAGCGTGCCGTCGCCGGGGCCCGCGCGGCCGTCGAAACCGTCGGACGCCGCCGTGACCTGCTGGCCGCCGAGCTGCGCCGCGAACCGGACGACCAGCCGCTTCGCGACGCGCACAGCGCCGTCACCGGCGCGGCCCGGCAACTGGAGAAGGCACGGTCCCGCGTGGACAAGGCGACCGAGGACGCCGACTGGGCCGGACGCGACCACGCCGCCGCCGTCGCCGAACGCGACCGGGCTGCCGCAGACGTCGGCCTGCCCGCCGACCCGGACGGCCTCACCGCCGTCGGGGCGGCGCTGGCGGACTACCGGCGCGGAGTGTCGGCTGTGCTCGCGGCCGCGCGACGCCACGCCGACCGCCTCGCCGAGCTGACGACCTGGACCGAGGAACTCGCCTCCGCGGCCTCGGAGGCCGCGGAAGCCGGTGACCAGGCGCGCGCCGCCGAGGTCCGCGCGGCGCAGGAGCGCGGCCGGCTGGAGACCCTGCGCGAGTCGATCGGGGCATCCGTCGAGGAGCTGCGCCGACGGCTCCAGGACACCCGGCGACGCATTGCCGAACTCGATGCCGAACTCCGCCGTCTGGAGGGTGAGGAACGCCGGGCAGGGCAGGCGCACGCCAAGGCGCAGGGGCGCGAGGAGCAGCTCACCGAGCAGCTCACCGGGGCCGTGGGCCGCCGGGACGGCGCCGTCACCGAACTGCGGCGCTTCGCCGCGACCGGCCTGCTCGCGCTCGCCTGCGACGTGGAGATCCCCGGCACCGGCGACGCCTGGGCGGCCGACCCCGCGGTCCGGCTCGCCCGCCGCGCCGAGGAGCGCCTGCGTGACGTCGATGACGGGGACGATGCCTGGCGCCGCGTCCAGGACGAGATCACCCGCCACTACTCCGACCTTTCGGAGGCGCTCTCGCGGTACGGGCACCACGCGGTGGCGGGCCTGGACGACTGGTTCGTGGTCACCATCCAGTTTCAGGGCCGCGAGCGTACCCCCGCCGAGCTGACGGAGCTGCTGGACGGCGAGATCGAATACCGCGAGCGGATGCTGACCGCAAAGGAACGCGACCTGCTGGAAGAACACCTGATCAACGACGTCGCCAGCCATCTCCAGGAGCTCATCACGGAGGCGGAGGCGCAGGTCGGGTTCATGAACGCCGAGTTGGAGGAGCGTCCCACCTCCACGGGCATGCGCCTGCGGCTGCGCTGGGAGCCGAGTCCCGACGGCCCCGCCGGGCTCGCCGAGGCCCGCGCCCGGCTGCTCCGTCAGAACGCCGACCTGTGGTCGCCCACCGACCGTGCGGCCGTCGGCGACTTCCTTCAGCGCGAGATCGAGCGGGTCCGTGCCGAAGACGAGCACGGTACCTGGCAGGAGCACCTGCGCCGGGCGCTGGACTACCGATCCTGGCACCGCTTCGTCATCGAGCGGTACCAGGACGGCCGATGGCGCGGCGCGGTCGGACCGGCCTCCGGCGGTGAGCGCGTGCTGACGGTGTCGCTGCCGCTATTCGCCGCCGCGTCGGCGCACTATCGCTCCGCTCACCCGCATGCGCCGCGAATGGTGGCACTGGACGAGGCGTTCGCCGGTGTGGACGACGACGCCCGCGCCAAGTGCCTCGGTCTTCTCACCACCTTCGATCTGGACGTGGTGATGACCTCCGAACGTGAGTGGGGCTTCTACGCGACCGTCCCCGGCCTTGCGGCGCACCACCTCGTCCGCCGCGACGGTGTGGACGCCGTCCACGTCACCACCTGGGAATGGGACGGGCGCGAACCGGTCCGCGTCGAACGCCGGACCGCGATCCGGCCGCCCGCGCCGCGCGCACCCGAGGCCGGTCCGGATACCGCAGGCCTGTTCTGACGGTGTCCGCGGCCGTCGATCTTCCCCGGTTGCGCCGGACGCTCGGCGATCCGGAGTTGGCCCGGCTGGTCGCGGCGCTGGCACGCAGGGTCGAGCTGGGGCGTCCGCTGACCGGGCGGCTGATCCTGTCGCGGCCGTCCGAGGCCGAACTGCGCGCGATCCGCACCCTGCTGGGCTCCGGCCAAGCCAGAGTGCGAGGCGGTTCGGTCACCGTCCCCCTGGACAAGGTCGCCGCGACACTGGCCCAAGCCGCGATCGCACCCGACCTGCATTCCGCCGTGCAGGCCCTGGCGGGGCCGATCACACCGCGGGCCGCGGCGGCGGCCGCCGAGGAGACGGCACGGGAGGCGGCGGAACGGGCACTGGTGGCGGGGCGGCACGCCGGAACAACCTGGTACCAGGCATGGGCTGAGGCACTGACCACCGACGGGACGCTCACCCGGCTGATACACCGAAACGACACCGCGCTGATCAGCGCGGCCGTCTCCGTCCTTGACCTGCTGCCCGCTCCTGGGACCCCGCTGCCGGTCATCGCCGAACGCGCCACCGGAGACACCAAGGCGCTGTCCGGGACCCCGCTCGCCGGGCTCGTCCAGCGGGCCCTCGTCCACCGCGCGCAGGCCGACCGGCCCCGCGGCGCGGAAGCCGAGCGGGCCCTCTGGGAATCCGCAGGCGTCATCATCGACGACCTCTCCAGTCAGGTTCTGGTCCTCGGCCTCGCCGCGGACGGCAAAGGTCCGCTGGCCGATTGGCTGACTCAGGCCGCCGTCCGGCGTACGCCCTTCCGGATCACATTGCACCAACTCGTCACCATGCCGATCGAGCGGTCCGCCACGGTCGTGCACGTCTGCGAGAACCCGTCGGTGCTGCGCGCCGCCGTCTCCGCTCCGGTCGCCATGCCGCTGATCTGCACTGAGGGAATTCCCTCGGCGGCCTGCAACCGGCTGCTGACGTCCATCGCCGGAACGGGTGCGCGGATCCGCTGGCGCGGCGACTTCGACTGGACCGGCCTGCGCACCACCGCCTCCGCAATAGACCGCTACGGCGCCGAACCCTGGCGAATGTCCACCGCCGACTACGAAACGGCTCTGGCCGCAGGAGACTCCGAACCCCTGCGCGGCTCTCCCGCATCCAGCCTTTGGGACCCTGCCCTGGCCGCACGGATGCGTCAGGCGGGCCGCGCTGTCATGGAGGAACGACTGGTACCCCTGCTGCTCTCCGATCTCTCGGAGACTGCACCAGGTGGAAAGGCGGTGGGCTTGCCGCGAACATCTCGGCGGCCTGAGCCAGAGCCATGACCCTCTCAGCAGTGGGTATCTATCATGTAGCGCAGCGTGGTAGCTTCGCGGGCAACACAATCCGCTTATCGGCTACTCGCTCGTGGGTGACCTGGGTTTTCGCTGGTCAGTACAGCGCTCAGACGTTGTGACCTGAAAAGCGGAAGGTCGGCGGTTCGACCCCGCCCCTGCCCACCTCAGTTGACTAGTCAAAGGCCCGGAACCATTCTCGGTTCCGGGCCTTTGACAGCGACGTCCCCTCATGACGGCTTCCGCTGGTCGAGCGGTCGGTCACGCTCCACGAATCTCTGTAAGTGGGGCTCACCGGGTTCGGTGAAGTGCTTGATGAGGACGCCTTCGCCGGCGCGGTTGCGGACTACAGCTTGTCCCAGGACTGTGGAGACCGGGTCGAGCGAGACGTTGAACCGGCTGTGCCCGGCGGCGGGGGTGTCGGTGGGTCGTAGTCGGCCCCCGTGCGGCCGGTTCGTGGCAGAGTGGCGGGATGCCTGGCGCGCGGTACGGGATGGATGCGCCCTACGGGTTCGGCTTCGTGGGTTTGGTCGTACTGGGGTTCTGGGTGACCGGGGTGGTGATGGCGGTCACCGCTGATCTGGCCGCCGCGCTGCCCGCGCTGGTCTCCGGCACACTGCTGGCGGGGTGCCTGGCTCTGAGCCTGCACGCCACGCTGCGCGGCAAGTTCCTGGTCTGGCGGGACGTGCTGGACGAGCTGGACCTGCGTGGCGACGAACGGCTGCTCGACCTCGGCTGCGGGCGCGGCGCCGTCCTGTTGGCCGCCGCCCGGCACCTCCCGCAGGGCCGGGCGGTCGGCGTGGACCTGTGGCGCGGACGGGACCAGTCCGGCAACACCCCGGCGGCGACCCTGCGCAACGCCCGCGCCGAAGGCGTCGCCGACCGCGTCCACGTGCAAGGAGGTGACCTGCGCAGACTCCCGTACGCGGAGGCGAGCTTCGACCTGGTCGTGTCCAGCCTGACGGTGCACACCATCTTCGGCGCGGACGCCCGCGCCCAAGCGATCGCCGAGGCGTACCGGGTGCTGCGGCCGGGCGGCCGCCTCCTGATCGCCGACCTGGCGCGGACCCCCCGCGAGTACGCTGCGGTGCTGACCCGGCTGAACGCCCAGGATGTCCGCGTGCGCGGCCTCGGCTGGCGCGCGTGGTGGGGCAGTCCGTGGGTCCCGACCCGCCTGCTCACCGCCCGCAAACCAGCCACCCCCTGAACACACCTGTCGGCACGATCCAGGCCCCATGGTCACCTGGCTGGAAACGATCGGCTTCGTGCCGAAGGCGGCCTTTGAAGGGCAAGAAGGTGAGCCACAAGGTCTATTCCTTGACCGCTTGCAGGGTGTAGCTGGCGGCCAGCCGTTCCGGGTGGCTTGTCAGGCGCCATTCGCCGGTCTCGTCCCTGGTCATGTGGCCGGGCAGGGCCTGCCAGGGGACGCTGTCGTGCTCGGTCAGGCCGGTCAGCCGCATTTCGGCCGCGAGCAGCGCGGTGATGGTCTCGCCGAGTCCGTGGTTCCATTCGTGGGTGCGGGTCTGGGTGAACAGGGTCTCGGTCTGCACGTAGGTCCCGGGCTCGTCGAAGACCACCGGCTCGGCGGTTTCGTAGTAGGGGTAACGCAGGCCGGGCGGGCTGGCGGTCTCGTCCAGTGCGAACAGCATGGGGTGGCCCTCGCGGATGAACAGGCGGCCGCCCGGTCGCAGCAGGTCGGCGACGATGCGGGCCCATCGCGCCACGTCCGGCAGCCAGACCAGGGCGCCGATCCCGGTGTAGACCAGATCGAAGGCCTCGCGGCCGAAGACCTCGACGGCGTCATAGAGCTCGGCTTGGCGGAAGTCGATGCTGCTACCTGTGGCGGTGGCCAGTCGTCGCGCCTCGTGCAGCGCGGCCGCGGAGAAGTCCAGACCGCTCACCGTGGCGCCCAGGCGCGCCAGGGACACGGTGTCGGTGCCGATGTGGCATTGCAGGTGGACGGCACGCAGCCCGGTCAGATCACCGAGACGGGTCCGGTCGAAGCGGACGACGTCACTGAGGTACTCGGGGTCGTTGATGAATCGATCGAATCCGTAGTCGGGGGAATCGGCATGGGCCGGGGCCCGCTCGTCCCAGTTGGCCCTGTTGATCGCCACGTAGTCGTCCACAGCAGCACTGTGCCAGCGCGCCACGTCCTCTCCCAACGGATATCTACCTGCTCCACGCACAGCCGCCCGCAGTCGACACCGGAGCGACGAACCCCTCGCGCATGGTCCAGGAATGGCGCCCCGCAAGGCGGATCGTCAGGCAGCCGGTGCCAGCCTGGCGACTCCGGGTCCGTCAAGATCCTCAAGAGCGGCCCGTCGTCCGCAGATGGCCAGGAGCAGTGAAAGCGCGGGTCCGCTCACTTCTGGACCGTCTCCGATTGACAGGTCGGCGTCCGTCGCCGTTAGCCGGGCACGGACCATCAATTCCTTGGCGCCGCCGAATGCCGCCGGGGTGCGTGCCTGCAGGCGGAGCGATCTGAGAACGGCCTCCTGCGGGTAGGTGCGGGTGAGCCCTACGGGCCGGCGGATGTCCTCACCATGGACGACCTCCTCGACGAGTCGGCTGTCGAGAGGGGCTGGAGGGGTCGACCTCCGCGACGCCCCCAGGCGAAGCCGCTCCAGCGTCTCTCGCGGTGAGGCACCGCGCCGGCGCTCCATACCGCGTGCGTTCTGACGGTCGAAGTCGAACCGCGCCCGGACGAGGCCGGCCACGAAACCGAGGCGCGTCGCTCGAGCAGTGTCGACCAGGTGGGCGGCCACGTCGTGCACGGTCCACCCTTCACACAGAGACGGCTTCCCCCACTGTTCGTCGTCCAGGTGTACGAGGTCATCGATCAGCGCCGCACGCTCGGTGTGCACCATCGGCCAGACATCGTCCTTCACGGCATCCCCCGTCGCTCGACTCCAACGTCCACCAGGTCAGACCGGCGACAGGACGAGAACTCATCGGCCGATGGGTGGAGTCACCGCGGCGAGACCGGGTGTTCGCGCCCACGCGAGCAGATCCCGCGCTTCCCCCGCGTGGGTGAGGAGTCAGGTACCTACGGGCGAGGCGCGAGGTCAGGCGGCGAAGGAGGCTGACGGATGAGAGCATCCGTCTCCGACCCGGAGGTCACGCGTGAACATCCCGTCCGCGTCCGGCGCCATGGCGGCTTCGTCCCGTTGGTGGCGGCGGTGGCCGTTGTGGGCCGGCTACGCGGCCGGCGGCTGGGCCTTGCTGTATGGAGGTGTCCTGCTGGCGATCACCCTGGGCGGCGGGACGCTGTACGACATCCCGTACCTGGGCTGGGCGGCCGCGGGCGCGCTGTTCATGGGGGCGGGCCTGGCCCTGGCGACCGTGCGCGAGTGGGGCCGGCGCCTTCCGCCACCGGTGGTGTCGGCGGGGCTGTGGACCATGGTGCTGCTCGCGCTGGCGGGCAGCGCGTTCGTGCTTCTCAACGTGATCGAGCTGGTCGTTGCCGGCACCGTGCACGACCGGGACGGCCGCTCGGACTGGGTGGGGTTCGGCCAACGGCTCGGCTTCGCCGCCGTGGCGGCGTTGTTCCTCGCGACGGCCCTGTCATGGCGGCATCGGACGGGGAACAAGTGCCCACGGTGCGGCCGGCCGGCCCACCCGCCGGGCTCGGTGTCGGCCGTGGTGCGTCCCGCGCCGGCGGCGCCCGGCGGCATCCGCCGCATCGCTCACATCGGAAGCCTGGCGGTCGTCCCCTACTACGGCTGCCACCTGCTGCGCTTCGCCGACGCACCACCGTTCCGCGGCGGGGAGCTGGCGGCCCCCGGTGACCTGTTCATCCCGGTCTTCGTCCTCGGCACCGTCCTTCCCGCCGAGTTCCTGCTCCAGGGACTGGTGCGCAGATGGGGGATGATCTTCCCGCGCTGGACGCTGTGGCTGTCCGGCAAGCGGGTGCCGCGCTTCCTGCCCCTGACCCCGGTCTGGCTGATCGCGCCCACCCTCGCGGCCTACGGCACGGGCGTCTGGATCTATCTCGTCCTCCAGTTCACCGGCGTGCTGACCATGCGCGGCTCGCCTTCCGAATACCTTCTCGGTTGCGCGGCCGCCACCGCGTTCGCCGGCTACGGGTGGGCTCTGGCCATCGCGGCCGTGTCCTATCAGCGGCGGACCCGACCCGACTGCGTGGTCGGGCCGCCCTCTCGGACGCGGAGCTCACGCACCCAGTTGCCGCGCCATCTCATGATGGAAGGAGACCAGCTCCGCCATGGGAACCGCCTTCCGTGACGCCTTGGACAGGTCCTCGCCTTCGACGGTCGACGGTGGCGGCCAGGTGTGGATGCCTTCGTCCAGTCCGATCGCGGCGACTTCGGTCTCCCAACCAGGCCAGCGCAGGGTGTTGTAGAACTGCGTGAGCGAGCCGGCGAGGACGGCGTGCAGCCAGTCGGCGTAGCCCTGCTCCAAGTCCAGCCAGCCGAGATCGTCCGGGCCGAAGTAGTGGACGGTGGGGGGCGCGCCCGGCGCGGCGGGCACCCACGCGAACTGGCCGCCCAATGCGTCGCACCCCACCACGAGCCAACGCGACGCCGGATCGGCCTGGGCGACGATGTCGGGAAGGCCGTCCCCGCCGCTGCCGAGTACGCGCAACCAACCGTGGTCCACGAGGATCCCACCGGTATGGGCGACGACGGCCCCGAGCCACGATCTCGTCGTGATGCCCAACTCGGCCAGGCAGCTCTCCGCGCGCTCGGCGTCCGGGGCCCGCATCTCGACCGGATAGGGCGCCGCCTGGGCGGCGGCGAGGACCTCGTCCCACGCTGAACCGTTCATGTCCCCAGTCTCCCAGCCCACGCGGGATACGGTGCTCCGTCGAACACCGGGAACGCGCCGTCCCCGTGGCCTGCCGGTGGATTCCGGTGTCCGGGAATCGGTACGGCGAGGAGGGGGTCTAGTCCGAGGGGGTCGTCTCCGAGATCAGGATCGCCGCGCCGAGGAGCTTGGCCGTGTCGAGCGCTCCGGGACGTTCGCGCAGGTGGGGGGTGCGTGCGATGTTGTTGGCGATCGCGAGGACGGCCAGGACACGGATCCTGGCTTCGGCCTCGGGCATGTGCGGGTCGTTGATGCCCATCAGGTGCAGCCATTCGCTGATGTAGTCCCGCTGGCTCTGCTCGATGCGCGCGCGGAGGTCGCCTTCGAGGTGGCGGGCCTCGGTGATCAGGATGTCGACGTACTCGCTGTGCGCGGCCGTGAAGTCGTAGTAGGAGACCAGGAGCCGGTGCAGCGCGTCGGCGGGGGTGGTGGCGCCGGCGAGGGCGCGGTACATGTCGTAGCGGAGCCACTCCTCGCCGCGCGTGAGTGCGGCGGCGAGGAGCTGCTGCTTGGACTCGAAGTGGTGGTAGACGCTCGGGCCGGAGATGCCGGCCCGCGCGCCGATCTCGTCCATGCTCACCGAGCCGTACCCGCGCTCGGCGATGAGCGTGATCGCCGAGCTCAGGAGCTGCTCGCGGCGGACGACGGACGCGAACCCGGTGGGCCGGGGGCCTCTGGGGGCGG
>NZ_SMKH01000117.1 GCF_004348515.1 Actinomadura sp. KC345 | reverse complement strand
CGGCTCGGCGGGGCGGCGGAGGGGGATGTCCGGTCTGGTCAGGTCGACCTTCGCGGGTATGCGGAACTCGGCGGTGGCGGTGCGGGCGGGGTCGCGCCGGTCCCCGGTGCCGGACTTCACCGGCTCCCGCTTGTCGTCGTCCACGGCCCGCCCCTCCTCGACTGGTGCCCGCAGGCAGACGGAGCGGTCCTCCCGTCAAACCCCGCGCATATTGAAGGATGCGCAGTTTATCGAGAAGGTTCGCGCGGATTCGCAAAGCCGCGCGCATGTCGCGGCCCGGCGTGAACGGCTCGGTCGCGCCTTCGGGACCGGGCCATGAGTGAGGCCGCTTCTGCCGGGTAGGTGCCGACTCATCCGGGCCCCAGAGACGACCCCACGAGGCTCAAGGAGCTGAGCGATGGCTACGAAGATCCGCGAAATCATGACCGGTTCCCCGACATCGGTGTCCCCGGAACTCGACATCGTGACCGTGGCCCGCGCGATGCGCGACGAGGACATCGGCGCCGTGCTGGTGGCCGACGGCGATGACCTGGTGGGGCTCGTCACCGACCGCGACCTGGTGATACGCGGCCTCGCCGCCGGCGGTGACCCGACGCGGTTGAACATCGGCGGGATCGCGAGCAGCGCGACCGCGACCGTCGGGCCCGACGACTCGCTGGACAAGGCCGCGCAGATCATGCGGGAGCGGGCCGTGCGGCGGCTCCCGGTCATCGAGGACGGGCGTCCGGTGGGCATCGTGTCCCTCGGCGACCTCGCGATGGAGAGGGACGAGGTGTCGGCGCTCGCCGACATCAGCGTCGCCCGCCCGAACACCTGACCCCCTGCCGCACCGGACCATGCCAGGGCGCGTTCGGCGGCTCCCGCCGGCGCCCATCCTCCGGCCACCGGACGCGCCCGCCTCCGTCAGGGGAGGACGGACAGAAACCGGTCCAGTTCCTCTTCGGTGTTGTAGTAGTGCACGGAGGCCCGCACGGCCGCCGGAACGGCGTGCGGGTCGTATCCGTGTGCGATCGGGTTCGCGACGTTGACATTGATGTCGCGCTTCCGTGCGGCGTCCTTGATCTCGGCGGGGTCGTGACCGTCCACGGTGAACGTGACGATGCCGGACGGCCGTTCGCCCTTGTCGAGCACGGTCGTCTTGGGCCGGGCGGACAGTTCCGCACGCAGGCGGGCCGCGAGTTCCCTCGCGCGTGCCTCGATGTCCGCGATCCCCAGGTCCGCCGCGTAGTCGGCGGCGACGCCCAGCCCGATCTGCCCGGCGACGTAGCGTTCCCAGTTCTCGAAGCGCCGCGCGTCCTCGCGCATCTCGAAACCGCCCGGGGCCTTCCAGGTGGCGGCGTGCAGGTCGAGGAGCGGCGGTTCCAGCGTCGGGACGATCTGCCGCCGCACGTACAGGAACCCGGTCCCGCGCGGTCCGCGCAGGAACTTGCGGCCTGTCGCCGACAGCATGTCGCAGCCGATCTCGCGGACGTCCAAAGAGAGTTGCCCTACCGACTGGCAAGCGTCCAGCAGGTAGAGGACGCCGTGCTCGCGGCAGAGGCGTCCGACTTCGGCTGCGGGGTTGACGAGCCCGTTGTGGGTGGGGACGTGGTTGAGCGACACCAGGCGGACATCGCCTTTGGCCAGCTCGCTCTCCAGCGCGTCCAGCGAGAGCGTCCCGTCGGCCTCGTTCGGGACGACCTCCACGCTCACGCCTTTGGCCGCCGCCACCTGCTGGTAGGCGATGGCGTTGCTGGAGTACTCGCTCATCGTCGTGAGGATGCGGTCGCCTTCGGTGAAGGGGATCGCGTAGAACGCCATGTCCCACGCGCGGGTGGCGTTCTCCACGTAGGCGATCTCGTCCGCGCCTGCGCCGATGAGCCGTGCCACGGCGTCATAGAAGCGTTCGATGGCCGGTGCGTTCAGTTCCGCCGCCTCGTACCCGCCGATCGTGTTCTCCAACGCGAAGTGCTCGGTGACCGCGTTGATCACGGGGCGCGGCGGCAGCGCCGCACCGGCGTTGTTGAGGTGGGCCACCCTCGCGCAGCCTGGGGTGTCGCTCCGGAGCCTCCCGATGTCCACGTGCCCGCCTTCCCTCAGAGATGTGGCTCTGTCGCTCTTCGCTGGGAGCAGAGGGTGCCAGCCTGCCACGCCAAGACGTGATCAAGGACGACGATCTTGTCGGTGTGCTGTGCGCGGCCGGTCCATGCGGCCAGGGCACTCGCGACGACTGGAGGGAACCAAGCGATGTGATCTACGAAACTGTGTAGTGAGCGACGTAGATTTTCGGCCGGGCAGCGGGTAGTGTTCCTGACATCGAAGAGAGACGAGTCCATGAGGGCCGGCAGATGACGAACTGCCGGCAGACACGGATGAAACCGGCCGGGCGTGCCGGGGCCGACGCAGCGCAAGGGGCCCTGGCAGCCGGCCGGACCGGCGGCCAACGGGTCGCCGGGAGCAACAGAACGCAGGAAAACGCAGTACGCAGGAAAACACGCAGTACCGGTAGTGATGAAGAAGGGAGGGTTCGACGCCATCGGGATCGCCCGTTGCAGGCTCCAGTCACGCCGCGCGGGTACCGCAGCTCCACAGATTGCATGGTGGTCTACGGTCACGCATACGCGATCCCCGCGTCCGCACCGATTCGCGGGTGCCGGACGCGGAAGACCGGTCCGTCAGAGCCGGTAGATGGTGTTGCACCCCTTGGGCCCCGGCGCCGCGGTATGGCGCCGGGGCCCCTGTCGTCGTCACTACCCACCGACGACAGTACGGAAGGTTTAGTGAAGCCAACCCAGTCGGCCTGGCCCGGCGACCAATCGGATCCACACCACACGCAGTCCGCGGCCCAGGACGAGCCCGACGGGCTGCAAGGCAAGCTCGACGACGAGGACTACCCCGCCTACAGCATGGGCCGCGCCGCCGAAATGCTGGACGTCACACCGGCGTTCCTGCGCAGCCTGGACACCGCCCACCTGATCGTCCCCCAGCGCTCACCCGGCGGACACCGCCGCTACTCCCGCTACCAGCTGCGCCTCGCGCAACGTGCCCGCGACCTGGTCGACCAAGGCACGGCACTGGAAGCCGCCTGCCGCATCATCATCCTGGAAGACCAACTCGCCGAAGCCCAGCGCATCAACGCCCAACTACAGGACCGTCGCGCCGAACGGGAAGGACCCTGAGAACCGGCACGAGCAGCCGCCGGGCGCGCGGACGTTGAGCGTGAGTCGCGCGGTCATCCATACGCCCGGATGACGCGGCCGGTGGCGTCGCCTTCGATGCAGCGCAGGTAGTGGCCGACGAGTTCATCCATCGGCACCGGACGCATGCCGGGGAAGTGTTCGGCGAAGGCGTCGACGGAGTCGCCGACCATCGTGGGGCTGACCACGTTGATCCGCATCCCCCGCGGCAGCTCGATCGCGGCCGACGAGGTGAAGCTGTGCAGGGCGCCGCTGATGACGCCGCCGCCGGTGGCGTGCGGCCATGCTTGGTCGGCGAAGATGCCGGAGGTCAGGGTGAAGGAGGCGCCGTCGGCGCAGTGGTGCTGGCCGGTGAGGACCAGATCGGCCTGCCCGAAGAACTTGGCCCGCATGTTCTCGTTCAGCGCGTCCGATGTCAGCGTCGAGAACTCGTCGAGCGCCCCGTGCGCTGCGATGCTCACGACGCCGTCGACCGCCCCGACCTCGCGGTACATGGCCTCGATGGTCGGGTGCGAGGCCAGGTCGACGTTGACGTCGCCCGAGGTCCGTCCGGCCACCACCACATCGTGGCCGCGCGATCGCAGCGCGGGCACCAGACGTCGTCCGATGGTGCCGGCGCCGCCGACGACGACGATCCTCATCATGCATTTCCCTTCCGGTACAGGGTTTCTGGCGCGAGGTGCCCTTCGAGGCTCTGTCCCAGCAAGGTGAGCGCGTCGGCGTCGGATGTGCCGGGACGCGCATAGAACAGACCGATCTGCTGGTCGTCGTCAGGCAGAGTGACCGTCTCGTTCGCCAGAGTCACCCGCCCGACGACAGGATGCTCGATTTCTCGCAGGTAGTACGAGCACGTTCGGACGGGGCGCCGCGCCCACATCCGCGCGAACTCCTGGCTGTCGAGGGCGAGCCGGCCGACGAGCTGTTCGAGTTCCGGGTCGGCCGGGTGCCGCGCTACCGCCTGATGCAGGGCCGCGACGGTGACCTGCGCCTTGGCGTCCCAGTCGCGGTACAACGCGCGGTGGTGCGGGTCGAGGAACAGCATTCGGGCGATGTTCGGCCGAATCCGCATGTCCGGCGCGTCGACGTCGACATG
The DNA here is from genome assembly GCF_004348515.1 of Actinomadura sp. KC345. Classification (GTDB taxonomy): domain Bacteria; phylum Actinomycetota; class Actinomycetes; order Streptosporangiales; family Streptosporangiaceae; genus Spirillospora. The sequence goes on along the minus strand of NZ_SMKH01000117.1, from coordinate 17,619 downwards.
GCCGGCCAGCAGGGCGTGTCCGAGGCGGTTCCACGCGAGGACGTCGGCACGGTGATCGATCACGATCGCCGGTGTTCCGGGCATGGCGGCGAGCAGTTCACGTACGGAGGGCCTCAGCTTGCTTCTCCGGGCACGAGGACGAGTCGGGCGTCGCGGAGCGGCAAGGATCCGCAGATGTTCGTGCTCAGCCGGAGAGAGCCGCAACGCCGCGGCCAGCGCGTCGATGACAGCGCCGGAAGCGCTGCCGCTGACCCCCTGCTCCAGGCGCGTGTAGTACCCGACACTGACCCCGGCGAGTTCGGCCAGCTCCTCCCTGCGCAGTCCCGGGACCCGCCGACGAGTGGCGCCGGTCCCGATACCCGCCGCGTCCGGCGTCAGGCGTTCGCGCCGGCTGCGCAGAAAGCCGCCGAGATCGTTCGCTCCTGTGTCGACCACCAGACCATCGTCGCGTCGATCGCCGAGTTCTGCCTGCCCCGAACTGGGATACCTTCACGAACCTCCCGCACGTTACGTGCTCCACTCATGAGCGAACCATGTCGGACTGCCCACGATCCTCACGGCGGTTCGGCTCCGTCGCTCTGAAATGTCATACCCCCGCGCGACCCTGGGCTTGGGTGGCGACTTGACCTCAACCTTCGTTGAGGTCGCATGCTTGCTCTTCCAGGCTAACGATCAATGGGGTTCTACATGGACATGGAAGTCACCGCGTGGATGTCGCTGCACCACGCCATGAACGCGCGCGACAGCAGGCCCTTCTCGAAGGCGACGCTGCGCCGCATCGGCCGGTTCGCCCGACCGCACAAACGGCCGCTGATCGTGTTCCTCCTCTTCAGCGTGGTGATGGCCGTCCTCGCGGTGGCGACCCCGGTGCTGGCCGGACAGGTCGTCGACGCGATCGTCGACCAGTCCTCGACGGCCACCGTCGTGTGGCTCGCGGTCCTGATCGCCTTCCTCGCACTGGCCGAGGGCGGCCTCGGCCTCGCCAACCGGTGGCTGTCCGCCCGGATCGGCGAGGGGCTGATCCTCGACCTGCGCACCACCGTCTTCGACCACGTGCAGCGCATGCCGGTCGCGTTCTTCACCCGGACCCGCACCGGCGCGCTGGTCAGCCGTCTCAACAACGACGTGATCGGGGCCCAGCGCGCCTTCAGCGACACCCTTTCCGGCGTCGTCAGCAACCTGGTGACGGTGCTGCTCACCTTCGGCGTGATGGTCCGCATCTCCTGGCAGATCACCCTGCTGGCACTGGTCCTGCTGCCCGTCTTCGTCCTGCCGGCCCGCCGGATGGGCACCCGGCTCGCGCGCCTCGAACGCGAGGCCGCCGCGCACGACGCCGCGATGAGCACGCAGATGACCGAGCGCTTCTCCGCGCCGGGCGCGACGCTGGTGAAGCTGTTCGGCCGCCCGGCCCGCGAGTCCGCCGAGTTCGCCGCCCGCGCCCGCCGCGTCCGCGACATCGGCGTCCGCACCGCGATGGTGCAGCACGTCTTCATCACCGCGCTCACGATGGTCTCCGCCCTGGCCCTCGCGCTCGTCTACGGCCTCGGCGGCTTCTTCTCCCTGCGCGGCGGCCTCGACGCCGGCGCGGTCGTCGCCCTCGCCCTGCTGCTCACCCGCCTCTACGCGCCGCTGACCGCGCTCGCCAGCGCCCGCGTCGAGGTGATGAGCGCCCTGGTCAGCTTCGAGCGCGTCTTCGAGGTCCTCGACCTGAAGCCGCTCGTCGCCGAGAAGCCCAAGGCCGCGGCCGTCCCGGACGGTCCCGTCTCGGTCGAGTTCGAGGGCGTCCGCTTCGCCTACCCGTCGGCCGACAAGGTGTCCCTGGCCTCGCTCGAAGAGGTCGCCACCCTCGACACCCGCGGCGGCGTCGACGTCCTGCACGACGTGTCGTTCCGCGCCGAGCCCGGCCAGATGGTCGCGCTGGTCGGCTCGTCCGGCGCCGGGAAGTCGACGATCGCCCAGCTGGTCCCGCGGCTCTACGACGTCGACTCCGGTTCGGTCCGCCTCGGCGGCGTCGACGTCCGCGACCTGTCGTTCCAGGGCATCCGCGACACGCTCGGCATGGTGACGCAGGACGGCCACCTGTTCCACGAGTCGATCCGCGAGAACCTCCTCCTCGCCCGCCCGGAGGCCACCGAGGAGGACCTCTGGGACGTGCTGCGCCGCGCCCGCCTCGAAACTCTGATCAAGGGCCTCCCGGACGGGCTCGACACCATCGTCGGGGAACGCGGCTACCGGCTCTCCGGCGGCGAGCGCCAGCGGCTCACCATCGCGCGGCTCCTGCTCGCCCGGCAGCGCGTCGTCATCCTGGACGAGGCCACCGCCCACCTCGACTCCACGTCCGAGGCGGCCGTCCAGGAGGCCCTGACCGAGGCCCTCGACGGCCGCACCGCGGTCGTCATCGCCCACCGGCTGAGCACCGTCCGCGCCGCCGACCTGATCCTCGTCGTGGAGGAGGGCTGCATCGTCGAGCGGGGAACCCACGAGGAACTCCTCGCCACCGGCGGCCGCTACGCCGAGCTGTACCGCACCCAGTTCGCCGACCAGCCCGGCGACCCGTCCCTCGCCCCCGAGCAGTCCTTGGAGACCGTGGCCTGACCAGGTCCCGTGGTCACTGGCCCGTGGTGACTGGCCCGTGGTGACTGGCCCGTGGTCACTGGCCCGTGGTCACTCGGTTTCGGCGAGCGTGCGCAGGAGGGAGCGGATGACGTTCGTGCGCCATCCGCTCCCCATGCCGCGGAAGGCGAACTCGTTGGCGGGGTCGTCCAGGTCGAACCCGGCGTGCTCGATGAACAGGCGGGTGCCGTGCCCTTCGGGGACGAGCCGCCAGGTCACCGTCGTGTCGAGCCCGCCGCCGCCCCAGCTGATGCGCAGCAGGCGCTCCTCGTCGATGTCGAGGACCCGGCACGCGATCGTCCCGTCGAACCCGGCGTTCGGGATGGGCTTGGCCGCGAAGGTGAAACGGTGCCCGGTCACGGGCTTGAAGTCGTTCGGCATCAGCCAGCGGGCCAGCAGTTCCGGCTCGGTGAGCGCCCGCCACACCTTGGCGGGGGGATGCGGCAGGAACTCGTCCACCTCGATCGCCGCGCGTGCGTCGCCCATGCCGCCCTCCACGTCCGGTGTCATCGGTCGTCCTCCTCGTCCAGCAGTTCACGCAGGTCGGAGAGCCTCTCCCGCCAGAACCGCTCGTACGGGCCGAGCCACTCCGACAGCTCGCGCAGCGGCCCGGCCTCCAGCCGGTAGATGCGCTGCCGGCCGCTGCGCTGCTCGCTGACCAGCCCGGCGTCCCGCAGGACCTTAAGATGCTCGGAGACGCTCGGGCGGCTCATCGCGAAATGGGCCGCGAGGTCGTTCACCGGCCGCGGCCCGTCCAGCAGCAGCGCGGTCAGCTCCCGCCGGACGGGGCTCGCGAGCGCGGCGAAGACGTCCACGTCAACCCTCGGCGAGGACGATGCCGTTGCCGTCGGGGTCGGTGAACGTGGCCTGGCGCCCCCACGGCAGGTCCTGCGGCCCGTCGACGTCGATCCCCGCGCGCTTCAGTTCCTCGCAGTCGGCGTCCAGGCCGGTGGTCTCCAGCATCAGCCCTTGGACGCTCCCCGGCGCCAGGCCGGGCACATGATCGGCGAGGACGACGCTCGTCGACGCGCCCTTGGGGGCGAGCTGGAGCCAGCGGATCGGCCCGGCGTCGCCGTCCATCACCACCTCGAACCCGAGCTTGCCCGCGTAGAAGTCCTTGGCGGCGTCCTGGTCGGACACCGGCACGGTCACCAGCCGTATGTGCGTGATGTTCATGAGCCCCATGATACGTAGGCAAATCCCTACCTGACAAACGTAGGTATTTCCCTACATGTATCGGCCGGGCGGCGCTTACGGTCGATTCGGGGGCGATGCCGGGGGCATGATGATCCGGAGGTGGCCGACGCTCCCGCAATCGGGGGCCCGTTCGAAGGGAGCCGCGGTGGCGGATCAGGATGCATGGCCACGTCTGCGAGTCGCCGACTGGGGCGACAGCCGGGAGACCCTGCACATGTGGATGCAGGTCGTCGGCAAGGTGCGGCTGGTCCACACGCCTCTGGTGAACCACTGGTGGCAGGTCACCCTGTACCCGAGCCCGCGCGGCCTGACCACGTCGGCGATCCCGTACCGCTCGGGGGCCTTCGACATCGAGTTCGACTTCGTCGAGCACCGCCTGCACATCCGCGGCAGCGACGGCGGCGACCGCGAGGTGCCGCTGAGGCCGATGACGGTGGCCGAGTTCTACTCCCGCACGATGCACGCCTTGGGGGAGATGGGGATCGAGGCCGACATCCAGGCGCGTCCCAACGAGGTCGAGCCCTCCATCCCGTTCGCGGAGGACGACCGGCACGCCTCGTACGACCCCGAAGCGGCCCACCTGTTCTGGCGCCAGCTCCTCCAGGCGGGACGGGTGATGGGGGAGTTCCGGTCCCGCTTCATCGGGAAGGTCAGCCCCGTCCACTTCTTCTGGGGCGCGATGGACCTCGCCTGCACCCGGTTCTCCGGACGGGACGCCCCCAAGCACCCCGGCGGCGCCCCCAACTGCGGAGACTGGGTCATGGAGGAGGGCTACTCCCGCGAGCTGAGCAGCTGCGGCTTCTGGCCGGGCGGCGGCGACGAGGGGGCCTTCTACGCCTACGCCTACCCCGAGCCGGACGGGTTCGCCGACCACCCAATGGGACCGTCCGAGGCGTACTACAGCAGGGAGAACGGCCAGTTCCTGCTGCCGTACGAGGCGGTCCGCACCGCGCCGGACCCGGACAAGGCCCTGACCGAGTTCCTGCAGACGACCTACGAAGCCGCCGCCGAGCTGGGGCGCTGGGACCGGGCCGCACTGGAGGTCGACCCGGACCGCTGGGCCAGGCTGCACAGACCGAACGCATGAAGCCGCGCTGGACGCGGCGAGGGTTTAGCTGATCGGTGCGGTGGCAGGGTGGGGGCATGCGTGCTGCGACCTATGACTCCTTCGCCTCGGACAACTCGCGACTGAAGGTCGGTGACGTCCCCGAGCCCAAGGTGGGCCCGGGTCAGGTGCTGATCGAGGTGCGCGCGGCCGGGGTCAACCCGGTGGACTGGAAGATCATGGCCGGTGGCCTGGACGGGATGATGGACGCGGTCTTTCCCGTCATCCCGGGCTGGGACGTCGCCGGAGTGGTGCGGGGGCTCGGCCCTGACACACCGGAGTTCGCGCCGGGCGACGAGGTCATGTCCTATGCCCGCAAGGACGTCGTGGGCGCGGGGACGTTCGCCGAGTACGTCGCCGTGGCTGCGGACGATGTCGCGCGCAAGCCCGCCTCCCTCGACTGGAACCAGGCCGGCGGCCTGCCGCTGGCGGGGATGACCGCGCAGCGCGCCCTGGACCGCCTGGACGTCGGCCCGGACGACGTGCTGCTCGTCCACGCGGCGTCCGGCGGCGTGGGGACGTTCGCCGTCCAGATCGCGCGGGACCGGGGGACCCGCGTCATCGGAACGGCGTCCGCGGCGAACCACGACTACCTGCGTGAACTGGGCGCCGAACCGGTGGCCTACGGGGAGGGCCTGGCCGACCGCGTCGGGGAGCTGGCTCCCGGCGGTGTGTCCGCGGTCGCCGACTTCGCCGGCGGCCAGCTCGACACCTCGCTCGCGGTCCTGCGGCCGGGCGGACGCCACGTCTCCATCACCGAGAGCGAGGTGGAGAAGCACGGCGGGCACTGGATCTGGGTCCGCCCGGACGGCGCGCGGCTCGCCCGGCTGGCCGCCCTCGCCGACCGCGGCGCGCTCACGGTCGAGGTGGCCGGCACGTTCCCGCTGGACCAGGTGGGCGCCGCCTTCGACGCCAGCCGCGGCTCCCACACGCGCGGCAAACTCATCGTCACACCCTGAGGAGCATCCATGCCGCTGACCGGCCTCATGGACCGGCTGGACGACACGCTGCCGCTGGCCGCGCGGCCCTACGGCCTGCTGCCCGCCCGCGCACGCGAGCTGGGCGGCGACGTCTTCGAGACACGGCTGCTGCTCCAGAAGACCACGTGCATGACGGGCGCGGACGCCGCCCGCCTCTTCTACGACCAGGACCTTTTCGTCCGGGCCGGCGCGGCGCCCCGCCGGCTGCGGCTCACTCTGTTCGGCGAGGGCGGGGTCCAGGCGCTCGACGGGGAGCGCCACCGGGCCCGCAAGCGGCTGTTCATGTCCCTGATGACGCCGGACGCCCGGGACGAACTCCGCGATATCAGCGCCCGGCTCTGGCGGGAGGCCATCGAACGGTGGCGGGGCAGGCGGCAGGTCGTGCTGTACGACGAGGTCAGCGAGCTGCTGTGCGAGGCCGCCTGCGCGTGGACCGGGGTACCGGTCACGGTGCGACAGCTCCCGGCGGTCACCGGGCTGCTCACCGCGCTGATCGAGGCTCCGGCGGCCGTTGGGCCCCGCTACCTGCGTGGACGCGCGGCCCGGAGACTCGCCGACCGCTGGGCCGCCGCGCACATCACCCGCGCCCGCGGAAGGCCGGGCCAGGGAAGGGCCCTGGACGAGATCGCCGCCTACCGGGACACCGACGGGCGGCTTCTGCCACCGGACGTGGCGGGCGTGGAACTGCTCAACGTCCTGCGGCCCACGGTCGCGGTGGCGCGTTTCGCGGTCTTCTCGGCCATGGCCCTGCACGGGAATCCGCAATGGCGCCACCGGCTGGCGGCGGAGGACGATCCGGAGCCGCTGGAAGCCTTCGTCCAGGAAGTGCGCCGCTTCTATCCGTTCTTCCCGATGGTCGCGGCGCGGGCCGCGCGTGATTTCGCGTGGCGCGGCCACCGGTTTCCCAAGGGCCGGCGAGTTCTCCTCGACCTCCACGGCACCAACCATGATCCGCGCCTGTGGGAGCGTCCCGAGCAGTTCCGCCCGGAGCGTTTCGCCGGCCGGGACCCGGACCCCTACGCCATGATCCCCCAGGGCGGCGGTGACCACTATGAAGGGCACCGCTGCCCTGGGGAATGGATCACCGAGGACCTCATGAAGACCTCGGTGACCGCGCTGACCCGGTGGATGAGCTACTCCGTCCCCGCCCAGGATCTGCGCATCAGCCCGCGGCGCGCCCCGGCGATTCCCAACAGCCGCTTCGTCATCACCCAGGTCGCCGAGCCCGCCCCGTCAGTCCAAAAGGTTCACCGGGTGCGTTGACTTGCGGCGTGTTGTTGTTATGAGCGCGTCGAAAACAACAACACGCCGCAAGTCAACGAGATGGCGACCCGGTCGACGTTCGTGGTCACCGCCAGCGGATCAGTCGACCATGGCGCCGGCGGAGATGTTGACCTGGGTCGAGGTCAGGGTGGCGGCGTGGTCGGACACCAGGAACGCGGCGACGCGGCGGACGTCGGTGAGGGTGGCGGCGCGCTTGAGGAGGGTGGCGTCCACCATCTGCTGCTTCATCGGGGCCATCTCCGGCACGTCGGGGATGGATTCGACGATGCCGCCCGTCCGCATGGTCAGGACGCGGACGGAGTGCGGTCCCAGCTCGCACGCCCACTGGCGGCGCATCCCCTCGACCATGTCGGCGCCGACCTGCACAGTGCCGAGGCCGGGCGCGTTGTTGGTGGCGTCGGAGCCGCCGAAGTACAGGATCACGCCGGAGCCCTGCTTGACCATGTGGCGGGCGGCGGCCTGCGTGGTCAGCAGGAACGTGCGGGCCACCTTCTCCATGGCGCGGGCGAAGTCCCCGACCGGCATCTCGATCAGGGGCGTGAACAGGGCGTCGTGGGAGATGAGGTTGACCGAGATGTCGACGCTTCCCGCCGTCTCCGCGACGGAGTCGACCCAGCCGTTGACGGCGTCCTCGTCCAGGGCGTCCACGCGGGCCGTCTCGGCGAGGCCGCCCGCGCCCCGGATGTCCTCGGCGACGGCGTCGAGGGTGGCGGGGGTCCGGCCGGCGAGGAAGACCCGCGCGCCCTCGGCGGCGAAGCCGCGCGCCATGGCGCCGCCGATCGATCCGCCGCCGCCGTAGATGATCGCGGTCTTGTTCTCCAGAAGCATGTCGCTCTCCGTTCCGTTCGGTCCTTCGGGTGACCCGAAGCTAGGCGCGCGGCCGCGCGGCCCGCATCGGTCGGGGAACGGGTGCCGGTCGCCGCTGGCCAGAGCGGGAACGCGGGCGTCCGGGAGGGGCTGAAAGGAGCGTGCGGTGTCAGCGCGGGCGCGCGGTTAAGTCATTCGACCGATAGCAGCCGGGCCAGTTCGATGCGGCGGGTGACACCGATCTTCGGGTACGCCTTGTAGAGGTGGTGCCCGACCGTGCGGGGGCTCAGGTAGAGCTGCGCGCCGATCTCACGGTTGCTGAGCCCGGCGGCCGCGAGCCGCACGACCTGGAGCTCCTGCGGGGTCAGCCGCTTCAGGGGGTCGGCGTCCCCGGTGCGGGCCGCCGGACGGTCGCCGAGCACCTCCAGTTCGGCGCGGGCGCGTTCGGCCCACACACCGGCCCCGATCCGGGCGAACGCGTCCTCGGCGGCGGTCAGCTCGGCGCGGGCCTCGGTGCGGCGGCGCCGGCGGCGCAGCCATTCGCCGTAGAGGAGGCGTGTCCTGGCGGCGTCGTAGGGGTGGTCGCCGTGCAGGCTCAGCGCGGTCCGGTAGTGCTCGTCCGCCTCGTCGCCGTCCGCGAGGAGCGCGCGGCAGCGGGCCACCATGCCCGTGCTTGATGTGCCCGTGCTTGATGTGCCCGTGCTTGATGTGCCCGTGCTTGATGTGCCCGTGCTTGATGTGCCCGTGCTCGACGTCGCCGCCGCCCATGCCTCGAACGCGGGGAGGTAGGTGCGGGCCAGGTCGGGGCGCCCGGCCCGGACGGCGGCCTCCGCGTGGTCGGGCACGGCGCGGATCAGCAGGTCGTGCCTCGCCGGGCCGGAGCACACCGCGTCCAGGTGCTGCAGGGCGGCGCCGGCGTGGCCGGCGGCGAGGTCGAGCAGGCCGAGCCCCCAGGAAGCGAGCGCGGCGTTGGCCGGGTGCCGGTCGGAGTGCGCGAGGACTCCGGGCGCCTCGGCCCGGCTGCGCCGCGCGTCCGACTCCAGCCGGACGGCGATGCATTTCAGCGCGGTGACCTGCATGTCCATCCCGATGTCGGCGGCGAGGGAGATGCCCTCCGCGGCGGCCGACTCCGCGCCGTGCAGGTCGCCGAGCAGGAGCCGTCCGATCGCGAGGGGCTCCAGGATGTACGGGAGCCAGCCGAGCGTGCCCTGGGCCCTGGCGTCCGCCGCCATGCGCTCCAGCAGCGCGGTCGCGCGACGGTCGTCGGCCACGAGCAGGCCCATGAAGCCGCCGATGACGCATTCGACGAGGTCGTCGACCTCGCCCTTCAGCGCGGCGTCGAGCAGTGCGCGCATCGCCGGGACGGCCTCGGGCGCGCCGCCCCCGGACAGCCGCCCGTAGGCGATCAGCGCGCCGGTCACCGGGGTCTTCGCCGAGCCCGCCGGAAGCCGCACGCCCCTGAGCTGCGCCACGCTCTCCCGCACGAGGTCGTGCGCGCCGGCGTCCCGCGCCGACCAGACGGCCTCGGTGAGCATCGACACCGCCTGCTCGGGGTCGCTCCCGGCGATGAGCTTCGCGCCTTCGAGCGCGAGCGCGGCGTCCGCGGCCGGGGACTCGCGCTCGTAGGCGACCTGGGCGCGGATGAAGGCGGCCTCGGCGATGACGCCGTCCTCCGCGGTGAGGTGCGCGGCCTCGGCGGCCAGGCGGGTGGCCCGGTCCGGGCGGCCGGCGTCGTAGTCGGCCCGCGCCGCGTGGACGAGCCGCCGCGCCTTGCCCTCCGGGTCGGTGCTGAGGCGCGCCGCCCGCTCGTAGGCGGCGGCGACGGCGGCGGTCCCGCCGCGGTGCCCGGCGCGGTCCGCCGCCCGCTCCAGCTCGGCGGCGACGCTCTCGTCCGGCCCGGTGGCGGCGGCCGCGAGGTGCCAGGCGCGGCGGTCGGCGTGCTCGTCGCCGAGCGTCCTCGCCAGGGCGCCGTGGACGGCGATCCGCTGGTGGTGGGCGGCGTTCTGGTAGGTGACGGCGCGGATCAGCGGATGCCGGAACCGCACGCCGTCTCCCTCCAGGACGACGAGCCTGGCCTCCTCGGCGGGCCCGAGGTCGGCCGGTCCGAGACCGAGCGCGTCCGCCGCGCGCAGGACGACGCCCAGGTCGGCGGTGCCGTCGGCCGCGATCACCAGGAGCAGCCGCCTGGCCGCGTCCGGCAGCTCGGTGAGCTGGCGCCGGAACGCCTCCTGCACCCGGCCGCCGACCGGTAGCGGCCCCGCCTGGTGCGCGGGCTCCGAGCCGAGCGAGCTCGCCAGCTCGATGAGGGCGAGCGGGTTCCCCGCGGCCTCGTCCAGGAGCCGTTCGCGGACCGGGACGGTGAGGCCGGGCGCGTGCGCCTCCACGAGCCGCCGGGCGGTGGCGCGGTCCAGCCCGGCGAGCCGCAGGACGTCGAGACCGTGGTCGGGGAAGGGGCGCGCGGTGTCCCGGACGGTGAAGATCATGGAGACGGGGTCGGCGCCGAGCCTGCGGGCGGCGAACAGCAGCGCGTCCAGCGAGGCCCGGTCGAGCCACTGCGCGTCGTCGACCAGGCACACCACCGGGCGGTCGGCGGCCAGCTCGGACAGCAGCGTGAGGGTGGCGGCGCCGATCAGGAAGCGGTCGCCGGCCGGTCCGGCGGCGAGCCCGAACGCCGACCGCAGCGCCGCCGCCTGCTGCCCCGGAAGCACGTCGAAGCGGTCGCCGTAGGGATGCAGCATCAGGTGCAGGCCGCTGAACGCCAGCTCGGTCTCGGACTCGATGCCCGCGCCGCGGACGAGCCGCGTGCCGTCGGCGTCGGCCGCGATCTGGTCGAGCAGCGCGGTCTTGCCGATCCCCGCCTCGCCCTGGACGACCAGGGTTCCGCTCCGTCCGGAGCGAGCGTCCTCCAGCAGCCCGGCGATGCGGTCTCGTTCGCGGTCCCGCCCCATCAGCACGCCGGAAACAGTAGCCAGGAACCGGTGGGGGAGACAGGGCGACGACCGAACGCGAGCGGCTCCGGCGGACCGTCTGGCCACCTGTGGACGTCGATACCAGTGAATGCTGGTAAAATCACGCGGCCCGGGACACGGTGAATCCATGAAGCGTGCGCTCCTCCGGGCCGCGGCCGCCGGTGCCGCCGCCGTCCTCGCCGTCTCCGTCGCCGCCCTGCCCGCCTCCGCCGCCGACACCTGGCGCAAGGTGGACCTGCCCTTCCTGTGGCCGAACGCCTCCATCGCCGACATCGCCGCGGCGGCGCCCGGCGACGTCTGGATCGCGGGCGTCCAGGGCTCGTTCTGCATCCAGCCGGTGCCGATGTGGCCCTGCGTCATCTCCAGCAGCGGCAACCCGGTCGTCCGGCAGTGGGACGGCTCACGGTGGCGCGAGTATCCGATCGACGGCTGGACCGGTACGGGGTCGATGAGGCAGGTCGCGGCCGGCGGGGGAGAGACCTGGGTGGCCGGCGGCATCGGCGGCACCTATGTGGGGAGACTCAACGGCCGGGCGTTCGAGCCGGCCTCCGTGCCGGGCGGAATCGAAGCCCTGACGGAACTGGCCGGGGGACCGGCGGGTGTGTGGGCGGTCACGCTCGGCGACGACGGGACGAGTTCCCTTCCCCGCCGGGCGGGCGGCGCCTGGACGCGCACACCGGTACCGGCCGATCTCGACCACATCAGCGACGTCCAGGCCCGGACCCCGACGGATGCCTGGGCGGTCGGCGAGACGGAGCCGGCCGAGGACGCACCCGGGCTTGAGGAGTCTCCGGCCATCGCGCACTGGGACGGCTCGACCTGGACGAGCGTCCCCGCCCACACGGAGTCCGCCCGTGATGCGGGGCTCCTCGCAGTCGCCCCGGCCGGGGTCGGCGAGGTATGGGCCATCAGCCGCAAGGCCCTCCTGTACTGGGACGGCGCCTCGTGGACGACGATCCCCGGCCCCTCGGGGGTGTACCAGATGCGCGACCTGGCCGCGGACGACGCGGGTAATCCATGGGCGATCGTGGAGACGACCTCGTTCGGGTATACGCTGTTCCGCTACATCGATGGCGCCTGGCAGCAGCACGACCTCTCCCCGACCGGCCGGGTCGACGAAATCGCCTCCGTCCCCGGCACGGGCGCGCTGTGGGCGACCGGAGGCGACGCGCGGACGCCCTTCGCCTGGACGAACCCCTAGGGAGCGGCGCGCCGCTGCTCGGCCAGGATCTTCCCCCCGACGACGAGGGTCATCATCCCTATGCCGACGAACGGGTAGAGGTAACGGACGTCCACCAGCAACGGCACGGCCACCATCACGACACAGACCAGCACGATCACGGCGTAACGCTTCAACAGCACCCTGAGGTCGCCGTTCCCGGGCGGCCGGTTCAGCACCGCGTGCGTCGCGATGATCACGGCGGTGAGAAGCCCGAGCATCCCGGGAATCGCGAACCAGAAGAAGGTGTCGCTGATCACGGAGAGCGTCAGCCCGTACGACGTGACGGCGATCAGACCCCAGATCAGCGCCTGTTGCGCCGGTGTCCGGCGGCGCCTCGCGCGCCGCTCGCCGGTCCGGCCGGCCCCGGCCGATGAATCCGACATGCCGCCCCTTTCGACGATCCGGCGCACGGACTCTAGGGCCGTCGCGTGCCGTGGGCCAACCCGCACGAACGGTCTGCCCTACGCCCGGGGCCCTGCGCCAGCCCGACGGTCCGTTCGCTGAGGCGCTCAGGGGGCGACGTCGGGGCTACTTCGGCAGGGTGAGGATCTCGGCCCCGTCGTCGGTGATGGCGATCGTGTGCTCGCTGTGCGCTGTGCGGCAGCCGGTCGCGCTGCGGAGCGTCCAGCCGTCGGGGTCGGTGACGAGTTCGGCGGTGTCGGCCATGACCCACGGCTCCAGCGCCAGAAGCAGCCCGGGGCGCAGCTTGTAGCCGCGGCCGGGCCGTCCCGTGTTGGGGACGTGCGGGTCCTGGTGCATCGTCGATCCGACGCCGTGCCCCCCGAACTCGGTGCTGATCGGGTACCCCGCCTCGCTGAGCACCGAGCCGATGGCATGGGAGATGTCGCCGATGCGGGCCCCCGGTCCGGCCGCGGCGATCCCCGCGCTCAGGGCGCGTTCGGTCGCGCCGATCATCGCGACGCTCTCCGCGGGCCGGGAGCCGCCCACGACGAAGCTGATGGCGGAGTCCGCGACGACCCCGCCCTTGGAGACGGCGAGGTCGAGCGACAGCAGGTCGCCGTCGGCGAGCGTGTAGTCGTGGGGCCGTCCGTGGAGCACGGCGTCGTTCACCGACGTGCAGATGTAGTGGCCGAACGGCCCGCGCCCGAAGGACGGCGCGTAGTCGACGTAGCAGGACTCCGCCCCGGCATCGATGATCATGGCCCGGGTCCACCGGTCGATGTCCATGAGGTTCGTGCCGGCGGTGCTGCGGCTCTTCATGGTCTGCAGGATGTCGGCGACCAGGGCGCCCGCGTCCCTGGCTCGCGGCAGTTCGGTCGGATTCAGGATCTCGATCATCTACGTCTTCCTCGCGTAACCAATAACTATCCCGGCCATACTATCCCGGTATTAGAATCCGAGCCATGGTCAGGTTGCCGCTCACTCCCGAAGAGATCGAACGCGGGCAGCGCCTCGGCGCCGTCCTGCGGCGCGCCAGGGGGAACAGATCGATGCTCGACACCGCGCTGGACGCGGGCGTCTCGCCGGAGACGCTCCGGAAGATCGAGTCCGGTCGCGTGGCCACCCCCGCCTTCCCGACCATCGCCGCGATCGCCGGCGTCCTCGGCCTCTCCCTCGACGCGGTGTGGGCGGAGGTCAACCGGTCGGACGGCTCCGGACGCGCGGGCTCGGCCCGCACCTCAGGCGAGGCGCTGGCCTCGTAGGACTCGTCCTCGCCGCGCCGTCGCGGTCGCCGGCCACGGCCGGACGACCCCGAATCCGTCGGCGAGCACCGGCTTCTCGGCCGGATCGGCGAGGGCGGCATGGGCGTGGTCTACCTCGGACTGACCCCGTCCGGGCGCAAGGTCGCCGTCAAGGTCATCCGCCCGGAGCCCGCCCGGGACCCCGAGTTCCGCGCGCGGTTCGACACCGAGGTGGCCAACGCCCGGCGCGTCGCGTCCTTCTGCACGGCGCGGGTGCTCGACCACGGTGAATCCGACGGGCTTCCCTACCTGGTCACCGAGTACATCGACGGGCCCTCCCTCGCCGACTACATCGAGGCGCACGGCCGCTTCCCGGCCGACTCGCTGCGCAGCCTCGCCGTGGGGGTGGCGACCGCCCTGACCGCGATCCACGCCGTCCGGCTGGTGCACCGCGACCTCAAGCCGCGCAACGTGCTGCTCGCGGCCGACGGGCCCCGCGTAATCGACTTCGGCATCGCGCGGGCCCTGGACTCCGAGGAGCACCACACCCGGACGGGCCACGTCATGGGCAGCCTCGGCTACATCGCTCCGGAGCAGGCGTTCGAGGGACAGGTCGGCACCGCCGCCGACGTCTTCGCCTGGGGGACGCTGATCGCGCACGCGGTGAGCGGGGAGAACCCGTTCGGGACCGGGCCGATGCCCGTGCTCGCCGCCCGCGCGCACCAGGCCAAGTACGACCTGTCGGCCGTCCCGCCGGACCTCCTGCCGATGGTCACGGCCGCGCTCGACCCCGACCCCGCCCGGCGGCCGACCGCCGGGGAACTGCTCGTCCAGCTCGTGGGCGAGCAGGCCCCGGACGAGGCGGCCAGCGCCCTCATCCACGACGAGTGGAGCCCCGGGACGACCCCGCCGGCGCCGGTGAGCACGCGGTCCGGCGGCCCCCCGGACACCGCGCCGAGGACGGCCGCGCGCCCGTCGAAGCGCCGGACCTGGGGCGTGGCCGCCGCCGCGGCCGGGGCGACCGCGCTGGTCATGCTCGGAGTGATGCTCGTGGCGCTCTACGGCCTCGACCGCGACTCCGGAAAGGGGCAGCGCGCGATGATGCCCGCGAGCCCGCCCGCGGCGACGCAGACACCGACCGCCTCTCCGAGCCGGGAGGCCGGGCAGCGGACACGGAAGCCGTCGCATGGCCCGTCCAAGAGCAACAGGAAGCCTGCCGCGAAGCCCAGCAGAAAGCCCACCAGGAAGCCCACGACCACACGCGCCCCCCAGCGCTGGCGCGAGGTCGGCGGCCTGAAGCGCATGGCGCCCTACTGCGCGAGCCTCGGCTATGAGCCGAGGGTCAATTACCAGGATGGAGGCCGCAGCTGGTGGTGTGCGGACTCCGCAGGAAATGCGCACCGCATCAATATGCAAGCGGCCTGCAACTGGCACTATCCGAAACACGACAGGGTCCGCGCCCAGCAACGCCCGTACGTCGGCACCCGCTACGAGGTCGACTGGTACTGCCAGGCTCTGATCTGAACGGGCCTGCGACCGGCGCGATCGGCGTCCGGTGGTTCTGTTGCCGGCCTGGGGACCGCTGCTCCTCGCTTTCCACAACACCCCGGCCCAGTACCACGGCCGCCCCGACCTCGCCGACCAGCACACGGACGAGCTGAGCCAGGTACTCCGCGCCACCTCCGGCTGACGCCGGTGAGGGCGGTCAGGACCGTACGGGGACCGGGGGAATGCCGGCCAGGCAGGCGGTGTCGCCCACCTTCAGGTCGCGGATGAAGCGGGTCTCCAGTGCGGCCACGCAGCCGCCGGTCGCGACGACAGCCAGCGTGGTCGCCAGAATCCCAATCTCCTGGAGGTCGATTTCATGATCAGAGCATGAACGCCGTGCGATCGACCTCACATCACCCTCCACGGTCAACCACACGTCCAGACTCAAGAGGGAGACGACCACGGTCAGGCGGTACGAGGGCGGTGGGCCCTCACATCCACAGGACGTCCATCGGGGTCGCGGGCCGTCATCGTCCATTGCGTGGGCAGAGTCTCGATCTCCCCGACCGGCCACCCGGCGGCCAGGATTCGTTCGCGCAGCTCGCACAGCCGCGCGTGGGTTCCCACACGCAGTCCCCAGCCCGCACGCTTCAGGGGGTCGAGACCCGTGGCGGGAGCGGCGCCGGTTTCGACGACCATCAGGTGGTCGTCCCCACCGACATCGACGACCGCGACCCGAGGATCGGAGCCGGTCGCCTCACGCTCGAACGCGAGCCTTGCTCCGAGCAACTCCGTATAGAACGCCACGAGCCGATCGAGGTCGGTCGTGGACAACGTCACATGGTTGATCCCCAGCAATTCGGACATGATCAACGGAGCGTAACGCAGCCCCGGGCCGCGACCGTCCTCCCGGCCGCCGCCTCAGCCTGACGCTCAGCGCTTGATGTCGTCGAGGAGTGCGCGAAAGGTGTCGGGGGCGAGCATGAGCATGGGACCGCCCGTGTTCTTGGAGTCCCGGATGGCGACGGCCTCGGGAAACCGCGCCACCTCTACGCACGCGTCACCCTGGTCGCCGCTCCGCCGTGCCTTCCGCCACTTGATCAGCTCCACCGAACAACCGCCTTCCGGGTGTCGGCACCCCCGCTGTCCGGCAGCGGTTAGCGCCTGATGTCGTCGAGGAGCGCGCGGAAGGTACTCGGGGCGAGGATGAGCTTGGGACCGTCGGGGTTCTTGGAGTCTCGGACGGCTACAGCCTCGGGGAACCGCGCCACCTCCACGCACGCTCCGCCCTGGTCGCCGCTCCGCCGTGCCTTCCGCCACTTGATCAGCTCCACCGAACTACCGCCTTTCTCAGGAACTCCCGGGAGTCGTCCACGCTCAGGACGCGAGCCTGCAACGCCGAGAATGCGCCGACGATGTGCAAGATATCCTCTCGGTCGTTCGTTGTGATGCCGCCTCTGGCGGCTGGCATGTGGAGAAGTTCGTCTCCCTTCGGCTGGGTGGCGAGGTTGAACGACCCTTCAAGCCCTGGGTAGAAGCCGATCGGTGCGACTTGGAGCGTGACATTGCTCCACTCGGAGATGGTCAGGAGGCGTTCGCACTGCTCCCGCATTACTTCGGTGCTGCCCACGCACGTCCAGAGAACGGTTTCGAGTAGGACGATGCTGAACATTGGCGGTTCTTCGCGCTCCAGCACGGCTTGGCGTCGGAGTCGCCCTTCGACGGCGACGTCGTTCGAGAGGTGTGCGCGGATATATGCCTCGGTCTGGAAGAGGCCGTAGACGAACATGGTCTCGTAGGCCCGCAGCAGTGCTGCGGTGCCCTCGGCCACGGGGTAGTCGGCGAACCACGGTGGGTACCGGCTGGACTTGAGGAGGTCGTCCCAGGCGTCCGCCATGGTGGTGCCGCTGTCCATGGCTTTGTCGAGTTCGCCCGCGAATTCTCTTCGGCAGCGGGTGGTGCCGTTCTCCACCTGGCCGATGTAGCTGCGGGTCACCGGTATCCGGTTTGCCAGTTCGAGTCGGGAAAGTCCGGCATCTTCGCGGAGCCTGGTCAACTCGATGCCGAAGGCGATCGTTTGCCGGGTGGGCATTCGAGACGGCATGGGGGGGTCCACCTCTCGGGAGCACTTGCAAGTGGATGCAAGTGGCCTCGCTCTGTTGTCGCGCTTTCCTGCCAATACTACGCCTTGCGTTCAATCATATGCGTTGAGTCACGACAAACGCGGAGGTGATGGTGTGGGTGAGCCGACGGTGATGGTGATCAAGGCGGATGTGGGGGAGATCCGGGCGGCGCGGGAGTTCGTGGGGCT
>NZ_SMKH01000116.1 GCF_004348515.1 Actinomadura sp. KC345 | reverse complement strand
GAGGGGGGAGGCGGCGGCGTGCGCCTGGACGGCGGCGCGGGCGGCGCCGCGCTCCGGCTCGTGTCGCGGCCGGTGCGGTACACCCGGCGCCGCCCGGAGGGCGCGGCCCGATGACGCCCATGCAGATGGTCTTCCTGGCGGGGTTCACCGCCGTGACCGCCGCCATCATCGCGTTCACCGGCCTGGTCGCCGCGGGCGCGCGGCGTACCGACGGCGGCACCCGATTCGGCGCCTACCTGTCGAGCCGGCTCTCGCGCCGCTCCTTCGACCGCGGCGAGGGCAACCGCTGGGCCTTCTACGCGCACCGGGTCAGCGGCTTCGCGGTCTTCGCCTTCCTGGCCCTGCACATCCTCGACGTGAGCCTCTACGCGTGGTCGCCGCAGGTGTTCGACGAGGTGCACGAGCTGTATTCCACGACCGCGATGCGGGTGTTCGAGTGCGGGCTCCTGGCCGCGCTGGCCTTCCACGCGCTGAACGGCCTGAGGCTGGTGGCGATCGACGTGTGGGACGCGGGGCCGGTGGGGGCGGCCAGGCTCCTGGACGCGGTCCTCGTGCTCACCGCGGTCATCACCGCCGGAGGTGGCGCGGTGATCCTTTGGCCCGTGGCGGCCGGTTAGGAGGGCAGGCGGATGACTACGGAGACACGGCGTCCGCGCATGCGACCGGGCGGGATCGGGATCCGGTCCTTCCTGGTCATCAGGACCACCGGCGTCCTGCTCGCGGTGCTCGCCCTCGGGCACTTCGGCCTGACGCACATCGTGCACGACGTCGCCGAGACCGACTCGTCGTTCATCGCCCGGCGCTGGAGTTCGGCGCTGTGGGTCGTGTGGGACGGGCTGCTGCTCGTCTCGGCGCTGGCCCATGTGGGCGCGGCCATGACGGCCGTCGTCCGCGATTACCAGACCGACCGGGCCGGCCAGCGCCGGACGCTGACGTGGCTGCGCGCACTGCTGGCGGCGCTGCTGGTCGTGGGCGCCCTGACGCTGATCGTCTCGGCCGGCTGACCGAATATCACCCCGAATTCGACACAGGGGATTGACTGGAAATCGCCCGTGCAACTAGGAAAGCTGAGGTATGACCTCTTTCCTCTCCCACCCCAAGGAGTGAGGTGTCGAAGTGACATCGAATGTGGCGTCCGAGCGGCCCGCCACCGAGCCGCTGCTCACGGTCGAGGGCGCTCGAGTCGGCTACGAGGTCGACGGGCAGGTCCAGATCGCCGTCGAGAACGTGAGTTTCGATATCCGTCCGGGCGAGAACGTCATGCTGCTCGGACCGTCCGGATGCGGGAAGTCGACCCTGCTCAAGACGATCGCCGGGTTCATCGAGCCGTACGGCGGCACCGTGCGGGTGTCGGGGCGCACCGACCTGAGCCCCGGCCCGGACCGGGCGGTGGTCTTCCAGGAGTTCGACCAGCTCTTCCCCTGGCACACGGTCGAGGGCAACCTCGTCTACCCGCTCCGCGTCAACGGCCGGAGCAAGCAGGAGGCCCGGAGCGTCGCCAGGGACTACCTGCAGCTGATGAACCTGGTCCACGCCGCCGACCGCTACCCCCATCAGCTCTCGGGCGGGATGAAGCAGCGGGTGGCGATCGCGCGGGCGATGGCCCTCGAACCGCTGATGCTGCTCATGGACGAGCCGTTCGGGGCGCTCGACGCGCAGACCCGGTCCCGGCTCCAGCGTGAGCTGAAGGAGGTCGCCGAGCGCACCAAGGTCACGATCCTCTTCGTGACGCACAGCATCCAGGAGGCGGTGTTCGTCGGCCGGCGCGTGGTGGTGCTCAGCCCGCCGCCGTCCACGGTGCGCGAGGTCGTCGACGTGTCCGGCCTCGACGACCCGACCTCGCCGGAGTTCGTGGCGGCGCTGCGGCATCTGCGCTCGCTGCTCACCGAGGGCGACGAGTCGCCCGACGACATGGCGTTCGAGTAGGAGGCGGTCCGATGAGCGAAGCAATGACCACGCCCTCGGCGAGCGCCACCGGCGGAGCCGCGGCCAAGGGCCGCGCGCCCGCCCGCCGCAGGGGCTGGGGGAGCCTGCCGGTGGTGCCCCGGCGCCTGGCCCTCATCCTGATGCTGCTCGCGGCCTGGCAGGCCTACGTGTCCTTCTCGGGCATCAGCGAGTTCCTGGTGGTGGGGCCCGTCGAGGTGGCCCGCGCCCTGGTCGAGGGGTTCGCCGGCGGCGGCATGCTGGGGGCCACCCTCACCACGATGCAGCTGCTGCTCGGCGGGATGCTGATCGGCATGGTGATCGCCGCCGTGCTGACCACGCTGGCGTCCTGGACCAAGCTGGGCGAGGACCTGCTCGTCCTGCTGACGTCGATGCTCAACCCGCTGCCGGCCATCGCGGTGCTGCCGCTGGCCATCCTGTGGTTCGGGATGAACTCCACATCGCTGGTGTTCGTCATCACCAACTCGGTGGTGTGGCCGATCGCGATCAACGTCAGCAACGGGTTCCGGACCGTCAACCCGACGGTCATGGCGGTGGGCCGCAACATCGGCCTGAGCGGCGTGCGGATCGTCAAGGACGTCCTCATCCCCGCCGCGCTGCCCAACATCATCGCGGGGCTGAAGACCGGCTGGGCCTTCGGCTGGCGCACCATCATCGCCGCCGAGCTCGTCTTCGGAGTCGCCGGGGGCAAGGGCGGGCTCGGCTTCTTCATCAACGACGCGCGGACGTTCATGCGGACCTCCGAGGTGTTCGCGGGCCTGGTGACGATCGCCATCATCGGCATCGCGCTGGAGCTGGCGTTCACCTGGATCGAACGGCGCACCGTCGTCAAGTGGGGGACCAAGGCCGCCTGACCGGCCGCACGCCCGGGAGCCCAGGAGGGCTCGTCGACCTCACCGAGAGGAACCAAGGATGGGACGGGTACGCGCATCCTCGCGGCCGCTGCGCGGGCTGCTCGCGACGCTGTCGGCCGGCGCGCTGGTGGCCGCGGCGGCCGGATGCGCCGGAGCGGCCGGCGCATCGTCCGACGACATCACGATCGCCTACCAGCCCGGCATCGGCTACGCGCCGCTGCTGGTGGCCAAGGAGCAGGGCACGCTGGAGAAGAAGTTCCCCGACAAGAAGATCACCTGGCGGGTGCTCAACTCCGGCTCCGCCATCCGGGACGGCATCGTGTCCCGCAACATCCAGGTCGGCGCGGGCGGGCTCGGCCCGTTCATCGTCGGCGCCAGCAACGGGATCCCCTGGAAGATCTTCATCGCCCTGGACAACGCCAACCTGCAGCTGATGTCCAAGACGGCGGGTTCGCTGGCCGAGCTCAAGGGAGCCGGGAAGATCGCCATGCCCGGGCCCGACTCGATCCAGTCGGTGGTCCTGCGCAAGGCCGCCGCGGCGCAGCTCGGCGACGCCAAGGTGCTCGACAAGCAGATCGTCGCGATGGGCCATCCGGACGGGCTGCAGGCGCTGCTGTCCGGGCAGATCGCCGGCCACCTCACCGCGCCGCCCTACCAGATGCAGGCGCTCAAGAGCGGGGCCCGCTCGATCGTCCGCAGCTACGACGTCTTCGGCGAGCACACCTTCAACGGCGTGTACACCACCGTGGACTTCCACAAGGGCAACGCCGACTTCATCAAGGGATTGCAGGCGGCGGTCGCGAGCTCGGTGAAGATGCTGGAGGACGACCCTGATCAGGCCGCCGCGCTGCTTTCCAAGGAGACGGGCGGAAAGGAGTCCGCGGCCGAGCTGAAAGAGCAGATCACGCGAGACGACATCACTTACTCCACAAAGCCGCTGGGGTATCTGAGGTTCGCCCAATTCATGAAGGAGGTCGGGCTCATCGAAAAGACCCCGGCCAAGCCCGCCGACTACTTTTTCGACAATCAGTACACCAAGGGAGGAAGCTGAATCTCGCGGTGCGTTCCGCCGTCCGATGGCGGGCCCCGGCCGGGCGGCCGGGCGCCCGCCATGAGGCGGTCCCCCGGGACGGCGACGGAAAGATCACACTTCTTACCCGGTACGATTGGAACCGCCGCCAAAGCGGCCGCGCGCCGAGCCCAGAACGGGGAAGGCCGCCGGTGACAACATGAAGCGGATCCGTTCCGGGGCGTCTTCGCTCACCGTGCCTCCGCACGGGATCGACGGGAGTTTCAGTGTGATTTCGAGGGTGCAGGGGAGGGCCGCCGGACATGGGTAAAGAGAACCTCGACATCGTGTGGCGTCCGGTGAATCCGAGCGGCCACCTGCCTGAACGCGTCGTCACTCAGATCAACGAACTGATCGTCTCCGAACGGCTCAAGCCGGGCGACCGCCTCCCGCCGGAGCGGGAACTCGCCTCCCTTCTCGGGGTGAGCCGTCCTGTCGTGCGCGAGGCCGTGCGCGTGCTGGCCGCCAGGGGCCAGCTGAGCGTGCGGCACGGACGCGGGATCTTCGTCGAGAGCCCCAGCGCCGCCCAGGACCTGCGCGCCGCCATCGCCGGCGAGCAGGTCGGGCTCCAGGAGCTGTTCGACATGCGCGAGGTGCTGGAACTCGCGGCGGTCGGCTGGGCCGCGGCCAACGCCACCGCCGAGGACGTCTCGGGCCTGCGCGAGGCGCTCGACCGCCTGGACGAGGCCGCCGCCCAGGAGCCCCCCGACTTCGCGCTCCTCCAGCTCCTCGACTCCGCGTACCACCTGAAGATCGTGGAGATGGCCCGCAACCGGTTCCTGCTCAAGACCGTGAACGTGCTCCAGGACATGATGCACGCGAGCATGCAGACGACGCTCTCGCTTCCCGGCCGCATCGAGGAGTCCCGCGCGTGCCACCACCGGGTCTTCGACGCCATCGTCGGCCACGATCCCGTCCAGGCCACCGAGGCCATGCGCGGCCACCTGGAGTCCGCCCGGTCGGCGGCCCTCGGCCGCCTTGAGGAGATGCGGAAGACCGTGGCGGAGCAGCCCGGGTGACCGGGCCGGACGCCGTCCGTTCATAGCGCGGCGGCGATCGTGGTGCAGCCGGCGGCGATCACGATCGTGAGGGTGACCGCCCGGAAGAGGCGGACGGGCAGATGGCGGTTCGCGCGGATGCCCAGCTGGTTGCCGAGCAGGCCGGCCGGCAGCCAGGCCGGGACGTAGGTGGCCAGAGGGTCGAGCATGCCCGGGCCGGTCGCGGTGAGCAGCGCCAGCGCGAGGCAGTTGGACGCCACGAAGTAGACCGTGAGGTCGGCGGCGAAGGACCGCTGCTCGACGCGGTCGCGGGTGAGGAGCAGCGCGGGCGGCACGCCGTTCAGCGAGGTCGTGACGCCCAGGAATCCGCCGGCGGCTCCGGCGGTGAGGGTCGCCCCGGCCCCTGCGGGACGGGCGTCGGGGGAGGGGGCGGCGGAGCGCAGCGTGAGGGCGAGTGCGGCGAGGATGGCCACCGCCCCGGCGGTGATCTTCAGTAGCTCGGTGTCGACGAGGCCGCTGACCCCGTAGCCGGTGAGGATGCCGGGGACGCTGCCGGCGATGAGCCGGCGGGCGCGCGTCCACACCAGGTGGCGGCGGAGCTGCCAGGCCGCCGGCAGCCGGGTCAGCAGGGCCAGCGAGAGGTTGACCGCGACCACCTCCGACAGCGGCAGCCCGGCCGCGAGCAGGACCGGTGCCGCGACCAGCCCGAAGCCGAAGCCGGTGGCGCCGCCGAGCGAGGCGGCGGCGAAGATGCCCAGACCGCCGACGAGGAGCAGGTCCACGCGGGAGTCAGAGGCCGAGCTTGCGGTAGGCGGCCTCCAGGTTGGCCTGGGCGCGCTCGGCCGTCCGCTGGTACTCGGAGGCGCCGTGCGAGTCCATCGTGACGAAGAGGGGCCCGAAGTCCTTGACGCGGAACTTCCACAGGCACTCGGGCATGAGGTCCTCCCAGAGAACCTCCTCGATCCCGGTGACCTGCAGCGTCTCGTAGCTGGCCGCGCCGCCGGTGATGGAGAGGTAGACGGCTCCGTGGCGGCCCAGGTGCTCCAGCGAACCGGTGCTCAGGCCGCCCTTGCCGACGATCGCGCTCACGCCCAGGTCCTCGACGCAGCCGCGGGTGAAGCGGTCCATGCGCATCGAGGTGGTCGTGCCGACCGAGACGGGGACGTAGCCGCCGGAGTCCGTACGGCGGACGCTCGGGGCGGTGTGGAGGAAGACCGCGCCGGTGAGATCGGCCGGGACGCGCTCCCCCTCGTCGAAGAAGCGGATCAGGGAGGCGTCGCGCACGCCCCAGACCGTGCCGTCGAGCCAGATCTCGTCGCCGCAGCGCAGTGAGCGGGCCGTCGTCTCGTCGAACGGGGCGTTCAGGTGGAGGACCCGCCCGGTTTCCCCGTGGCCGGTGGTGTCGTGGCCGGTGGTGTCGTGGCCGGTGGTGTCGTGGTCAGTAGCCATAGGTCACCGTCCCGTCGGAGCCGACGACCGCGCGTGCGCGCTCGCCGCGCCAGCACTGTATGTTGAGCGCGACCGGGTTCATGGAGATGTGGGTCCAGGCGTATTCGACATGGACGGCGAAGGCGGTCGTGGCGCCGCCGAGCCCCTGCGGCCCGATCCCCGTCGCGTTGATCGCCTCCAGCATGCGGCGCTCGAACTCGGCGATCTCGGGCTCGGGGTGGGGCTGCCCGACCGGGCGGAGCGTGGCCTTCTTGGCGAGCGCCGCGCACTGGTCGGCGGTGCCGCCGAGCCCCACGCCGACGATCGTGGGCGGGCAGGGGCGCGGACCCGCTTCGATGACGCGGTCGAGGATGTACTTCTTGACCCCGTCCTGGCCGTCGGCGGGCGAGAGCATCGTCAGGAACGACATGTTCTCCGAGCCGGAGCCCTTGGGGATGAGCAGGACGTCCAGGCCGTCGCCGCCGTCGGCGAAGCCGACGTGCACGGCGGGCACTCCGGCGCCGGTGTTGTCCTGCCGGTTCTCGCGGGTGAGCGGATGGACGATGCTCGACCGCAGTGAATGGCGCTCGCTCGCCAGCGCGATGCCCTCCCGCAGGGCCCGGGTCAGCCGGGCGCCGTTGACCGGCAGTTCGGTGCCGATCTCGACGTAGAACACGCAGATCCCCGTGTCCTGGCAGACGATGATGCCCGTCTCGTCGGAGGTCTCGATCGCCTTGACCATCACCTGGAGCCGGCGGCGGGCCGAACCCTCCTCGCGGTCGTGCGCCGCGCCGACCGACTGGCGCACGTCGGGCGGCAGGTCGGTGAGCGCCTTCTTGTAGAGGGCGGCCGAGACCTCGCGCAGATCGTCGTAGACGTGCTCGGTTCCAACCCGGACCGTGCCGAGTCCCATCTTTGCCCCTCCCTAGAGGTTTGACCTCTGACCAACGTAAGGAGTTCCGGACGGCGCCGTCAATGCCCGGCGGGGCCGGTGAAGGAGACGGCCGCGGAGAGGACGACCGTCCCGGTGGCGAGCGCGGCGACGCACGCGAGCACGCGGGGCCGCGGAACCGGCTCCCCCCTGCGGACGCAGCCGGCGACCCGGTGGTAGCGGCGCCTGCCCAGCACGAGAACCGCGAAGCCGGAGAGGATCACGGCGACGCCGGGGAGGTGACCGGCATGGAGGAGCAGCGCCCCGTACGTCGAGAACGCCAGTCCCGTGCGGTCCCAGCTCAGGCGGGTGCGCTCGGCCTGCAGGCCGGGTGCCTCGCCGCTCACGGGCCCGCGGAGCCGTCGGCGGCGAGGGAGCCGTGCACGAAGAGGACGATCGAGACCAGGGCGAGCACGCTCAGGCACAGGGTGAGGACGCGGGGGACCGGGCTCCCGGGCAGGGACTGGTTCAGGCGCATGGCGCGCTCGTTCCGCGCCCACCGGCCATGGCTGGTCACCGCGATGAGCAGCGCCATGGACACGAAGACGACGCCGAGCGCGAGCCGCCCGCCCGGGACGCTGAACTCGGGGACGAACTGGACGATGGCGACCCCGCCGGCCAGCAGTCCGAGCGAGGTCCGGATCCAGGCGAGGAACGTGCGCTCGTTGGCCAGCGAGAACCGGTAGTCGGGGTCCTCGCCCACCTCCTCGGGCTTTCCGGTGCGCACCGGACACCTCCTTTCGCGGGGGACGCCCCGCCCGGCGCCGGAGCCCGGCGGGCTGTGCGGCTCCGACCGTAGCCCGCGGCGTGGAGACTTCCGGTAGCACGGGGAAGGGTCATAGTCGTGGGCTATGACCTCATCCCGAATGGCCCGCTACCGGAGCCCTGGAACGCCTGTGCATGGTGGGCGGGTGCAATACGGCTTCGCGATCGACCAGCGCACGTGCATCGGCTGTCATGCGTGCACGGTGGCCTGCAAGACCGAACACGAGATTCCGGTCGGGCAGTTCAGGACATGGGTGAAGTACGTCGAGAAGGGCGCCTTCCCCGCGACCACCCGTGAGTTCGGCGTGATGCGGTGCAATCACTGCACCGACGCACCGTGCGTGAAGATCTGTCCCACCAAGGCGCTGTTCAAGCGCGACGACGGCATCGTGGACTTCGACGGCGACAGCTGCATCGGCTGCAAGAGTTGCATGCAGGCCTGCCCGTATGACGCGATCTACATCGACGAGAACACCCACACGGCGGCGAAGTGCAACTTCTGCGCCCACCGCGTCGACCAGGACCTGGAGCCGGCCTGCGTCGTGGTGTGCCCGACCCATTCGATCTGGGTGGGCGACCTCGACGACCCCGACAGCGGCATCAGCCGGCTCGTCAGCACCAACCCCACGGCGGTGCGCGCTCCCGAGCAGGGCACCGGCCCCAACGTCTTCTACCTCGGCGCGGACCACGCCGTGCTCGACCCTCTGGCCGCGCCGGTCGACGACACCTACATCTGGGCACGCCCCGACAAGCAGCGCCTGGAGGCGGCACGGGACGTGTACGGGGACACGGCCTCGGACGCCCGGACCACGCTCAACACCGCCCACCCGCGTCCATGGGGCTGGCGGGTCACCACCTACCTGTGGACGAAGGGCGTCGGCGCCGGGGCCCTGCTCCTGGCGGCGGTGGCGCTCATCGTCGGCGTGGACCTGGGGGCCGCCGGGCGGTTCGTGGCCCCGGCCCTCGCGATCGCGGGCGCCGCGAGCACCGGGGCGCTGCTGGTGTGGGACCTGAAGCGTCCCGAGCGGTTCCTGTACCTGTTCCTGCGCCCCAACCTGACGTCGTGGCTCGTCTGGGGCGGGGTCGCGCTGTGCGCGTGCACCGGGGTCGGCCTGCTGTGGCTGCTGTTCGGCGATCTCTCGTTCCTGCGCTGGCCGGCGATCCCCGTGGCCGTCCTGACCGCCGGCTACACCGCCTTCCTGTTCGGGCAGGCCGAAGGGCGCGACCTGTGGCAGTCCCCGGCGCTGTTCTGGCACCTGATCGCTCAGGCCGGGACGGTGGGTGCGGGCGCGCTGCTGGTGGCCGCGCCGTTCGCCGGCCTCGACGCCACCGCCACGCGGTTCCTCGCCTGGGGCTTCGCCGGCTCCGCGGTGGCCCATCTGCTGTTCCTGGCGCTCGAGTACGGCGGGCACCACGCCGGCCGGGGCGCCGCGCTCGCCGCGCGCTCGGTCGTCCGGGGCCGGTACGCCGCGGTCTTCTGGTTCGGTGCCGTGCTGCCCGTCGTCGCGGCGGTCCCGCTGCCGTTCCTCGGCTCCGCCGGCGGTGTCCTGGCCGGCCTCCTCGTCCAGGCGGCGCTGCTGGCGTACGAGGCCGTGTACGTCCGCGCGGGCCAAGACGTCCCGCTGTCCTGAGGAGGACCATGACCATCGATCTTCCCGGTGCGCGCCGCCACGAGCGGCTGCGGAACTACCCGCCGCCCGAGACGTGGGACCACCACGTCGAGAACGACGCCAGGGCGCACCCGCGCAAGGTGCCCCGCGAGTACATGCTGATCCCGACGACCTGCTTCAACTGCGAGTCGGCGTGCGGGCTCCTGGCCTACGTGGAGAAGAAGGACCTGTCCGTCACCAAGCTGACGGGCAATCCGGCCCACCCGGGGTCGCGCGGACGCAACTGCGCCAAGGGGCCCGCCACCATCAACCAGCTGAACGACCCGGAACGCATCCTGCATCCCATGCGCCGGGCCGGTGAGCGGGGCAGCGGGACGTGGGAGCGGGTCGGCTGGGACGAGGCCCTGGACGACATCGCCGCCCGCATCCGCGCGGCCATCGTCGAAGACCGCAACGACGAGGTCCTGTACCACGTGGGCCGGCCCGGGGAGGACGGCTTCGCCGACCGGTTCCTCCAGGCCTGGGGCGTCGACGGGCACAACAGCCACACCAACATCTGCTCCAGCGGCGCGCGGTTCGGCTACACCCTGTGGGGCGGCTACGACCGCCCCTCCCCGGACCACGCCAACGCCAAGGTCGTCCTGCTGCTGTCGAGCCACCTGGAGACCGGGCACTACTTCAACCCGCACGCCCAGCGGATCATGGAGGCCAAGCAGAACGGGGCGAAACTGGTCGTCCTCGACCCGCGGATGTCCAACACCGCCGCGCACGCGGACCTGTGGCTGGCGCCGTGGCCCGGGAGCGAGGCGGCCATCCTGCTGGCCGTCGCCTCGCACCTCATCCGCACGCGCCGGCTGGCGACCGGATACATCCGCCGCTGGGTCAACTGGGAGACCTACCTGGAGCGCCTGCACCCGGACGCGCCGCGCGACTTCGAGACCTTCCTCGCCCGGCTGGAGTCCGACTACGCCCCCTACACCTTCGAGTACGCCGCCCAGGAGTCGCGCCTCCCGGCGGAGCGGGTCGAGGAGCTGGCGCGGATCGTGGCGGACGCGGGAACCCGCCTCGCCGCCCATGTGTGGCGCGCCGCCGCCGCGGGCAACCTGGGCGGGTGGCAGGTGGCCCGCTGCCTGTTCTTCCTGAACGTCCTCACCGGAAGCGTGGGCACGGAGGGCGGGACGAGCCCGAACGGCTGGAACAAGTTCATCGCGCACGGCCCCAATCCGCCGGAGGCCCATGAGCGCTGGAACGAGATCCTCTGGCCCCGGGAGTTCCCGCTGTCGACGAACGAGATGTCGTTCCTGCTCCCGCACTTCCTCGCCGACGACCGCGCCAGGCTCGCGGTCTACTTCAGCAGGGTCTACAACCCCATCTGGACCAACCCCGACGGGTTCATGTGGATCGAGGCCCTGACCGACACCGACCGCGTTGGCTGCCATGTCGCCCTTACCCCGACCTGGTCCGAGACCGCTGCGTACGCCGACTACGTCCTGCCGATGGGCCACGCGACGGAACGGCACGACACCCACTCCTACGAGACCCACGCGGGCCGGTGGCTCGGGTTCCGCCAGCCGGTGCGCCGGGTGGCCATGGACAAGACCGGGCAGCCGTACGAGGACACGCGCGACTCCAACCCCGGCGAGGTGTGGGAGGAGAACGAGTTCTGGTTCGAGCTGTCATGGCGCATCGATCCGGACGGGGAACTCGGCATCCGCACGTACTTCGAGTCGCCGTACCGGCCCGGTGAGAAGGTCACCGTCGACGAGTACTACCGCTACGTCTTCGAGAACTCCGTGCCGGGCCTGCCGGAGAAGGCCGCCGAGGCCGGGATGGCGCCGCTGGAGTACATGCGCAAGTACGGCGTCGTCGAGATCGACTCCGAGGTGTACCGGGTGGACGAGCGCGCCCTCACGGCCGAGGAGCTGGAGGGCGCCGAGGCCGACGAGCAGGGGGTCCTGCGCCGCCCGACGACACCGGACTCGGTGCCGCCGCTCATCGGCGAGGCGGGGGCGGTCGGCCTCCGGCACGAGGACGGCACCGCGACGGCCGGCTGGCTCACCCCGTCCCGCAAGCTGGAGATCTACTCGACCGCGCTCGCCGACTTCGGGTGGCCCGAGCACGCGACGCCCGGCCACCTCGAGTCGCACGTGTCCTGGCACCGGGTGGACCGGGACGCCGGCGAGCTGGTGCTGATGCCGACGTTCCGGCTGCCGACCCTGATCCACACCCGGTCGGGCAACGCCAAGTACCTCAACGAGATCAGCAACACCCATCCGCTGTGGGTGAACCCGGACGACGCGGGGGAACTGGCGACCGACGACCTCGTCCGGGTGCACACCGAGATCGGGCACTTCGTCGCCCGCGTCTGGATCACCCCGGGCATCCGGCCGGGCGTGATCGCGCTGTCGCACCACATGGGCCGCTGGCGGCTCCATGAGGACGACGGCAGCCGCTGGGTCAGCGGCCTGGCCGACGTGACCCGCGGCGACGAGGGGATCTGGCGGCTGCGGTACCGCGACGGCGTCCGGCCGTTCGCCTCCGGCGATCCCGACAGCTCCCGGATCGACTGGGAGGACACCGGCGTCCACCAGAACCTGGCCTTCCCGGTCCATCCCGATCCGCTGTCGGGCATGCACTGCTGGCACCAGAAGGTGCGGCTCACCCCCGCCGAGCCCGATGACCAGTATGGGGACGTGGTCGTCGACACCCGCAAGTCCCGCGCCGTCTACCGGGAATGGCTGGCGGCGACGCGGCCGGGCCCCAACGCGGAGGGCCTGCGGCGGCCGGAGTTCCTGATGCGCCCGGTCAAGCCGAAGCGGCGGGCCTTCCATGTCTGACCGGAACCCGTCAGCGGGCGAGCAGGCGGTCCGCGCGGCCCTCGCCACCGTCGCGGACCCCGAGCTGCACCGTCCGATCACCGAACTCGGCATGGTCGGCGAGGTGCGGGAGGGGCGGCGCGGCCGGGTGCGGGTCCGGATCCTTCTCACCACGGCCGGCTGCCCCCTGAAGGGACGGCTGGAGGCCGACGTCGAGGCCGCGGTGCGCGCCGTGCCCGGCGTCCGGGACGTCACGGTCGAGTTCGGCGCCATGACCGCGCGGCAGCGGGCCGAGCTCGGCGAGCGCCTGCGCGGCGAGTCCCCCCGGGTGCGGGGCGTCCTCGCCGGGGAGGGTCCCGCGGTGTACGCCGTGGCGAGCGGCAAGGGCGGGGTCGGTAAGTCCACCGTGACGGCCAACATGGCGGTCGCCCTGGCTCGCGCCGGTCACCGGGTGGGCGTCCTGGACGCGGACGTGTGGGGCCCGTCGATCCCGCTGCTCTTCGGCGTGGAGCGCCCGCCGGTCGCGCTCGGCGGCGCGATGCTGCCCGTCGAGGCCCACGGAGTCCGGCTGATGTCGACCGGCTTCTTCACCGGCGGCACCGAACCGCTCGTCTGGCGCGGCCCCATGCTGCACAAGGCGCTCCAGCAGTTCCTCGACGACGTCCACTGGGGCGAACTGGACATCCTCCTGGTCGACCTGCCGCCCGGGACCGGCGACATCTCGATCTCCCTGCTCGAACTGGTCCCGGACGCGCGGGTCATCGTGGTCACCACACCGCAGCCGGCCGCCCAGCGGGTGGCGGAGCGCGCGGGCCGGATGGCCGCCGATCTCGGTGTCACGGTCGCCGGGGCGGTGGAGAACATGTCCGGGTACGCGTGCGAGTGCGGGCGCCACGCCCCGCTGTTCGGCGCCGGGGGAGGGGACGCCTTGGCCGCGGCCCTGAACGTTCCGCTGCTCGGCCGGATCCCGCTCGACATGGGGCTGCGCGAATCGGGCGACACGGGCGTTCCGGTGGTGGCGGGCCAGCCGGGGTCCCCGTCCGCCCGCGCTCTCGGCGACGTCGCGCGGTCGCTTCCACTAGGGGCGGCGCGGCGCAGCCTGGTCGGGGTGTCGCTTCCGCTCTCGCCCGTCTAGGCGGGCGGGCTTCCCGCGCGCGGGCGCGCCCGACACCGTGGCGGTGCTCGTGCTCGTGCTCGTGGCCGTGTCCCGGGCCGCGATCCGCAGCAGCACCTCGGCCTGGGGAGGCGGTGCGGCCCGGCGGCGCCAGACGGCGCGCAGCCTCCGGGTCAGTTCGAGGCCGGTCACCGGGATCCGCACGAGCCGGCCGGTGCGCAGCTCGCGCTCGACGGCCAGGGCGCTCACCACGGCGGCGCCCGCCCCGGCGCCGACCGCCTCCTTGATCGCCGTGGTGGAGGACAGCTCCAGATGCGGGTCGTCGGCCCGCAGCTCGCCCAGCACCCGGTGCAGCGTCTCCCGCGTGCCGGAACCGCGCTCGCGCAGCACCAGCCGCCCGGCCGCCAGCTCCGCGGCGGTGATCGGCGTGTCGGTGCCCGCCCACGGATGGCCCCGCCCGGTCACCACGACCAGTTCGTCGTCGGCGACCATCACCTCGCACAGGTCGTCGTGGGCGGCCGGGTCCTCGATGAACCCCAGATCGACCTCTTCCGTCCGGACCAGCTCCACGACGTCGTGCGAGTTCTCCGCGCGCAGCGCCACCGTCAGGTCGGGCAGCTCGCGGCGCAGGGTGACCAGCCAGCGCGGCATCAGGTACTCGGCGACCGTCATGCTGGCGGCCACCCGCAGCCAGCCGTTGTCCACGGTCCGCAGCGCGGTCGCCCCGGCCAGCAGGTCCGAGGCGGCGTCGACGACCTCGCGCGCCCAGCCCGCGACGCTGAGGCCGGCCTGGGTGAGCCGCGATCCGGACGGCGAACGCTCCAGCAGCACCAGCCCGAGCCGCCGTTCCAGCAGCTTGATCCGGGCGCTGGCGGACGGCTGGGAGATCATGTGCTCGCGGGCCGCGCGGCCCAGGCTGCCCAGGCGCTCGACCGAGAGGAGCAGGTCCAGGTCGGCGAGGTCGGGGGTACCCGAGGGAAGCGGCACGGCGTCCAGCTTGTCACGTTCCATCCCCGCAGACCACCCCCGCCGGGCGTCCGTGGGCGACTTGTGCAGGTCATAGGGGCGGTGGTAGGAATGGACGCCATGTCCAGATTGGGAATGGACGGTGCGTCCAAAACGGCACCGGGGGCGGCCACCGGCACGGCCAAGGCCCTGGTCAAGGGCGTGGGGCTGGTCGATCTGATCGCCGCGGGCGGCCCGCAGCGGCTCACCGACCTGGCCGAGGCGAGCGGCATACCGCGCGGCACTGTCGTGCGGCTGCTGGAGGTGCTGCTGGACGGCGAGATCCTGCGCCTCGACGCCGCCGGCCAGTACGACCTCGGCCCCCGGCTGGCGGTCTGGGGGCAGCGGTTCCTCGACCGCCTGGACCTCCCCGGGCTCAGCGAGGACCTGATGGCCGGCCTGTCGGCCAGGACCCGCGAGACGTGCTTCCTCGGCATCGTCCAGGACGACCAGGTGCTGTACGTCGCCAAGACCGACAGTCCGCAGGCGGTCAGGCCCGCGGCCGTGGTCGGGACGGTGAACCCCCTGCACAGCACCGGGATAGGGAAGGTGCTGCTCGCGCACGCCGACCCGGGGACGCAGCGGCGCTGCATGGAGCGCCCGCTGGTCCGCAAGACCCCGGGCACCATCACGGACCCGGAGGCGCTGGCGGCCGAGCTCGCCGCGACCCGCGACCGCGGCTACGCGATCGACGAGATCGAGAACGAGGACGGAGTGCGCTGCGTGGCCGTGCCCGTCCGCGACCACACCGGGCGGGTGGTGGCGGCCCTCTCGGTCTCGGCGCCCGCGTACCGGTTCCCGCGCGAGAACCTGCCCGAGGTCGCGGAGCTGGCGCTGGCCGCCGCCGCGACGCTGTCCGGGCGGCTCGGGCACCACACCACCGCCGGTCCCGCCGACGCGCGGCCACCGGAGACACAAGAGGAGGTCTCATGACCGAGACGCCCGCCCCCGAAGGCGAGGACTGGCGCGGCAAGGTCGGGAGCATGGCCGGCGACGAGGTCTCGGCCTTCCTGGCCGAGGGGCACATCGCGCGGCTCGCCTGCCTGGACGAGGACGGATGGCCGTACGCGGTGCCCTGCTGGCACGAGTGGGACGGCTCGTCGTTCTGGGTGGTGCCGAGGGCCCGCGCGGCCTGGGCCCGCTACCTGGCCGCCGAGCCGCGCTGCGCGATCACGGTGGACGAGGCCGGCACCCAGCGCAAGGTGGTGGCGCAGACGCGCGCCGTGCTGGTGGAGGAGCCGTGCCTGAACGGGCGGTGGCTGCCGATCGCCGAGCGGATGAGCGTGCGGTACCTGGGCGAGAACGGCCCGCGGTACCTGGAGCCGACGCTCGACAAGCCGCGCTGGCTGTTCCGGCTCGACCCGGTGAAGCTGACCACCTGGCAGGGCAACGACTGGGCGGAGCGGTACAAGTGAGCGCCGGCGTCGTCGAGCTCACCCGGGCGCTGGTCCGGGTGCCGAGCCCCAACCCGGGCGGCGACGAGAGCGCGGTCGCCGGGGCCCTCGCGGAGATGGCGGTCCAGGCGGGGCTGCCCGCCCCGACCGTGCTGGAACGTTCCGAATCGCGGCCCAACCTGGTGTGCACCCTCGACTTCGGCCCCGGCGGCAGGCACCTCGCGCTGTGCGGCCACATGGACACCAAGCCGGTCGGCGACGCCGCCTGGACGGTCGACCCGTTCGCCGCCGAGGTGGACGGCGACCGCCTCTACGGCCTCGGCTCGGCCGACATGAAGGGCGCGCTGGCCGCCATGATCCTCGCCGCCGGCCGGCTCACCGGGACGGACGGCCCGGGGCGCGGACGCCTCTCCCTCCTGTTCACGGCCGACGAGGAGGACGGCGCCTACCACGGCGCGCAGTACCTCGCCGAGGACCCGCCGCCGGACCTGCCCGACGCGGTACTGATCGGCGAGCCGGGCGGCCTGCGGGACGACTACGACCACCTCCACCTCGGCAGCCGCGGCATCGCCCGGCTGCGGGCCACCGCGTACGGGCGGCAGGGGCATTCGAGCCTCTCCGGCGAGCCGGGCACGCGCAACGCGGGCGTGGACGCCGCGCACGCCGCGGTAGCGCTGGCCGGGGAACTCGCGCTGCCGTCCCCGGACGACCCGTACGGCATCCGGGGCTGGGTCACGACGCTCAACACCGGGCTCGCCTACCGGGGCGGTGTCGGGTACGGGGTGCTGCCCGGCCGGATGGCCGTGGACACCGAGGTCCGGCTGCTGCCCGGGATGACCCGCGAGGACGTGGAGAAGCCCGTCGCGGCCCTGATGGAGCAGGTCGCCGCGCGTACCGGGGCACGGCTGGAGGTCGAGTTCGACGAGCAGGGCCTCCTGCCCGGCACGGTCGCCGACCCGGGCGGCCCGCTGCCCCGCGCCGTCCGCGACGCCGCCCGGCGCGTGCTCGGGCACGTCCCGCCGGACGCGATGTTCCCGGGGACGACGGACGCGTCCATCCTGCAACCGGCCTGGAACGTTCCCGTCCTGCCCGCGTTCGGGCCCGGCCTGCTGCGGCGGGCGCACGGGGCCGACGAGTGGGTCTCGGTGACGGCGCTGCGCCAGGCCGTCGACCTGTACGCGGCCGTCGCCGCGGAGTTCTGCGGGGGACAGGACCGGTGAGCGCGGGGACGACGACGGCCGCGACCGGACGCCTGCCGGTGTCGGCCTCGACGCTGATGCCGCTGAGCGGACTGGCGCTCGTCCTGGTCGTCGCGGCGGTGGTGACGCCCGGCTTCTACTCCGACGCGAACCTGAACCTGGTCCTGTTCCAGGCCGGCCTGATCGGCATCACCGCGGTCGGCCAGACGCTGGTGCTGCTCGGCCGCGGCATCGACCTGTCGGTCGGTGCGGTCATGGGCCTGACCACCGTGATCATCGCGACGCAGTCCGGCGACGCCGGGCTCGCGGGCGCGATCGGGCTCGCCGCGCTCGCCGGGATCGGCGTGGGCGCGGTGAACGCCGGCCTCGTGGTCCTGCGCCGGGTGCCGCCGTTCGTCGCCACGTTCGCGATGTTCGTGCTCGTCCAGGGCGCGATCACCGCGTGGACGAAGGGCGCGGCGGCGGGCGACATCCCCGGATCGCTCCAGCCCCTCGGCTCGGGACGGTTCCTGGGGATCCCGACCCCGCTCTGGCTGTTCGCGGCGATCGCGATCGTGACCGCCGCGGTCCTGGCGCGGACGAGCGCGGGACGGCGGCTGTACGCGACGGGCTCCAACCCGCGCGCCGCACGGCTGTCGGGCATCCGCACCGGCCGGGTCATCGCCGCCGGCTACGTCGCGAGCGCGCTGCTGGCGGTGCTCGCCGGACTGGTCAGCGCCGCGTACGCCGGGCACGTGGACGCCCAGCTGTCGCGCAGCCTGGACCTGAACTCGCTCGCCGCCGCCGTCGCCGGCGGTGTCGCGCTCACCGGCGGTCGCGGTCACATCGGGCACACGGTGATGGGAGTCGCGCTGCTGGCGGTCCTGATCGTCTGGATGATCCAGCTCGGTGCGGGGACCGGCGGCCAGCTCGCCGTGCAGGGCGCGGCGATCCTGCTGGCCACCTGGCTGCGGCAGCGCGGAACGTCCGAGGGAGGTGCGGGATGACCCGCCGTGCGAAGATCACGCCTTCGAGGATCACGCCTTCGAAGATCACGGTGGCGGCCGTGACGGGGGCGCTCCTGCTGACGGGGTGCAGCACCCAGCGCGAGTCGCTCACCGCCGGGCTGGGCGTGGCCGCCGAGTGCACCGGCCCGCAGGCCAGGGCGGCGCAGCAGCAGTACGCCGAGACCTGGCGCGAGGCGGGCGAGGCGATCGGCCTGAAGGGCCTGTCCCCGTCGCGGGCGGACGTGTGCGAGGTCGACACGTCGACCTACGCCAAGAACCGGCCGGACGGCGGGTACCGGGTCGCGTTCGCAGCCCAGGGGCCGACCAACGCGTGGGCGACGAGCAACGAGGAGGCGTTCAAGCACAGGGCGGAGCAGCGGAACGTGGACGTCCTGTACGCCTCCGCGAACGGCGACGTGAACAAGCAGGTCGACAACGTCCAGCAGCTCGTGGCGCAGCGCCCGGACGCGATGGTCGTCGTCCCGATGGGCGACGCGATCACCGGCCAGGTGCGCGCGGCCGCCGCGCAGGGCATCCCGGTCGTGGTGTGCTCCGGGCGGCTCAACGAGGGCTCCGGGGCCGTCAGCACGGTGACCCGCGACTACGAGCTCCAGGGGACGCTGTGGGCGGAGTGGATCGCCGAGCGGCTCGGCGGCAAGGGCAGGATCGCCATGCTGTCCGGGATCGCCGGGGTGCCGACGGCGGAGCTGCCCAAGGCGGAGGCGAAGAGGATCTTCGCGAAGAAGTACCCGGGCATCGAGATCGTGGCCGAGCAGAACACCGACTGGTCGGCCACCAAGGCCAAGACCGTGGCGGCGCAGCTGCTGGCCCGGTACCCGGACCTGGACGCGATCTGGTCGGACTCCGCGATCACCAACCTGGGCGTCTACGAGGCGTACAGCCAGGCGGGCAAGCCCGTGCCGCCGGTGACCGGCGACGTGACCAACGGGTTCCTGAAGGCCGTCCAGGGGAAGAACGTGCCCTTCGCGCTCGGGGCGTTCCCGCCCGAGCAGAGCGCGCAGTGCCTCGACGTCGCGCTCGACGCGCTGGCCGGGAAGAAGGTGCCGAGCCAGGTGAACGTGGACGCCGCCGTCTTCACCGACCAGGAGCTCGGCAGGTACGTCCGGCCGGAATGCAGCGACGACCTGGCCGTGCCCACCGTGCTGCCGGCCGACCTGCTCAAGAAGCTCAAGCTGTGCTGAGGGAGGCGGGCGACATGAGCGACGCGAACGACCCGGCCGGCCGGCCGCCGGCGCTGGAGGCCCGGGGGCTGGTCAAGCGGTTCCCGGGCGTGACGGCCCTGGACGGCGCGGACCTGGTCTGCCGGCCGGGCCGGGTGCACGCCCTGCTCGGCGAGAACGGCGCGGGCAAGTCCACGCTGGTGCGCATCCTGACCGGCAACCACCCGCCCGACGAGGGCGAGCTGCGGATCGACGGCGAGCCCGTCCGGCTGGAGGACCCGCGGCAGGCGCTGGCGCACGGCGTGACCGCCGTCTACCAGGAGCTGACCGTCCTGCCGGACCTGTCCGTCCTGGACAACGTGATGCTCGGCCAGGAGGTCGCGCGGCGCGGGCTGCTCGACCGGGGGCGGCAGCGCGCCGCCGCCAAGGCCGCCCTGGGCCGCGTCGGGCTGGGCGACCTCGCCCCCGGCGCCCGCGCCGGGACGCTGTCGGCCGCCACCCGGCAGCTGATCGAGATCGCCCGCGCGCTGGTGCGGGGCAGCCGGGTGCTGCTGCTGGACGAGCCGTCCGCCCTGCTGTCCGGCGAGGCCTTGGGCGCGCTGCACGCGGTCGTCCGGGAGCTGACCGCGGACGGCGTGGCGGTCATCTACATCACGCACCGCCTTGAGGAGGTACGGGCGCTGGCCGACGACGTCACCGTCCTGCGGGACGGCCGGGGCGTCTCGTCCGGGCCGGTGGGCGACTACCCGGTCGACCGCATCGTCCGCGAGATGGTCGGCCGGGACGTGGACACGGTCTTCCCCGCCACCGCCGCGCCCGGCGCCGAGGAGGTGCTGGCCGTCCGCGGGCTGGTGCCGGGGGGCCGGTCCGTGCCGCCGCTCGACCTGACCGTGCGGGCCGGGGAGATCGTCGGCGTGGCGGGCCTGCTCGGCTCTGGACGCAGCACGCTGCTGCGCACCCTGGCCGGGGTGGTCCCGCGCTCGGCCGGGACGGTCGCCGTGGCGGGCCGTCCGGTGCGCGGGTCGCTGCGCGCCGCGGTGGACGCGGGCGTGGTGCTGGTCCCCGAGGAGCGCAAGACCGAGGGGCTGGTGCTCGACCTCCCCGTCCGGGCCAACACGACGCTGTCGAGCCTGCGCTCGGTCTTCCCCGGCGGCTGGCTGTCGGCCGCCCGGGAGCGCGCCGCGTGGGAGGAGGAGCGGGAGCGGTTCAACATCCGCGCCTCGGGGCCCGGCCAGCGCACGGGCCTGCTGTCGGGCGGCAACCAGCAGAAGATCGTCCTGGCCAAGTGGCTGCGGACCGGGCCGAAGGTGCTGCTGCTCGACGAGCCCACCCGCGGCATCGACATCGGCGCCAAGACCGAGATCTACCGGATCGTCGCCGAGCTGGCCGCCCAGGGGCTGGCCGTGGTGTTCGTGTCCAGCGAGCTGCCGGAGGTGACCGGCCTGGCACACCGCGTGCTGGTGTGCCGGGACGGCCGGGTGAGCGGCGAGCTGGCCGGTGACGAGATCAACGAGGAGCAGATCATGCACCTGGCCCTCGGGACGGGCACCGATCGGGAAGGCCCCGCCCAAAAAGGCCCCGCCCAAAAAGGCAGGGCCCAAAAAGGCAGGGCCCAAAAAGGCAGGGCCTCATGACCGCCGTGACCGCGCCGGAACGCGGCCTGCGCCGCGGCGCGGGGGACGTGCTGGCGGACGCGGCCCGCACCGGCCTGGCGACCTGGGTGATCGTCGCCGTGCTGGTGGCCGGGCTGACCGTGGCCGACCCCGGCGGGTTCTGGGCGGCGGCCAACATCGCCAACGTGCTGACCGCGACCGTGGTACTCGGCCTGGTGGCACTCGGGCAGCACCTCGTCGTCCTGACCGGCGGTATCGACCTGTCGGTGGGGTCGACCGCCACGCTGTCGGCGCTGCTGACCGCGATGCTCATCGACGGCTACCCCATCCGGACCATTCCCACGATCCTCGCGATGCTGGTGCTGGGCGCGGCCGTCGGAACCCTGCACGGGCTGATCGTGTCGCGGACCGCCATCCCGGCGTTCGTGGTGACGCTGTCGACGTTCTACCTGATCCAGGGCGCCGCGCTCCTGATCAGCACGACCCCGACCGGGCAGGTCACCCGGGCGCTGGCGGCCGTGGGGATGCGCCGCCTCGGGCCGTTCCCGCTGGCGCTCGCGGTGCTCGCGGTCGCCGTGGCGGTCGTGGCGGTGCTGCTGCACCGCACCCGTTTCGGCCGGCATGTCCACGCGGTCGGCGGCGCCAAGGAGGCGGCCCGCTCGGCGGGCGTGCCCGTGCGGCGGACACTCGTCCTCGCCTTCATGATCTCGGGGACGCTCGCCGCCGCCGCGGGGATCATGCTCGCCGCCAGGGCGACCATCGGATCCCCCAACGCGGGGGAGGGCCTGGAGCTCTCGGCCATCACGGTCGTGGTCGTCGGCGGCGCGTCCCTGCTCGGCGGCCGGGCCAGCCTCGTCGGGACGCTGGGCGGCGTGGCCCTGCTCGCCCTCGTGGAGAGCTCGTTCACGCTGCTCCAGCTCCCGGCCACCGCATCCGACCTGATCCGCGGCGTCGTGATCCTTGCCGCCGCCGCACTGTTCGTCCCGAGGACCAGCGATGACTGACGCCCCCCAGCCGCCCCC
>NZ_SMKH01000115.1 GCF_004348515.1 Actinomadura sp. KC345 | reverse complement strand
GGTGGGGCGGGCGAATCCGACCGCTGCGGTGATCAGACTCAGCACGGTCAGCACGCCGATGGCGGCGAACGCGGTGTGAAAGCCGTCCAGGCCGGAGCCGAGGACCAGCACGGTGGACACGGCCGCGACACCCGTCGCGCCGCCGACCTCCCGGGTCGTCTCGACCAGCCCGGACGCCAGCCCGGCATCGGAGTGGGCCACTCCCGTCAGGGCGCCGATCTGGATGGCCGGTTCGCACAGCCCGAAACCGACGCCGGCGCAGAGGAAGGGCACCAGCAGGCCGTCCAGATATCCGGCATCGGCCGGGATCCTGGCCAGCCACACCGCGCCGAAGGTGAAGCAGGCCAGGCCGATGATCATCAGCCACCCCACGTTCATCCGGGTCGCCAGCCGGGCGCCGACCATCGCCGTCGGCAGGATCGTCGCGGTCGTGGCCAACCAGGCCAGCCCGGTCTCGGTCGGGGTGTAGCCGAGTTGCCGCTGCATCAGCAGCGACCCGATGAAGATGAACGACAAGAACGCGGACGTGGCCAGGAACGCGGTCACGTTGCCGGCGACCAGGCTGCGATTGCGGAAGGTCGCGAGCGGCACCAGCG
The DNA here is from genome assembly GCF_004348515.1 of Actinomadura sp. KC345. Taxonomy (GTDB): domain Bacteria; phylum Actinomycetota; class Actinomycetes; order Streptosporangiales; family Streptosporangiaceae; genus Spirillospora. Next base: position 21,427 of record NZ_SMKH01000115.1, on the reverse strand, counting down.
GAGCGGGCGACCGGGCCTCGATCCGCACGAACGCCACCAGCAGCGCCGCCGCCGCAGCGAACAGCGCAAGGGTCGCTCCGGACAGCCAACCGTGAATCGCCCCGTGATGCAGGGCGTAGACGAACAGCAGCAATCCGCCGGTGACGGTGACCGCGCCGGGGAGATCGAGGCGGGTGCGGTGGCCGCTGAGCCGGTCGGCGGCCAGGAACATGGCGGCGAGCAGGATCAGCGCGAGGCCGACCGGGATGTTGATGTAGAAGGTCCAGCGCCAACCGGGACCGGCGGTCAGCAGGCCGCTGGCGACGACACCGACCGATCCGGCGATCCCGCCGACCCCGCCGAAGACGGCGAGCGCGCGATTGCGCTCCCGCCCTTCCGGGAAGGTGACGGCCAGCAGCGACAGGGCCGCCGGCACGATCAGTGCGGCGCCGAATCCTTGGAGGGCACGGGCCGCGATCAGGATGCCGGGCTCGTTCGCCGTGCCGGCCAGGACGGACGCGCCGGTGAAGACGCCGAGCCCGACCAGGTAGGTCCGCCGGCGTCCGACCCTGTCCGCCAGCCGCCCGCCGAAGATCAGGAATCCGCCGAGCAGCAGGCCGTACGCCACGATAACCCACTGCAGGCCGCCGTTGCCGAAGCCGAGATCACGCTGGATCGACGGCAACGCGACGTTCACGATCGCCATGTCCAGGCTGACGATGGCCTGGGCCGCACAGGCGAGAACCAGCACCAATCCCCGCTTGACCGGGGCCGCTCCGGGGACGTCCGGCTCCTCAGGACGGGTCTGTAGCTGCGTCATCGGTCTTCCTTCCTCGATCGGGTCGGTCAACCAACCGACGAAGGAGGTCCTGCCGGGATCGACATGTTGGTGGAACGGGTGGGGAGATTTTCGGAAGTCCGGCCGAGGTGCCCCCGCCAGAGCGTGCGCGTTAGACGCCGCGGCGGCCGCGGTCGCGTCCGTGGAGGAGGAGCGCTCGAGCGAGTGCGGCGACCGCGGCGGTGCAGCACAGGGTGCGCACGACGTTCCAGATGGCCCAGGGGCCCTCGGCGTCGTCGCGGACGCGGGACAGGTCGGCCGCCTTGGCGGGATCGCCGACCTGGTCGATCTGCTCGTTGAGCGGGATGTGGACGCCGCCGGTGATGACGATCGCGGCCAGGTAGAGCACGAGCGCCGCGACGACCCATCGCAGTGCGGGCCCCCGGGCCAGGCGCGCCTGGAGGACGGTCGCGAGCACGATGAGCAGCAGCGCCGCGGTGAAGGTGAGCGGGAACACGGGGTTGTCGTTGAAGCGCTGCGAGATCGTCACGAAGGTCCGGTCGTCGACGCCGGACAGATTGGGCATCACCGCGGCCGCGAAGGTGAAGCTCAGACCGGTGACGAGGGTCGTCGCCACGAGCGTGGCGCCGAGCACGAATCCCGTCCATCCGTGACCGGCGGAGTGGTGGCGGGCGGGCCGGGCGGCGCTGGTCGCCGGGGACCGGAAGGTGGGCTCGGTCATCGCGGAACTCCTCTCCTGTGCGGACTACTTACCTACATCCACTCTGCTGCCGATTGAACTGGCGGAACAATGCCAGCGTGTACAGGTTTCATGCTCGTTCGTCCATGGCTCATGGACGAACGGCTTCCGTGGTGGGAGACTGAGTCGATGCGAGGCGAGGAGCCCTGGGCCACCGGCGATCCGCTGGGCGAGGCCCTTCACTTCCTGCGGATGTCGGGCACCTTCTACTGCCGTTCCGAGCTGACGGCACCCTGGGGGCTGCACCTGCCGCCCGAGCCGGAGGCGATGTGGTTCCATGTCGTGAACACCGGACGCTGCTGGCTGGACGTCGACGGCGACGAGCCCCGGCAGCTCCAGCCCGGCGACTTCGCACTCGTCCCCCACGGCGAGGGGCACCTGCTGCTCGGCGAGCCCGGGACGCCGGCCGAGCGCGTCGACGAGCTGGAGTACGACTACGCCGGCGACCGGTACGCGATCCTGAGGTACGGAGGCGGCGGGACGCCCACGAGCGTCGTGTGCGGCACCGTCCGTCTCGGGCATCCGGCCGCCCGCAGCCTGGTCGCGCTGTTGCCGCGCACGATCGTCATAGACGGCGCGCCGGGATCGCCGTCGCCCGAGGCGGAGTGGATGTACAGCACGCTACGGCTGATCGCCGCCGAGGGACGGCGGCTGCGGCCCGGCGGCGAAGCGGTGATCACCCGGCTCTCGGACATCCTGGTGATCCAGGCCATCCGCTCCTGGCTGGCCGACGAGGCGGTGGGGCAGGCCGGATGGCTCGGAGCGCTGCGGGATCCCCGGATAGGCCGGGCGATGTCACTCGTGCACCGCGACCCCGCCCACCGCTGGTCGGTGGCCTCCCTCGCCCGGGAGGTCGCCATGTCGCGGTCGGCCTTCGCCGCCCGGTTCACCGAGCTGGCGGGCGAGCCCGTGATGCGGTACGTCACCCGCTGGCGCATGCAGGTGGCGCTCGACTGCCTGCGGAACGACGACGCCCAGGTCGCCGCGCTCGCCTCCCGCCTCGGCTACGAATCGGAGGCCGCCTTCAGCCGCGCCTTCAAACGCACCCACGGCATCGCCCCCGGCGCGGCCAGGCGCGCCTGCGCCTGAGCCCCGCCGCCGGGCCCCTTCATGAGGTCGTTGCCGGTGTGGACCGGCTGGGTCATGATCGCGCCATGGAACCCGACCGGGACTGTTTCCGCCGCCTGTACGAAGATCTGCACGACCACCATGCCGATGTCGGCGGGCGTCGGCGGTACCTGGCCGGTCGGCGGCGGACGGCGGCCGACCACCTGGCCGAGCTGGCGCCGCTGCGCAAGCGGGAGCGGACACCCGCCGGCGGGTACGCCGAAGACGACGAGCAGTCCTGGCGGATCATGAAGCTGTACGCGCTGAGCCGGGTCGGCGACCACCTGATCGAACTGTTCTGCCCCGAGGGGGATCCGCCCGCCGGGTTCGGTGTCACCGGGGGGCGGGCCGTCATCGAGGGCAGCGCCACCCACAGGCTGGAACTCGGCGGGTGGCGGGTGAGCGCCACCCCCGGCCGGCTCGGTTCCCGCAGGCTCGACGTCGACGGGCTGGCCGCGTACACGGAGTTCTTCACCGACATCGGGCTGACCCCGTTCGAGCACGACGAGGCGTTCTCCCCGTTCCACCACGAGATCTTCGCCGTGGTGCAGGATCCGTACGCGACGCACGTGAGCCTGGAGGAGGTGCTGTGGCCCGGTTTCTGGTTCGGTGACCTGCTGTTCAGCCGCGCCGGTGTACGCGTGCGGGCACCGCGGCACCTGATCGACGCCGCGGTGGCCACGACTTCGACGCTGTACTTCGCCTCCCGTCGCGAGCCGCGTCCGACCAGTGACCTGTCGCACGGCTGGGGTTCCAACTCGCAGTGGCGGACGAGGTTCCACCGGTTCTACTCCGACGAGGACGGCCTGCACCTCAACTGGGACGGCGAGGTGGACATCGGCGAGGACCCTCCGGTACGCCCGGCCGACCGCCTCGGCGAGGACGACCCACTGACCGAGCGCCGGGAACTGCTGCTGCACCGCTGCTTCGTCCGCAGCGCACTGCCACGCGACGAGGACGACCGGTTCCCTTTCGGCGACCGGCTCAGCCTCACCACCGCGGAGTGGCCACTACGGCCGGAGTCGATCGTGCGAATGCCAAGGAGCCGATGAGGTTTCCGGGAAGAAGACCGAGTCCTGGCCACGTGGCGGTGGGATCATCACTGACGGATGCCGTCCGCCGAACCGGAGATCGCGCGATCACCCTTCGTTGTCGAGCTTCACAGGGTCATTCGGATTCGTCTACCGTGGTGCGCGTGGATCCGGAGGGGCCGATGGTCGCGATGATCTACGGCGTCGCCTCCCATGTGCCCGGCGACGGTGGCCCGGTGAGGCTCTGTGCCGGTGGCCTGCTGTTGACCTGCCCCTGGGCCGGCTCGCCGGGGTGGCCGGGCGCATGTTCCTGACCGTGGTCGCGCGGAGGTGCCGGTAGGTGGCCCCGAAGGTCGTCGGCGCATCGGGCGAGGCCGGTCCGTTGCCAACGAGCGGCGTTCCGGCCGAGCTGACGACGTTCATCGGCCGAACCGGCGAGCTGGAGGAGGTCGAGCGGCTGCTCGCCGCTCGACGCCTGGTGACGTTGACGGGCATCGGCGGCTGTGGCAAGACCCGGCTCGCCACGCGGCTGGCCGACCGTTCGGAGAGCGGACGGCCCGGCGGGGTCTGGTGGATCGATCTGACATCGGTCGGTGAGGGCGAGCAGGTCGCCCGCGTGGTCGCATCGGTCATGGGGGTCTTCCTCGACCCCGACACCGAGCCGCTTCATCTGCTGGCCGGCCTGCTCCGGGAACGTCACCTGCTCCTGTGCCTGGACAACTGCGAGCACCTGCTCGCCGCGTGCGCGGAGATGGTGAACGTACTTCTGCGCGCCTGCCCCGGCATGTCGATCCTCGCCACGAGCCGGGAGCCGCTCGGCGTGCCGGGAGAGGCCGTCTGGAGGGTGCCGTCGCTGCGGGACGAGGAGTCGCTCAGCCTCTTCGCCGACCGGGCGGCCTTGGTCGCGCCGGGATTCCCGGTGGACGACCACGAGGCGGACGTCCGGGCGATCTGCCGGCGCGTGGACGGCATCCCCTTGGCGATCGAGCTGGCGGCGGCATGGGTGCGGATGCTGTCGCCGAGCCAGATCCGGTCCGGGCTCGACACCAGCATGAACCTGCTCGCAGGAGGCCCCCGGGGAGCGTTACCCAGGCACCGGACGTTGTCGGGCTCCATGGCGTGGAGCCACGCCCTCCTCGAAGAGGACGACCGAGTCGTGTTCCGGCGCCTTGCCGTGTTCGCCGGAAGCTTCTCCCTGGAAGCCGTTCAGGCGGTGTGCGCCGACGACGGACCCGGCCCACCGCAGGACATGCTCACCGTCCTCACCAGGTTGGTCGACAAGTCACTGGTCGTCGTCCGGGAGGGCGAGGCCGACGTGCGGTACCGGCTCCTCGACACCGTCCGGCAATACGCCGAAGAGCGCCTTCGGGAAGCCGGCGAACTCACCTCGGCCCGAGATCGGCATCTCGACTACTACCTCGCCCTCGCCGAGCATGGCGAACGAGAGCTGGACCGTGACCAGGACACGTGGCGCCGCATACTGAGCAGCCACCACGACAATGTGGCGGCCGCCCTGAACCGGGGCCTCGGCAGCGGCCTCCGGGACGAGCGAGTCCGGCGTCTCGCCGCGGCGATGGCGCGGTTCTGGTTCGTTCGCGGGTGGGTCCACGAAGGACTGCGGTACCTGCGCCGGGCCATCGCCGTGGACCGTGCGGACGGTTCGGCGGTACAGGGCAGGCTGTGGTGCGGGGTCGCGATGCTCGGGATGGTCAGCGGGCGGCTGGATCAGGCGGCCGAGTCCGCCGAGCACGCCCTCGCGATCTCGGGCGAGAGCGGCGACGACCGCACCCGTGCCCGATGCCTCGTGATGGCCGCCTACCGCCCGTTCTTCTTCGACTTCCAGCGATGCCACTCGCTGGCCATCGAGGGCCACGAGATCGGCCGACGCATCGGTGACCCGTTCAGCCGAGACTGGGGCCTGGTCATGGCGGCGTACTCGCTGAGCGCCAGGGATCGCCATGACGAGGCCGTCGAGGTCGCCCGCCGGGCGTTCGAGGAGGGCCTCCGGCGCGGCGACCGCTTCTGCGCCGCCTTCGCCCGCACGATCGACCTGTTCGCCGCGATGTACTGCGGTGACCTCCGCGGCGCCGTCTCGTTCGGCGAGGAGTCCCAGGCGATCGTCGAGCCGCTCGGCGACTACTTCGCCGTCGGCACCAATCTGGCGCAGGCCGCACTCGCGCGCGGCATGGCCGGTGACATCCCCGGCGGCCTGCGGTCGCTGGCCCCCGTCATCCGGATGATCGACCAGGCACCCGACGCCCACGTCGTCGGCTACATGGTGACGATCGGCCTGCTGCACCTGTGGGCCGGCGATCTCGATGACGCGTGGCACTGGCTCGACCGCGGCACCCGCTCGCTCACACCCGACGGGTCCGACTGGATGGCCGCGCGATGCATGGCCGGGCTCTCCGGCGTCCTGCGACGGCTGGACCGTCCCGAGGAAGCAGGGCGTTACGCGGCGAGAGCCGTCGCGCTCGGCCGCGACCTCGGCTCGTCGATGGTCCTGGCCGACGGCCTGGCCGAGCAGGCGTTCCTGGTCGCGGGCAGCGATCCCGGCCGGGCGCTTGAGCTGCACCACGAGGCACTGACGGTGCGCAGGACCGCCGGGATCCGCACCTTCTACGCCGACAGCCTCGACGCGCTCGCCGGCAACGCGGCCGCCACCGGACGGCACGCGCTCGCCGTCCGGCTCTACGCCGCTTCCGCCGCAGGCCGCGAACAGATGGGGTACCCGCGTCGTCCGGTCGACGACCCCGATGCCGCCACCGTGCTCGACGCCCTCCGATCAGCGCTGGACGAGGGCTTCCAGGCCACCTGGGACGAGGGCTTCGCCCTTTCCCTCGACGACGCCGTCGCCCTCGCGACCCGGGGTCGGGGCACCCGTGAACGACCCCCGATCGGCTGGGAGAGCCTGACTCCCACCGAACTCAAGGTCGCCTCCCTGGTCGTCGAGGGACTGACCAACCCTGAGATCGGTGACCGGCTCTTCATCAGCCGCACGACGGTGAAGACCCACCTCGCCCACATCTACCGCAAGCTCGACATCGGAAACCGCGTCGAGCTCGCACGCGTCGCCGGCACCCGGCTGGGCGGCGGGTCGACGTAGCCCGTGCCGGGCGGATCGGCCGATGGCCGATGCGACGCACGCCGACGGGACTCGCGCGATCTCGGCCACCTGGACGATGTTCGGGCCCCCGGTCCCAAGGGATGTTCCTGCTGACCGGTTCACGAGCTTTCGCAGGAGCGTCCAGAAAGGTCACGACGATGAACGCGATCGAACTCCCTCACGGGCCACTGAACTACCGAGCCGCCGGACCCGAGGACTCCAGCGCCCCGCCGGTGGTGTTCTTGCACGCCTTCCTGGTCAGCGGTTCCGTGTGGTCGCCGGTCGCGGAGTTGCTGGCCGGGCAGGGCATCCGATCCTATGCACCGGACTGGCCACTGGGCGCTCACCACACCCCGATGCACCGCGACGCCGACCAGACCCCACGCGGCGTCGCCCGCCAGGTGCTCGCCTTCCTCAAGGCACTGGACCTCCACGACGTCACCCTGGTCGGTAGCGACACCGGTGGCGCACTGGCGCAGTACGCACTCGACACCGACCCCGGCAGGATCGGCCGCGTCGTCCTCCTCAACTGCGATGCGTTCGACACCTTCCCGCCGTTCCCCTTCAACCTGCTCTTCACGCTGCTTCGCGGCGGGGTCAGGATGCGCGTGAACCTGCTCCCCATGCGCGTGAAGGCGTTCCGGCACTCACCGCTCGGCCTCGGACTGCTCGCCGTCCACCTCGACGCCGACCAGACCCGCTCCTGGATCGAGCCGAGCCTGACCGACCGCGGGATCCGCGAGGACGCCGTCCGCTTCCTCAAAGCGATGGACCGGAAGGAGCTCTTCGAGGTGTCGACGCGGATGCGAGATGTCGACATCCCCGTACGGGTGGTCTGGGGCATGGCCGACCGCGCCTTCAAGCCCGCCCTCGGCCGGCGGCTGGCAGAGACCTTCCCGGCCGGGGAGTTCATCGAGGTCCCGGGCGCACGCACCTTCGTCCAGCTCGACGCGCCGGAGCTGGTCGCCGCCCAGATCGCGACGTTCTCGCCCGGCGGCGGGCCGGCGCACCGCTGAACGCCGCGACGCCCGCGGGGACGTGTTACCTGGACAGAGGGCCGGGTCGGGAAGTCATGCTTGCGGGAGGACGCCGAGGCGGTCGAGGAGTTCGCGGCCGAGCGGGATCCGCTTGGCGGCGTCCGCGTCGTCGACGATGTCGATGGTGAGTGCGAAGGCGTGGATCCGTCCGTCGCGTTCGACCCAGCCCGCCCACCAGCCGACGGCGGGTGTCGGGCCGTCCGCCCAGCCGGTCTTGCCGTACAGCGCGTGGCCGTCCCTCTCCTCGATCTTCACCAGGTCACGTACGGTGCGCTGGTGGCCGGCGGAGGCGGGCAGCGCTCCCCGTGCCAGCCGGCCGAGGAAGGACGCCTGCTCGGCCGCCGAGATCTTCAGGGGACCGTGCAGCCAGAACGGGTGCGTCTTGGTGCCCACGTCGCGGTTCCCGTAGGCGAGCCGGTCCAGCCACTGCTTCTCGCGGACCAGCCCGATCCGGCGGGCGAGCGTCTCGTAGACGGCGACGTTGGAGATCTTGATGGCGTCGCGCATGCTCATGTCTCGCTCCCACTGCTCCAACCGCTGGGGGCGCCCGCCATAGGGGATCACCTCGTCCGCGTTCTCGACCGCACCGGTCTCCAGCGCGATCAGGCTGTGAGGGATCTTGAACGTGGAGGCCGGCATCCGCCGCTGCTCGGCCCGGGCCTGGTCGACCGCCGTACGCCGGTCCCGGGTCACGTCCACGAGCGCGAACCCGCCCGACACTCCGGCATGGCGGAACAGCTCGCGGAGGTCGTCGCGGACCACCGTGGTCGGCTGTGTCGTCGCCGGGCCCCCGACGGCATCGCGCCGATCGGGCCGCCCCGAGTCGCATCCGGCTCCGCTCAGCAGGGCGAGCGATACCAGGACACCGCCACCGAGAACCCGGACAGCCCTGTTTCGCGCCCCGCCGTCTCCTTCCGCGAGCACGCTCGCTGTCGGGGCCTTCTCCGGCACGCGCATCATTCCGCGAGTCCTCACTCACTCTCCTTCGGTATCGCCAACGGGGCGCTGGCAAGTCTTTCTCAGCGCTTGTGCGAGCAGAGCCGCGTTCATGGTCTTGGAGACCGGCCGATCCCAGCAGGGGTACCGTTTCTCCGATGTTTCGTCCCCGGCCCAAGGGGTCGCCCTGCTCCCACCTTGGCTGTCGGGCAGCGAAAGCATCCGGCGACCGGGTGCGCCCGAGGAGCGTGGACGGACTGGTTTCGATGGCGAGGCGTCCGGGAATGGCGTGACGGGTCGCTTCCTTCTCAGCGGCCCGGAAGGGGGTCGGTGATGGGCATCGTGTCACCGGGCTTTCAAGGCCGAGGGCGCGGGACGGGTGTCAAGCTCCCTCCCGGCCAGTATTTGACGGAGGATTTCCCCGTCCTGTCGGCCGGTCCAACGCCCCGTGTCGGCAAGGAGGACTGGAAACTCACCGTCACGACCGAGAGCGCCCGAGAGTACAGCTGGGACTGGCGCCAGTTCATGGAGTTGCCCAGCGAGACGCCGACCGCCGACATTCACTGCGTCACCAAGTGGTCCAAGCTCGGCACCCGCTGGGAGGGAGTTTCGCTGGACACGCTGCTGGCCGACGTGGATACCGCCGCCGACTACGTGCTCGCAGGGTCCTACGGTGGGTACACCACCAACCTGCCGCTTGAGGACCTGCTGGACGGGCAGGCGTGGATCGCCTACCGCTTCGACGGTGAAGATCTGCCCGCCGAGCACGGGGGTCCGGCCCGGCTGCTGGTGCCGCACCTGTACTTCTGGAAGTCGGCCAAGTGGGTGCGCGGCCTCCGCCTGCTCGATCAGGACGAGCCGGGTTTCTGGGAGACGGCTGGTTACCACGACTACGGGGACCCATGGCGCGAACAGCGGTACCAAGGCGACTGACATGGCGTGTCGCCCGGCTCGCCGAGACCCGGGCCGAGACGCCCACCGCCGAGACGCTGGTCTTCGACGTGCCGGGCTGGCCCGGCCACACGGCGGGCCAGCATGTCGACGTACGGCTCACCGCCGAGGACGGCTACAGCACCCAGCGCAGCTACTCGATCGCCGCGCCCGCCGACGGCGACCGGGTCGAGTTGACCGTGCAGCGCGTGCCGGACGGCGAGGTCTCGTCCTACTTGGTCGGGGGCCTGTCGCGTGGCGACCCGGTGGAGATCCGCGGGCCGGTGGGCGGCTGGTTCGTCTGGCGTCCCACCGCCACGGCGCCGGTGCTGCTGGTCGCCGGCGGGTCGGGGATCGTGCCGCTGATGGCGATGATCCGCGCCCGCGGGCAGGCCGGCAGCCGCACGCCGTTCCGGCTCGTCTACTCGGTGCGGACGCCCGCCGACCGGTACTACACCGCCGAACTGCGCCGTGGAGCCCCCGGCCTGGACGTCACCTACCTCTACACCCGCGAGGCGCCCGAGGGCCGGCGGCCGCCGGGGCGGCTCATGGTCGCCGACCTGAACACCCACGGGTGGCCCGCCGACTTCGAGCCGGACTGCTTCGTCTGCGGTCCGACCGGGTTCGTGGAAACGGCCGCCGACGTGCTGCTGGCCCTCGGCCACGCCGCACGCAAGATCAAGACCGAGCGGTTCGGGCCGACAGGAGGCTGACGATGAGCGACGACTACGCGGACGGGAACGCGCTGGCCGGCCCGCTGAGCGAGATCCTCGCCTTCGACGTCACCACCGCCGAGGCCCGCTGCGCGTGCTGCGCCCGCACCGGTCCGGTCGCGACCCTCCGTCTCTACAACCGCGCCCCCGGACTCGTCGCCCGCTGCCCTGTCTGCGAAGAGGTCGTCCTACGCATCGTCCGGACCCCGGAGGCAGCCTGGCTCGACATGCGCGGCATCACCGCTCTGCGCATTCCTCTTCCCTGATCCCGCTGACGCGGAAGGAACGAAGCCGTGGTCGCCGTGCCGAAGGGCAGGTGAGCCGGGCTGCGACGGCGATCGCGGCCGAACGAATGGCCAGGTTGATGACCAAGTCAGCGCATTCACCGGTCAACACTCCGGCCGGTGCGCCCAGAGATCACGACCTGATCATAAGCTCGTCGTCGCCTGCCGGACGGCCCGTCGCCGGCAGCGATGCGCGTGTTCGATCGAGCGCCCGACCTCGTCGCCGCCGCTCTGCCAGCAGGAGGAGGTCAGTAGCATGACCAGGTGGAGGAGAGTTCGGGCAGGGCCACGGCTTCGCGGTTGACGGCGCGTGGTGCGAAGACGAGGTCTCGGATCATCGCTACGGCGGCCGATCTGATGCGCGTACGAGGTGTCGGTGCAACGACCCTCGACGACGTCGTCGTAGCCGGCAACGTGAGCAAGTCGCAATTGTACCGACACTTCGAGGACAAGCAAGCGCTGGTCAGGGCGGTCATCGAGTTTACCGGGGACCGCGCGATCGCCGTTGAACGGGAACGGCTGAACAGGGTGATGACGTTAACGGGACTGCGGCGCTGGAGGGACGCCCTCGTCGAGAACAATGCCCTGCAACAGGGCAGGTACGGGTGCCCATTGGGCTCGCTGGCAAGCGAGGTCGTTGATCAGGATCCGATCGCACGTCAGAAACTCAACGAACTGTTCTCGGCGTGGCGAGAACTCTTCGAAAGCCTCCTGCAGCGGTTTCAGAAGGTGGGCGTCATCCCCCAAGAAGCCGATGTTTCGCGACTCTCCATCGGTCTCCTGGCCGCCGTCCAGGGCGGCTATCTGCTGGCGCAGGCGTCCCGCGACGTCACACCCATGGCTTCCGCGATCGACATGGCCATAGCACATCTTCACCACCTGGGCAGTAAGCGGGATACGGCATCGTAGAGGCCGCTGGAAAATGCTGGCGTCTCTGCTTGGGCGGAATTCCCCGCCGCCGCAGCACGAAGAATCCGCATGACCCCGCCCCGGTCTGGGCCGACCCGCGGACCCCGGGTCCGCGGGTCGGCGGTGTCAGGCCGTCGCCCGCTTCGGGAGCTTCCACCCGGGGCGGGGGAAGTGGCAGGTGTAGCCGTTGGGGTAGGTCTGCAGGTAGTTCTGGTGCTCGGGTTCGGCCTCCCAGAAGTCGCCTGCGGGGGCGATCTCGGTGACGACCTTGCCGGGCCACAGACCCGAGGCGTCGACGTCGGCGATCGTGTCCTCGGCGACGCGCTTCTGCTCGTCGCTGGTGTAGAAGATCGCCGAGCGGTAGCTGGTGCCGATGTCGTTGCCCTGGCGGTCCTTCGTCGAAGGGTCGTGGATCTGGAAGAAGAACTCCAGCAGCGCGCGGAAGTCGGTCTTCTCGGTGTCGTAGACGACCTCGATGGACTCCGCGTGGGTGCCGTGGTCGCGGTAGGTGGCGTTCGGGACGTCGCCGCCGCTGTACCCGACGCGCGTGGACACGACGCCGGGCTGGTGGCGGAACAGCTCTTCCATGCCCCAGAAGCAGCCGCCTGCGAGGATCGCCTTCTCGGTGATCACGTCGTCTCCTTACCTGTCGTCGGTGTCCGTGCCGGTGTCACCCGTGAACAGGGTGCGGTACTCGCCATACCCTGCCTCCTCCAGGTCGTCGAGGTGGATGAACCGCAATGACGCGGAGTTGATGCAGTAACGCAGGCCGCCCTTGTCGACGGGGCCGTCGGTGAAGACGTGGCCGAGGTGGCTGTCCCCGTGCAGCGAGCGGGCCTCCGTCCGGATCATTCCGTGGCTGGAGTCCTCGCGCTCGACGACGTTCGTGCCGGCGATCGGCTTCGTGAAGCTCGGCCAGCCGGTGTTGCTGTCGTACTTGTCGGCGGATGCGAACAGCGGCTCGCCGGACACGACGTCGACGTAGATGCCGGGCTCGTGATTGTCCCAGTAGGCGTTGGCGAACGGACGCTCGGTGCCGTCCTGCTGAGTCACGCGGTACTGCTCCGGATCGAGGCGCGAGACGGCTTCCGGGTTCTTGTGGTACTGGGTCTGCCGGGGCACAGCTCTCCCTTCCGGGCCCTGCGGCCTGAGGCTGGGGAACCAGGTGAAACGCACCTGGACGCACATGTACAGACGCTCCGCGGCCTGATTCTATTCCCACAGAAGTGGACTATACAGTCCTAAAACAGGGTGAGGTCAACCATGGGTGTTCCGGCATTGAGGGCTCCGCTCAGATCGGGTTCGCCGCCCGGAGGTGGCTCTGGTTCTGTCGAGAGGGCACACCAAACGTGCAGGTCAATCGGCGTTACGCGGGCCATGTCCGGCTTCGGGGCAGTGAGGGATCACGGCGTGCTCCTCCGCTGATCTTCCTGCGGCAAGTTCGGGGTTCGTTCAGACCAAGCTTGTGTTTGACCATCAAAAGTGGACTTGACCGACCAGTTCCACCGTAGCTAGGTTCGGATCGTCCGGCGTGTGCCTCCATGAGCGGTCGACTGTCCGACGTGGACCAACTGCCGCTGGCGGGGCTGCGGACGTCCCCCCGTCCGCAGCCCCGCGCCCACGAGGAGACCGATTGCTGGCGAACCGGATGTGGTGCAGGCGAGGACTGGATCGAGGGAGGTGCGCCTGATGAAGGCGATCGTGGTGACGGACGAGGCCGCGGGAACGGCCGGGATGACGCTGGTGGAGCGGCCGGAGCCGGAGGCCGCAGGGAACGATGTCGTCGTCCGGGTTCACGCCTCGGGATTCACCCCCGGCGAGCTGACGTGGCCCGGGACCTGGGCCGATCGCCTCGGCCGTGACCGGACACCGTCGATCCCCGGGCACGAGCTGGCCGGGGTGGTCAGCGCTCTCGGCTACGGCACGAGGGGGCTGTCGGTGGGACAGCGGGTGTTCGGGCTCGCGGACTGGACCCGCGACGGCACCCTGGCGGAGTACACGGCCGTCGAGGCGCGCAACCTCGCGCCGCTGCCGGGCGACGTCGACTTCACGGCGGGTGCGAGCCTGCCGATCTCGGGTCTGACCGCGTGGCAGGGACTGTTCGTGCACGGCCGCTTCCAGGTGGGGCAGAGCATCCTCGTGCACGGTGCCGCCGGTGGAGTCGGATCGATGGTGGCGCAGCTCGCCCAAGAGGCCGGCGCCTACGTCATCGGCACCGGACGTGCCGCCGACCGGCAGACGGCGCTCGGCTTCGGCGCGCGGGAGTTCGTCGACCTCGACAACGACTCGCTGGACGACGTCGGCGAAGTCGATCTCGTTTTCGACGTCATCGGTGGAGACATCGGGAAGCGGTCCGCGGGCCTGGTTCGAGCCGGCGGAATGCTGGTGACCATCGCGGGCCCGCCCGAGGCGCGGCCGGTGGACGGCCTGGCGGTCGACTTCGTCGTCGAGGCCGATCGCGCGCAACTGAGCGAGGTCGTCCAGCGGGTGCGGGACGGACGGCTGCGGACGAACATCGGCAACGTGGCGCCCCTGGACGACGCCGTCGCCGCCCTCAACCCGACCGAGCGGATCAGGGGGAAGACGATCATTCGCGTTCGTCCGTGAGGGTTCGGACGGCCGGGCGCCATCGTCGACGTCAACGGCAGTTCGGTGTCCTGCACGGAACCAGCGGTGATGTCGACGAGACCGTGGTTCCGCCCGCCCACGGTCATGCCCGAGGCTCCGTTTCTGTGCTGCTTTACGTCCTTCTCGCCGCCCATTCGCACGGGCTCCGAAGTCCGGTCTCTTCGTGCCCGCGGCGTCGGTCGTGCCTTGTCCGTTGGACAGGCGAGCGGGTTGACCGGCGCCGATCGTCCAGGCCGGTAGCCTTGCGTTCGTGACCGGGCCGGAGAACTCCGAACAGGGGCCGGGGCTGACGCGTCGCGGCGCGGCGACCAGGCGGCGCATCGTCGAGGCCGCGGCCGAGCTCATGTACGTGAGGGGGGTCAGTTCGACCACTCTGGACGAGGTCCGCGCCGCCAGCGCCACGAGCAAGTCTCAGCTCTACAACCACTTCGCCGACAAGGAACAGCTGGTCCGCGCCGTGGTCCTGCTCCGCGCGGAAGAAATCATGGAACGCGAACATGCTGCGCTACAGAATCTCAGATCATTCAATGGTCTGGTCCGGTGGAGGGACGCGCTCGTCCAGCGCAACGCACTGCAGAAGGGCGCGTACGGCTGCGTCCTCGGTTCGATCGCCGGAGAGGTCTCTGACCAGGACGAGGTCGCTCGCATGGCTCTTGCGAAGACCTTCGAAGCGTGGGAACAGCTCATCGAGGCCGGCCTGCGTCGCATGCAGGACGCCCGGACACTGGCCGCCGACGCCGACCCTCAAAAGCTCGCGATCGGGCTGATGGCAGCGCTGCAAGGGGGCTACCTGCTGGCCCAGACCGCTCATGACGTCACGCACATGGAAATTGCGCTCGACATGGCGCTCGATCATGTCAGGGCGTATCTCTCGACCTGATGAGTTGCAGTGCTCACCTGCAGAATTCGGGCGAGAACAGAATGCGGGCGACCAAGGCTCCGCGCCAAATTGAGCGCGGCCTCCAGCGGGGAAGGGGAACCGGCGGATCGCGGCTACGGCTCGCGGGGTACATCGACCGCCGCGGACGCTACTGGCCATCGAGTTATCGCGCCTGCCACGTCCGCAGTGGATCGCTACATCGGCTCCTGGCGCGGGCCTGGCCCCTGATGCGGGTCGATGGCTTCCCGGTGGAGGTCTTCCCCGAGTCGTTTTCTGTCCCGGTGTTCGGCGGTTATCCGTTCACGAGTACGGGCATCTTGGGTGCGAATCTCGAGTGCACCTGAGAGCACGTCGTCGATCTCCCCCTGCGGAATGACGACAGCACCGGAAGCGTCGGCGACAACGTACTGGCCGGGGTGAACGCCGACACCGCCTCGGAGCACTACCGGGACGTTGGCCTGATACGGAGTAATCTCGTCGCCTCCCCATCGCGCTGTTTCCCCTGAGCAGTAAGCTGCGAACGAGTACCCGCCGAGTTCGGCGAAGTCGCGTAGCCGGGCATCCGTCAACAGCCCGGCAAGTCGGTGATGCTCCAACCGCACCGGTTTCGTCCCGCCGCCCACCGAAGTCTCGGCGTAACCATTGCTCGCCAGCACGAGCACCTTCTCCGCACCGTCGGTACCGACGGCCTGCTCGAAGAGCGCTCCGAACGTGTGTGTCGCCGGGTCGGCGATCGTCGAACAACTGGGGAAGTACGAGATGGTGATCGCCTGGCCGAACAGGATCCGGCCGGGCGTGGGCGACGTCAGATCCCGAAGGTGCGCACGGTGACGGTGTCGACGCCCGAGGGCGTCGACGATGTCCGCACACGTCAACTGCCACGACGGATGGGTCCACATCGCGCACCCCACGTGAAGCCGCATGAACCCGACGCCACCGAACCCCGGCCGCCTCACAGGCCCCTCACCTGCCGTTCGCAGGGCCTTGAACTCCCGTGGCCGCGGGGTGCGTACCCACACCCACACCGAGGCTGCGTACCCACGCGTAGATCGAAGATGTTGGACCATTGGAGGACCCCCTTTATGAGGGCGAGAAAGAGTCGTCTGCGCACCGCGGTGACGTGCACCGCGGTGGCCGCCGGATCCGCGGGCCTCGTGGCCGGCTCGCTGTACGTGATGCGGACGCCCGACCGGT
Organism: Actinomadura sp. KC345; assembly: GCF_004348515.1. Taxonomy (GTDB): domain Bacteria; phylum Actinomycetota; class Actinomycetes; order Streptosporangiales; family Streptosporangiaceae; genus Spirillospora. The sequence continues at coordinate 5,155 of NZ_SMKH01000115.1, read as the reverse complement.
CCGCCGGCGGGCAGCAGGCCGCGCTGACCGGTGAACAGGCGACGAAGACTCGGCGAGATTCGGCCGGGACGCTGGCGTCGAGGCTGACCGACCGGCTCGGCGCCCGCACGGCCGGCGCCTACATCGACTCCGCGGGCCGCCCCGTCGTCACCGTCACCAACGCCGGCGACGCCGCCATGGTGCGCTCGGCCGGCGCTGTGCCCAAGATGACGCAGCGCAGCCCGGCGACCCTGAACCGGATCACCACCACCCTCCGCCAGTCCTTCACGGGCGTGCCGGGCACCGGCTGGGCCATCGACCCCGCCACCTCCAAGGTCACGGTCTGGACCGACGACTCGGTCACCGGGACGCAGATGGCGAACGTCCGCCAGATGGCTCGGCGGATGGGGGCGGCGGTGCGGATGGTTCACATCGACGGACGCCTGCGCCCCGTCGCGCTCGGCGGCGCATCGATCACCAGCCAGCGGAAGCGCTGCTCGCTCGGCTTCAACGTCACACGCGGCGCGCGGAGCTTCTTCCTCACCGCCGGGCACTGCGGCATCGTCGGCGAGAATTGGAGGACCGTCCAGGAGCGCCCCCGGCAACTCGGCACCACGGTGGAGAGCAGCTTTCCCGGCGACGACTTCGCGCTCGTCCAGACCGAGGAGGCGGGGGTGGGTGCGGTCGACCTCGACAACAGCCAGGCGCGGGAGATCACCGAGGTCGGCGAAGCCGTCGTCGGCCAGGGGGTCGCGCGCAGCGGCCAAACCACCGGGCTGGACACCGGCAGCGTCACCGCGATCAACGCTACGGTGAACTACCCCGAGGGCACGGTCAGCGGCATGATCCAGACGACGCTCTGCGTGGAGCCGGGTGACAGCGGAGGCCCGCTCTTCAGCGGAAGCACCGCCGTCGGCCTCACCTCGGGCGGCGCGGGCGACTGCCTGATCGGCGGCGTCAGCTTCTTCCAGCCGGTCACCGAACCCATGGAGGCCTTCGACCTCGAAGTCTCGTAACCCGCGCAGGGGAAGGGCCCCGGCTTGGTCTCCATGACCTCCACCTCGGCCGACGGACGCTTGCAGCCTGCCATGCCCGTCACCATCGCCGTCCCCCCCGGACCAGGTCGGCCCCACCCCTCGTGCAGACGGCGCGGCCCGTCCTCGCAGCGGGGTGCGCGGCGTGCCGGCGCCCACGACGTGAGTCGCGGCCGCGCTCGCCGCCGGGCAGTTCGAACTCGATGGGGCATCGTCGCCGTTCATGTCGTTCGCCGTTCATGTCGTTCGCCGTGCCCGGCACCCGCCGTGGCCGCTGCGACCTGCCGGAGGTGTTCCACCGCAACGGCCTGGCCCGGGTCCAGACCGTCGATGCCGTACGCAACCCGCTGCTGGCCGCGATCTTGACCTTGACCGCCGCCCGCACCGGCATCCCCGTCCTGATCAACACGTCGCTGAACATCAAGGGCAAACCGATCTGCGGGACCGCGGACATGGCCCTGGACCGCCTCACCGGATCCGGGCTGGACGGCCTGCTGCTGGACGACCACTGGCACACCGAACGCACGCAGGAGCCGGGGTGTGGAGGGAGGCGGCGAGGGAGCCGATCAGCGTGGTCAGGCGAGTGAGCCCGGCGTCGAGCGACGAGGCGGCGAGGCACTCGACGAGGGCGGTGCCGACTATGACGCCGTCGGCGGAGGTCGCGACTCCGGCGGCGTGGGTGGGGGTGGAGATGCCAAAGCCTACGCAGACAGAGGTGGTCGTGACCCGGCGCACCCGGTCGACGAGGTTCTTCGCCTGGGCGATGTCCACCTCGCCGGAGCCGGTGAGACCGAGACGGCCCGCCGCGTAGACGAAGCCGGTGCAGGCCGAGGCGATGCGGGAGATCTGCTCGCCGGAAGCGTCCGGGGGGACGACGAGGATCCGGGCGAGCCCGTGCGCGTCGGTGCTCGCCGTCCATTCCGGCACCTTGCCGCCGGGCAGATCCGGGACGATCACCCCGCAGCCTCCCGCGATGGCGAGGTCGCGCGCGAACCGTTCGGCCCCGTACTGCTCCACGGGGTCCCAGTACGTCATGCAGACCACGGGGACCGTCGCGGACGCGAGGGCCGTCACGGCGGTGAACAGGTCGGCGATCCGGGTCCCGCCCCGCAGCGCGCTTTCGGTGGCCTGCCTGATCACAGGTCCGTCCATGACCGGATCATGATGGGGGAGGCCGATCTCGACGACGTCGACACCGGCCTCGACTATGGCGAACATGGCCTCGATCGAGCCCGGCACGCTGGGATGGCCGATCGGCAGATAGCCGATCAGCGCCGGCCGGCCCCGCTCTCGCCTGGCGGCGAGAACGTCCTCCAGCCATGCGCGACCATCCTGCTCGCTCATCCGCTCCCCTTCCGGCGCCCGTCTCGCGACCCGACCAGTAGTCGATCTTGGACATACTCGGGGATCCGAACCACTTACCGGAAGAGGCCTAACATTAACAATTGTTGCGTTTGGTGAACTTTCCCCTCCGACTCGTGGCCACCGGCGTTGGTCCGACGGGATCCAGTGACCGATGAGGAGTCGTTGTCGTTGGTAGAGGCAGCGGCGGGCTCGGGCTTGGTGTCGTCATCACCGACGGGCTTTGCGACCAGGGCCCGCGGGTCGACCACAAGCGGATGCGCTCGGCGATCGCCCGGCGGTCAGGAGTGAGCCTCAGTGGCGGATGGCGCGGATGGCGCGGGTGGCGCGGTCGGCGATGGCGGCCAGGTGGCCGGCGAGTTCGGGCGGGTCGAGCAGCGTGTAGTCCATGGGCAGCAGGATGATCCGGTGGGCCAGGAAGCGCAGCGATTCGGAGTGGGTGTGCAGGAGGCATGAGCGGCCGTCGACCGGTTCCAGGGCGCCCTGCCAGGCGGTCACGTGCTCGACGGCCTCCTCGACCGGGACGTGCAGCAGCAGCCGCGCCCGGATCGCCCCGGACCCGCCGGCCAGGGAGTCCATCGCCCAGGCCGCGGCGTCGGCGCCACCGGGCAGCTCTCGCCCGGGCCCGCGCGCACCGGTGCGGTGCGGCTCGGTGATCCGGTCGGCGCGGAACGTGCGCCAGTCCGCGCGGTCCTCGTCGTGGGCGACCAGGTACCAGCGGCGCGCGACGGTGACGAGCCGGTGCGGCTGCGCGAGCCGCCGCGTCTCGCGGCCGTCGGCGGCGGTGTAGGCGAAGCGGACCTTCTCGCGGGTGACGCAGGCGGCGGCGAGCAGCGCCAGGACGCCGGGGTCGGCGGGCGGTGGGCCGCCGTCCTGCGGCGGGAGGGGCACCGCCGCCTCGGTCAGCGCGGCGACGCGGTGCCGGAGCCGGTGGGGCAGGACCTGCTCCAGTTTGGCCAGGGCGCGCAGCGAGGTGTCCTCGATGCCGGTGACCGCGCCGGCGGCGGCGGTGCGCAGGCCGATCGCGATGGCGGTCGCCTCGTCGTCGTCCAGCAGCAGCGGCGGCATCGCGGTGCCGGCGGTGAGCCGATAGCCGCCGGTGCTGCCGTGCGTGGCGCGCACGGGGTAGCCGAGTTCGCGCAGCCTGTCGACGTCGCGGCGGATGGTGCGGGCGGTGACGCCCAGACGCGCGGCCAGTTCGGTGCCCGACCACTCGCGGGGCGTCTGCAGCAGGGATAGCAGGCGAAGCAGCCGTCCGGACGGATCACGCATGTCTCCCATGATGCCGGTCCACTAGGACGTTCACTGACCTATTGGATGCCTAGCGTGGTGGGTACCGGGCCGCGGAACCGATCGCGGCCTCTGTCAACGGAGGTACGCATGCTGCGAGGATTCGCCACCATCAGCTACTGGGCCGACGACCTGGAGGCCGCCAAGGACTGGTACGCCGAGCTGCTGGGCATCGAGCCCTACTTCAGTGTGCCGGGGCCGGACGGCCGCGCCGGGTACTACGAGTTCCGGGTCGGGGACTACCAGCATGAGCTGGGCCTGATCGACAACCGGTTCCGTCCCGGCGGCCCCGACGCCCGCCCAGGCGGCGCGGTGATGTTCTGGCACGTCGACGACCTGGAGTCGGCCGTGAAGCGGCTGCTGTCCATGGGCGCCGCCCCGTACGAGAAGATCACCGAGCGGGGCGAGGGCTTCGTCACCGCATCGGTCGTCGATCCGTTCGGCAACATCCTCGGCGTGATGTCCAACCCGCACTACCTGGAGGTCCTGGCCGCCGCGGGTCCCCAAGCCTGATCCGCGCCGCCGCGGATCGGGCCCGCCCAGGGGCGGGCGGTGTCAGGTCATGGACCGGGTCGTCTCCTTCGCGGGGGGCGGCGTGCCATCCCGGCCGCTGGGCGGGGCGGCCGGGATGGCGAGTGTGACCGCTGCGGTCTGCAGGGCGGCGCAGCCGAACAGCATCCTGGTGAGGAAGCCCGCCTCGGGCGGCAGGACGTGCCTGACCGAGTGGGCAGCCGGGCCGGGGCCCACCGCGCCGTCGACGGCGAGCTGCGACATCACCGAGGGGAAGACCGGCCGTGATCGTGGCCTGCTGGAAGAGGAGCCGAATATCTTGTTTGGGTTCAGCAGACTCTGGAGCCGGAGTAGCTGGTCCTTTGCTGGCCGTTCCAGTTCGTGTTGACCTTGGCCCGGTAGGACTTGCCGTTGGTACATCGGCGCGGGCTGACGGCGCTGGTTGCGGTGTTGTTGCCCGTCACGCGGGGACCCGTCGCCACGGTGCTCCAGGAGCCGACGTCCAGCAGTACCTGGATGTAGGTCTGCACCGCCACCGAGTCGTTGCCCGAGGTGTGATCGGTGATCGTGCCAAAGGCTCTGACGTAGTTGGCTGCACTGTCGGTGGCGACGCCCCGTCCGACCGTGTAGTCGGCCGCCGGGGCCGCGTCGGCTGAGGCGGCGGACGCCATGCCGAAGAGTCCTCCGCCGGCCATCGCCGTGGCCAGCGTCCCCACCGCGACGGCGCGCTTGGAGCGTCCGGACATGCTGGTTCGCATATCGCTTCTCCGTTCCTATGTCGGCACGCCCGCCAGGCATGCCTGGGTAATGCGAGTGAACCCCCTACGTGCTTCAGATCCGCTTCAGAACGAGGTCAGGTGTCACTGGGGCCCCAGCCTCGGCCGTGGTGGGGGCCGTGGCGGTGTGGGTCGTATGGCGCGGGCGCGGGCCTGACCGGGGGCCGGAAGGCGCGTTGGGCGGTGGCGTGCTGGCGCCGCTGC
>NZ_SMKH01000114.1 GCF_004348515.1 Actinomadura sp. KC345 | reverse complement strand
ACGGGCGGGGGCCTCCGGACGGCGCATCCGCACGACGAGCACGACGGCGGCGGCCGAGGCCAGCGACGCCGTGACGTCGGCGAGCGGCACCGAGACGAAGTTCGCGGTGACGTACTGGGTGAGGCCGAAGGCGGCGCCGCACAGCAGCGCGACGGGCCAGGTCTCGCGGAAGCCGCGCTTCCCGTCCACGATCGCGACGAGGACGAGCGGGACGAACAGCGCGAGGATCGGGGTCTGCCGCCCGACCATGGCGCCGAGCGTGTCGCTGGACTCGCCGGTGACCTTGCCGAGCGTGAGGATCGGCGTCGCCATCGCGCCGAACGCGACCGGGGCGGTGTTGGCGGTGAGCGCGAGGACGGCGGCCTTGAGCGGCTGGAAGCCGAGCGCGATCAGCATGACGGAGGTGACCGCGACCGGCGTGCCGAATCCGGCCAGGGCCTCCAGCAGCGCCCCGAACGAGAAGGCGATCAGCACGGCCTGGAGCCGCTTGTCGTCGCTGACCTGCGCGAACGTGCGGCGCAGCACGTCGAAGTGGCCGGTCGTGACCGTGATGTTGTAGACCCACAGCGCGTTGATGACGATCCACAGGATCGGATAGAAGCCGAACGCCGCGCCCTCGGTGCCGGCCAGGAACGCCTGGTCGGCGGGCATCCCGTAGGCCCAGATCGCGACGGCGAGGGAGACGGCGAGCGCGATCAGGGAGGCGAGCCAGGCGCGCATGCGCAGGCCGCCGAGCAGAACGAACAGTACGGCCAGCGGCAGCGCCGCGACCAGGGAACTCCAGCCGAGCGAGTCGGCGACGGGATCCAGGACCTGCTGGTACACGAGATCACCTCGCGGGTTGGGAGCACCCCCCGAGCACGTGATCGATACCCGTCTCCGTGACGCTGATCACCTTGATAGTGAACTTTTCAATCAGTCAGGCCCGCGCCTACAGGTCGTGGAGGAGCTTGGCCGGGGTGATGGGAAGGTCGCGGACGCGGATGCCGGTCGCGTGGTGGACGGCGTTCCCGACGGCCGCGGCGGCGCCGACGATGCCGATCTCGCCGATGCCCTTGGAGCCCATCGGGTTCAGGTGCGGGTCGGACTCCTCCAGCCACGTCGCGTCGATGTCGCGGACGTCGGCGCAGGCCGGGACGTGGTACTGGGCGAGGTCGCGGTTGAGGAAGTCGCCGAACTCCTCGTCCATGACGCTCTCCTCCAGCAGCGCCATCCCGATCCCCATCGTCATGCCCCCGATGAACTGGGAGCGGGCGGCCATGGGGTTGATGATGCGCCCCGCCGCGAAGACGCCGAGCATGCGGCGGACGCGGACCTCGCCGGTGTCGGCGTCCACCTCGACCTCGGCGAACTGCGCGCCGAACGCGTGCCGGGCGTACTCGTCCCGCGCCTTCAGCTCCTCGCTGGTGTCCGCGGACGCTTCGAGCCCCTCGGGCGGCACCTCGCCGTTCTCCGTGTGGGGGGACGACCCCCCACGCCCCCCGGCAACCGCGCCGTTCATCTTCCCCCGCAACGCCTCGCACGCGCGGACCACGGCCGTCCCCCAGCTCGCGGTTCCGGACGACCCGCCCGCGACGGTCGCCTTGGGGAACGAGCTGTCGCCGATCTCGACCGTCACGTGGCCGAGGTCCGCCTTGAGCGTCTCGGCGGCGATCAGGGCGAGGGCGGTGCGGGCGCCGGTGCCGATGTCGGCGGCGGCGATCCGGACGGTGAACGTCCCGTCTGGTTCGGCGCGGGCGGTCGCCCGGTTCGGGGACATGTAGGCGGGATAGGTGCTCCCGGCGACGCCCATGCCGATGCGCTTGCGCCCCTCCCAGCGGGCGCCGGGCGAGGGGGCGCGCCCGGCCCAGCCGAAGCGGTCGGCGCCCTCCCGGAGGCACGCGACGAGGTTGCGGGAGCTGAACGGCAGGCCGCTTTCCGGGTCCCGGTCGGTGTCGTTGCGGATGCGCAGCTCGATGGGGTCGATGCCGGTGGCGGCGGCGAGTTCGTCCATGGCCGATTCGAGCGCGTACATGCCGGGGGTCTCGCCCGGGGCGCGCATCCACGACGGTGTGGGGACGTCCAGACGGACCAGGCGGTGTGACGTGCGGCGGTTGGGCGCCCGGTACATGACCCGGGTGGGCGTCGCCGTCTGCTCGGCGAACTCCTGGACGGTGGACGTCTGCTCGACCACGTCGTGAAGGATCGCGTTCAGATGCCCTTCGGCATCCGCGCCGAGCCTGAGCCGCTGGATCGTCGGTGTCCGGTAGCCGGTCGTCGCGAACATCTGCTGGCGCGGCACGGCGAACTTGACGGGACGTCCCGCCGCGCGTGACGCCATGGCCGCCAGGACGACGTTCGGCTTGGGCATCCCCTTGGAGCCGAACCCGCCGCCGACGTGCGGCGCCACGACCCGCACCCGCGTCTTGTCGAGACCGAAGACGCGGGCGATCGTGGATTGGACGGTCGATGAGCCCTGGGTCGAGTCGTAGAGCGTGAGGGTTCCGTCCTCGCCCCAGTCCGCGAGGGTGGTGTGCGGCTCCATCGGGTTGTTGTGCTCGGCGGGGGTCGTGTAGGTGACGTCCACGCGCACGGCCGAGTCGCCGAACCCCGCGTCCGGTTCGCCTTGCTCGGTGTCCGAGGGGAAGACGGGATTCACCGTGTCGGGCCGGTAGCGCCCCGGGGCGTCGGCGCGCAGCCGTACGTCAGGTGACTCTGAGGCGTACTCGACCTGGACGAGGCGGGCCGCCTCCCGGGCGGTCTCAAGCGTCTCGCCGACCACGGCGGCGATGAACTGGCCACGGTAGGAGACCGTCCGGGACTGGAACAGGGCCAGTTCGCCCTCTGCGTCGCCATCCAGTCGAGGGGCGTCGTCGCAAGACAGGACGGCGAGCACGCCGGGCAGCCGCAGCGCCGCCTCGGTGTCGACGGACGTGACCTCGCCACGTCCGATGCTCGCCTGCACCGCGGCCGCATAGGCGACGTTCTCGACGGGGTACTCGAACGCGTAGCGCGCCTCCCCCGTGACCTTCGCGCGGCTCTCCAGCCGTTCGGTCATGACGTGCCCTCCCACAGCTCCGACAGCGTCCGTACGATCAGGTTGCGCGCCAGCGGCACCTTGTAGGCGTTGTCGCGCAACGGCTCGGCGGCCTCCAGTTCGGCCTCGGCCGCACGCAGGAACGACTCCCGCGTCGCGGTCGCCCCGCGCAGCGCCTCCTCGGCCCGGTGAGCCCGCCACGGCTTGTGGGCGACGCCGCCCAGCGCGAGCCTGACGTCCCGGATCTCGTCTCCGTCGGTGTCCAGCGCAGCCGCCACCGAGACCAGCGCGAAGGCGAACGAGGCGCGTTCCCTGACCTTCCGGTAGCGGGACGGCATGCCGAGCGCCGGAACCTCGACCGCAGTGACAAGGTCCCCTGGATCGAGGTTGGTGTCGCGTTCTGGCTCGTTGTCGGGCAGGCGGTGGAACTCGTCCATGGGGATGGTCTTCTCGCCGTCGCGGCCTTGGACCCGGACCGAGGCATCAAGGGCCGCCAAGGCGACCGCCATGTCGGACGGGTGCGTCGCCACGCACGACTCCGAATGGCCGATGATCGCCAGGTTGTGGTGCTCGCCCTCCCGCGCGGGGCACCCGCTTCCTGGACGTCGCTTGTTGCACGGCTTGGCGGCGTCCTGGAAGTAGGAACAGCGCGTGCGTTGCAGGAGGTTGCCGCCAACGGTCGCCAGGTTGCGGATCTGTCCGGACGCGCCCGCCAGAACGGCCTGCGCCAGCATGGGATGGCCCTCACGCACCGTCCGGTCCGCGGCCAGGGCGCTGTTGCTCACGGCCGCGCCGATGAGGAGCCCGCCGTCCGGGTTCAGCTGGATCCGGTCATACGGGAGGTGCGCGACGTCCACCACCTTGGCCGGCTCTTCGACGCCGAGCCGCATCAGGTCCACCAGGTTGGTTCCGCCGCCGAGGTAGAGGGTCTCGCCGTCGTGGCGGGCCAGTGCGTCGTCCGCGCTCGTGGCGCGCTCATACGCGAAGGGCCTCATGCTTCCGCCCCCTTCCGTGCCTCTTCCGTCTCGGACGCCTCCCTCAGCGCGGCGACGATGCCCGTGTAGGCACCGCACCGGCATAGGTTGCCGCTCATCCGTTCACGTATCTCGTCGTCGTCCAGGACGGGATCGGCGCCGAGGTCCTCGGTCACCGCGCTGGGCCAGCCTTGCGCGGCTTCGTCCAGCACCGCCGTCGCGGAGCAGAGCTGACCGGGAGTGCAGTATCCGCACTGGAAGGCGTCCTTCTCGATGAACGCCTCCTGGACGGGGCTGAGCCGCCCGTCCCGCGCCAGCCCTTCGACGGTGACGATCTCGGCTCCGTCATGGGCGACGGCCAGCGCGAGGCACCCGTTCGCGCGGCGGCCGTCGAGGAGGATGGTGCACGCGCCGCACTGCCCGTGGTCGCAGCCCTTCTTCGAGCCCGTCAGCCCCAGATCCTCGCGCAGGACGTCCAGCAGGGAAGCGCGAGTGTCGACGCTGAGCCGGTGCTCCGTCCCGTTCACGACAAGGGTGATCTCGGCGCTGACCGGGGTGGCATCTGTGTACATGCCCCGCCCCTACCCCGGATCTCCGAAGTGAGTCGGACGGGCGGGCGGCCCCTCGGGCTCAGTCGTCGCCGGAGTCGTCCGGGTTGGAGAGGATCTCGACGACCTGCCGGGCCGTGTCGGTCGGCAGCGGCGACGGGAGCCCCTTCCACTTGCGGGACGCGGCCACCGCCGCGGCCCCCGCCCCGCCCCCGTACACGGCGGCGGCGACGAACGACGCGATCTCCGGCGGCAGCTTCTTCTCCAGCAGCAGCACGTTCGCCCGGTACGTCGCGGCCGTCGCGAGAACGCCGAAGGCTCCGGCGACGGCGCCCAGCCGCAGCGCCGGGATGCGCTGCCGCGCCTTGTCCAGCATCTCCTGATGCGCGGCGTCGACCACCCGCCGGGCGAGCGCGAGGTTCTGCTCCAGCGGGTCGTCGACCTCGGCGGGTTCACGCGACTCCGTCATGACCCCGGCTTACCCCCGGCGATGCGAAGGAACCAGGAGAGCAAGATGTCACCGTCGGTAACTTTGCGAGTGCTGTAGGTTGCGGACCGGACCCGACAGAGCCGGACAACCGACAGAGAGGCCGGTCGATGCAACCGTTCGAGCTGCCCGACTTCTACGTCCCGTACCCCGCCCGGCTGAACCCGCATCTGCCGAGGGCGCGGACGCACACGATGGCGTGGGCCCGCGAGATGAAGATGCTGGACGACGACCGCGATCCCGGCACCCCCGACATCTGGGACGAGCAGGCGCTGGAGGCGATGGACTACGCGCTCCTGTGCGCCTACACCCACCCCGACTGCGACGGGCCTGAACTCGACCTCATCACCGACTGGTACGTCTGGGTGTTCTACTTCGACGACCATTTCCTGGAGGTGTTCAAGAAGCCGCAGGACCAGCCGGGCGCGCGGACCTACCTCGACCGGCTGCCGCTGTTCATGTCGCTCGACCCGCCCGAACCCGTGAACGCCGTCGAGCGGGGCCTCGCCGATCTGTGGGCGCGGACCGTCCCGTCCCGGTCGGACGCCTGGCGGGCGCGCTTCTCCGAGAGCACCGACAACCTGCTGCGCGAGTCGCTGTGGGAACTGTCCAACATCAGCACCGGACGCATCCCCAACCCGGTCGAGTACATCGAGATGCGGCGCAAGGTCGGCGGCGCCCCGTGGTCGGCCGATCTGGCCGAACACGCCGCCGGGGTCGAGATCCCCGAGCGCGTCGTCGGCACCCGCCCGCTGCGCGTCCTCAAGGACACCTTCGCGGACGGCGTGCATCTGCGGAACGACATCTTCTCCTACCAGCGCGAGACCGAGTCGGAGGGCGAGGTGAACAACTCGGTCCTGGTGATGGAGCATTTCCTGGCCGTCGCGCCCCAGGTCGCCGCCGACACCGTCAACGACCTGCTGACCTCGCGGCTCCGCCAGTTCGAGAACACGGCCCTCACCGAACTGCCGCAGGTATTCGAGGACCACGCCCTGGACCCCGCCGAAAGGGCGAGCGTGGCCGCCTACGTGAAGGCCCTCCAGGACTGGCAGTCCGGCGGCCACGAATGGCACATGCGCTCCAGCCGCTACATGAACAAGAAGTCGATCGGCATGTCCGCCGCCCGGATCCCCGCCCTGCTGAGATCGGCCCGGATCAGCGTCCCGCACGTCCCGTTCCAGAGGGTGGGGCCGACGCCGCTGCCGGAGTTCGACATCCCGTACCCGCCCCGCGTCAACCCGCACCGCGAGCGGGCGGGCCGCAACGTCGTCGCCTGGGCCCGCGAGATGGGCATGTTCTCCCCGCAGCCCCGCCTGCCCGTCCCGGTCTGGACGGCCGAGACCCTCACGGGCATGGGCCTGGAGATCTGCGCCGCGTCCCTCGACCCGGACGCCGACCCCGAAGCCCTCGACCTCGCGACCCAGTGGCTCGCCTGCGGCACCTACGGCGACGACTATTTCCCCGCCGTCTTCAACCGCGACCGGGACATGGCCGGCGCGAAGCTCTTCAACGCCCGCGCCCCGGAGTTCATGCCGCTGGACTGCGGCACCACCCCCGCCCCCGAGAATCCCTTTGAAGCCGCCCTGGCCGACGTCTGGCACCGCACCGCCCTGCCCATGGACGACCGCGGCCGCCGCGAGTTCCGCGCCGCCGTGGAGCACATGGTCGAAAGCTGGCTCTGGGAGCTGAACAACCACCTCCAGTCGCGCATCCCCGACCCCGTCGACTACCTGGAGATGCGCCGCCACACGTTCGGCTCGGAGATGACGATGAGCCTCTCCCGGATCGAGCACTCCCACGAGATCCCCCCGCACGTCTTCCAGACCCGCACCCTCCGGGAGATCGACGTCTCCGCGATGGACGTCGCCTGCCTCCTGAACGACTGCTTCTCCTACCAGAAGGAGATCGAGTACGAGGGCGAACTCAACAACGGCGTCCTGGCCATCGAGAACTTCTTCGGCTGCGGCCGCGACGAGGCGCTGCCGATCGTGAACGACCTCATCACCTCCCGCCGCCGCCAGTTCGAGTACCTGGCCACCCAGGAAGTCCCGGCCCTCGCGGACGAACTGGACCTGGACGACACCGCCCGCACCGCCCTGGCGGCCTACATCGACGAACTCCGCGACTGGCTGGCCGGCATCCTCAAATGGCACCGCGAAACCGACCGCTACGACGAACGCGACGCGCTCCCCCGCGTCCCCAGACCCACCGGCCTCGGCACCTCGGCCTTCTACCTCTTCACCCGCTCAGCCCGCTGACCGCCCGCCTCGGCCGCGGTGAAGGAAAGGAGGATGGCGGCGGTGCGAGGCGGATCCTCAAGCATGGGCGAATGGCCGATGCCGGGGAGGGAGCGCCGCCTCAGGTAGTCGTCGACTTCCCGCGATGGGCTAGGCCGAGGGCTCCGTTCTTGTGGCCAGGGTGTCGAGCGCCGCGTAGGTGCCGGTTATCGCCACCAGGGCCGCCGCGGCAGGACGGGGGACGTCGCCCCGGGCCAGGTGGACCAGGCCGGCGGCCGTGTCGCAGGCGTCCACGAGCAGGCAGAGGCGGCGCCAGCGGCGGCGGGCGGCCGGATCGCTCAGGAGGTAGCCGACGCCGAGCGCCACGGCCCTGCTGCCGAAGATTCGGATCATGTATCTGAGCTCGGGCGTCTCCCTGTGGCCCATGCCCGCGAGCTTCATGTTGAGGCCCGGTGCGGCCAGGGCCAGCGTTCCCCAGACGATGCGGCCGCTCGCCGCCATTTCCATCGCGCGTTCCATGCCGCCGACCGTCCCATTGCCGGGTGGTCTGGATCGATTACCTCGGACGTAATGCGCTTCCGTCAGGCCGTCGAAGTGTCGCGGGGAACGTTGCGGTCTAGACCATTTTGCGGAAGTGGGTGGGTCGTGGGGAACATTTGCTTCGGCCGGCCCGAACAGGAGGACAACGGAAACGATGAGCAACCCTCTGGCGAATCCTCGTCGCACCAAGATCGTCGCGTGGCCCGAGCGGCGGCCGGCGGAATCGGACTCCGAGCGTCGCGCGGAGTCCGAGGCGACGGGACGCTGAACTCGCCGCGCGCTGAGCGCTCATAGATGAGGACCCGCCCGGATCTCCGGGCGGGTTCTTCGTGTGGGGGGCGGCGCGCCCGGCGGCGTCCTGGACGGAGGGACGGCGGGCGCGCCGCAGGTCAGCGGGGCGGAGCCGTGCTGGCGCGCAGCACGACCTCGCCGGGGATGTGCTCGACGCGGCGGCCGGCGGCCTCGCGGAGCACCAGGCCCATGACGCGTTCGCCCATCGCCTCGAGAGGGAGCGCGACGGTGGTGAGCGGCGGGGTGAGGTCGCGGACGATGGGGATGTCGTCGAAGCCGGCGAGCGCGATGTCGTCCGGCACGGACACGCCGTTGTCGCGGAACGCGGCGAGCGCGCCCACGGCCATCACGTCGGTGACCGCGAACACGCAGGCGGGACGGGTGGCCCGGCCCAGCAGCCCGGTCGCGGCCTCGTAGCCGCCGTCGCGGGTGAAGGCCGCCTCGACGATGTGCTCGGAGGGGACGCGGACGCCGGCGCCGGCGAGGGCGCCGAGGAACCCGTCGAGGCGGTCGGAGACGGTGGTGATGGCGCGCGGGCCGGTCAGCACGCCGAAGTCGCGGTGGCCCTGGTCGAGCAGGGCGCGGGCGAGCGCGGCGGCGCCCTCCCGGTTCTGCGGCAGCACGGCGTCGACGTCGAAGCCGCGGTGGCGGCTGAGGACGGCGACGCGGCCGCCGGTGCGCTGGTAGGGGCCGAGTTCGGCGGCCATCGCGCGTTCCCAGTCGCGGTCCTCGAAGCCGGAGCCGATGAGCAGGATCGCGCGGGCGCGCTGGGCGCGCAGCATCGCCACGTACTCGACCTCGCGCGCACGGTCGCGGAACGTGCTGGCGAGCATCACGAGCATGCCGTGCTCGGCGGCCGTGCGCATCACGCCCTGGGCGATGGCGGCGAAGTAGGGGTCGCCGACGTCGTGGCAGATCACCCCGATGGACATGCTGGACGCGCTGGCGAGCGCCCGCGCGTGCGCGTTCGGGGTGTAGTCGAGGTGGGCGGCGGCCGCGAGGACGCTGTCGCGCAGGTCGGCGCGGACCTGCGCGGTGCCGTTGAGGGCGCGGGACGCGGTGGCGAGCGACACCCCGGCCTCCCGCGCGACGTCCTGCAAGGTCACGTAGGACCGCTGTCCGTGCGCCGTTCCCGTCACCGACCGCTCCTTCGACGCCGACCCGCGCGTGGCGCTCCTCACCGTACATGAGAAAGCGCTTCCAGATGGGGCGCACTGGTAGCGTTCCGTGGCGATGACGGGGATATCGGCGGAGGTGCAGACCGAGGCCGTTCTCAGGCTGGTCGGCGACGTCCTCGGCTCCGACGCCGTGGGCGCGTACCTGCACGGCTCGGCGGCCCTCGGCGGGCTGCGGCCGCACAGCGACCTGGACGTGTTCGTCGTGGCGGACCGCCCGATGACCGGCGGCGAACGGCGGATTCTGGGTGACGGGCTGCTCGCGGTGTCACGCTACCCGGCCCGGGACGGCCTGCGTCCGGTCGAGCTGAGCGTCGTCGTGCGGTCGGCCGTGCGGCCGTGGCGCTACCCGCCGGAGCGCGAGTTCCAGTACGGCGAATGGCTCCGCGACGAGTTCGAGCGCGGGGAGGTGCCGCCTCCGGCACCGGACGCCGACCTGGCGCCGCTGATCACCATGGTCCTGCTCGCCGACCGGCCGCTGCTCGGGCCGCCGCCCGCGGACGTCCTCGATCCGGTGCCGCGCGGCGATCTCGCCAGGGCCATGACCGCGGGCGTCCCGGAACTCCTGAGCGACCTCGACACGGACACCCGCAACGTCGTCCTGACCCTGGCCCGCATCTGGTCGACGCTCGCGACCGGCGAGATCCGCTCCAAGGACGCCGCCGCGGACTGGGCGCTCGCCCGCCTGCCGGACGAGCACCGTCCCGTTCTCGCCAGAGCCCGCTCGATCTACCTCGGCGACCACGAGGAGCACTGGGACGATCTCCGCCCCCGGCTCCGCCCCCATGCCGAGTACGTCATGGCCGCCGTCGAAGGCGGCTACCGGGACAGGTCGGTCTCGTAGAGGCCCTCGTCGGTGGCCGCCAGGAGGGTTCCGTCCGGGGCCAGGGCCAGGTCGTTGACGGAGGCCGGGATCTTGACGCGGTGGGACGGGGCGGGGTTCGCGGCGTCCCAGGCCAGGACGGTGGACGGGTCGTCCCGCACGACGGCGGCGACGAGGAGGCGGCCGCCGGCGAGGTTCGCCGCGAGCTGGTCGCAGGGCGGTGCCGACAGCTCGGCGAGCCGTTCGCCGTCGATGCCGTGGACGCTCAGGGCCGACGACGCCGGCTGGACGAGGACCAGCCCGTCCGGGGTGGGGGCCAATACCGCGTAGGCGGGCGGGAAGGCGGTGATCTCCTCGCCGCGTTCCACGTCCAGGAGGCTGAGCCCGGAGTCGCCGGGCAGGCCGATGAGGGAGCCGGTCGCGGGGGTGGCGTGCAGGAGCCAGCGGTCGATGGCGGTCCGGTGGCCGAGCCACAGGGTGAACTCGGTCAGGCGGTCGCCGGTGCGGGCGTCCCAGACGGCGACCTCGGCGTCGCTCGCGGGGCCGGAGACGGTGACGACGGCGGCGCGGCCGGAGTGGACGGCCAGACCGAGGAGTTCGGGCTGCCCGTCCAGAGACAGCTCGCGGCCCGTCCCCAGGTCGAGGACATGGACCCGGTCGCGGTGCGTCCAGGCCACGATCGGGGAACCGGCGGGGACGCCGAAGGCCCACTCGGCGCGTTCGGCGGGGACGCCGACGATCGGCGGGCCGATGAGGACGCCCGCCGTCACGTCCCAGGTCTGGCCGACGTCCACGCCGGCCATGGCCTGGGTGGTGAAGGCCAGCGGCGGCCCTTCGGCGGTGGCGGCGACGCCGTCGAACGATCCCTGCGCCAGCAGGATCGCCGACACGCTTTCCGGCATGCGAGGGAGAGTAGGCCACCCGGCTGAGATCGTTCCACGGAGTCGCGGAAACTCGGCCGGGGTGTGACGGAACCTCGGCCCGCGCCGCTGTCAGGGACCCGGCACCGTGCGGCGGGTGACGGCGCGGAGGCGGGCGGCGATGTCCTCCGGGGGGACGTCGTTGATCCAGGCGGCCATGCCCGACTCCGAGCCCGCCAGGTACTTGATCTTGTCGGGGGCGCGGCGGACGGAGAACAGCTCCAGATGCAGGCGGACGAGGTCGCGCCCCTCGCCCGCCGGAGCCTGGTGCCAGCCGGCGACGTACGGGAGCGGGGCGCCGTAGAGGTCGTCGAAGCGGCGGAGCAGGTCGCCGTAGAGGGCGGCCAGCTCGTCGCGCTCCACGGCGTCCAGGGCGGCGAGGTCGGGGACGTGGCGGTGCGGCATGAGGTGCACTTCGACCGGCCAGCGGGCCGCGGCGGGCACGTAGGCCGTCCAGTGCTCGCCGGAGACGACGACGCGCCCGCCCGCGCGTTCGGCCCGCAGGACGTCGCCGAAGAGGTCGCGCCCCGCCGCCTGGGCGAGCATGCGCGCGGTGCGCGGCGTGACGAACGGGTACGCGTAGATCTGCCCGTGCGGGTGGTGCAGGGTCACGCCGATCTCGACGCCCCGGTTCTCGAACACGAAGACCTGCCGGACGCCGGGTATCGCGGAGAGCTCGGCGGTGCGGTCCGCCCACGCGTCGACGACGGTGCGGACGCGGGAGACGGGCAGGTTCGCCATCGACGCGGCGTGGTCGTCGGTGAAGCACACGACCTCGCAGCGCCCGTCCCCGCGGGCCCGTTCCACGCCGTCGATCATGGGCGGGACCGGCGGGGTGCGGGCGTCGAACGACGGGAACCGGTTCTCGAACACCGCGACGTCGTACGACGGGTCCGGGACCTCCGAGGCCGGCCCGCCCGGACACAGCGGGCACTGGTCGGCGGGCGGCAGGAACGTCCGCGCGTTGCGGTGCGCGGTGATCGTGACGTGGTCGCCGGTGAGCGGGTCTCGGCGCACCTCGCAGACGGGCTCGACCGGCGGGAGCCCGCGCGGGTCGGGGACGGGCACACGGCCCGGCGCCTCGTCGTAGTAGACGATCTCGCGGCCATCCGACAGCCGTGCCCGTGTCCTGTACATCTCGGCGAAGCCTACAGCGGAGGGCATGCACGCCCGCGGCAGGCGCTCTCCCGGGGGGGAACAAGGCCGCACGGCCCGAGGTTCTCGGGGCATGGGCGACTACGGCAGGCCACTCGAATTCGGATACTTCCTCGTCCCGAACACCGGCGATCCCCTTCTGGAGACGGCACGCGCCGCCGACCGCGCGGGACTCGACCTGATCGGCGTGCAGGACCACCCGTACCAGCGCCGATACGTCGACACCTGGACGCTGCTGAGCATGATCGCGGCCGTCACCGAGCGGGTGCGCGTGTTCCCCGACGTCGCGAACCTGCCGCTGCGTCCCCCGGCGGTGCTGGCCAAGGCCGCCGCGAGCCTGGACGTGCTGAGCGGCGGCCGCGCCGAGCTGGGCCTCGGCGCGGGCGGCTTCTCCGAGGCGATCGAGGCGTTCGGCGGTCCGGCCCGGAGCCGCCCGGAGGCCGCCGGCGCCCTGGAGGAGGCCGTGTCCGTCATCCGGAAGGTGTGGAGCGGCGAGCGGAACCTGCGTTTCGACGGCGACCACTACCGGCTCAAGGGCGCCAAGGCCGGGCCCGTCCCGGCGCACCGCATGGAGCTGTGGCTCGGCGTCGGCGGCCCGCGCGGCCTCGCGCTGACGGGGCGTTCGGCCGACGGCTGGCTCCCGTCCTCGGCCTGGGCCGCCCCCGAGCGCCTGCCCGGCCTGCACGCCCGCATCGACGAGGCCGCCGCCGGCGCCGGACGCGACCCGGCGGACGTCCGCCGCCTCTACAACGTCGGCGGCACGATCACCGACGGCGCGTCGGAGGGCTTCCTGCACGGCCCGCCGTCCCAGTGGACGGACGAGCTCACCGACCTCGCCGTCGGCTCCGGGATGGACACGTTCGTCCTCTGGGCGGAGGGCGATCAGGAGACCCAGATCAAACGGTTCGCCGAGGAGGTCGCGCCGGCCGTCCGCGAGCAGGTGGCCCGGGAACGCGGACGCTAGGGCCATCGGTAGGCGGCGTCCCCGGCCGGGACGTGGTACGGCAGGTAGCACTTGGTCGTGACGTGCTCGTCCTTGCAGTCGAGGCACAGGTAGGTCCGGTGCCCGCGCAGGCCGCGCCCCCGCGCGTCGCAGGGCGGGCAGACGCAGGGCGACCAGCCGACGATGACCCGCCCTCCGTCCAGCCGGTGCCCGGCGGGGCACACGAACGGCACATGCTCACGAGTCTGCACGAGCCACCACCATACTCGAACATACTGTCGAGCGGCAGGCCGCCTCGTCAGTGGTTCCGGTGGGTGATGAGGTGGGCGAGGGCGCGCAGCTCGGTGGCGGTGGCGGGATGCGGGGCCGCGGCGTCCAGGGCGGTGACGGCCTCGGTCAGGAGGGTGGCGGCATGGGTGGCGGCCCAGGCGCGGCCGCCCGCGGCGTCGATGAGGCCGGCGGCGCGGGACGCGTCGGCGGCGCGCAGGGGTTCGTCGCGCAGGTAGAGCGCGGCGAGTTCGTCACCGGCGCGGGTGCCGGAGGTGAGCGCGGCGACGACCGGCAGCGACTTCTTGCGGCTGTGCAGGTCGGAATGGACGGGCTTGCCGGTGACCTCCGGGTCGCCCCAGATGCCCAGCAGGTCGTCCACGAGCTGGAACGCCAGGCCGAGCCGGCCGCCGAAGGCGCGGAGGCTCTCGCCCTGGGCGGTGGTCCCGCCTCCGGAGGCGGCGCCCAGCGCGCAGGCGGCGCCCAGCAGCGCGCCGGTCTTGCGGCCCGCCATCGTCAGGCACTCGTCGAGCGTCACGTCGGCGCGCTCCTCGAAGGCGAGGTCGGCGCTCTGCCCGGCGACCAGGTCGAGAACGGCCCGGCCGAGGGTCCGGACGGCGCGGGCGACCACCGGGGACGGCTCGTCCGCCAGCGTCTCGAAGGCGGCGGCCAGCAGGGCGTCCCCGGTCAGGATCGCGGCGTTGGCGCCGAAGACGGTCCAGGCGGTCGGGCGGTGCCTGCGGGTGAGGTCGCCGTCCATCACGTCGTCGTGCAGCAGCGAGAAGTTGTGCGCCAGCTCGACCGCGACGGCGGCGGGCAGCGCGGCGGCGGCCGTCCCGCCGACCGCCTCGGCCGCCAGCAGCGTCATCGCGGGACGGATCGCCTTGCCGCCCGCGCCGCCGGCCGGCCCGCCCCGCTCGTCGCGCCAGCCGAAGTGGAACGCGGCGATGTCGCGCGCCGGACCCGGCAGGCTCTCGACCGCGTCCCGGAGAGCGGGGTCGAGCAGGCGGCGGCTCCAGCCGAGGACCTCGGCCGCCGGGCGGGCGCGGTCGGGGCGGGCGCTCTCACGGTCGCCCCCGGGACGGGCACGGGCGGCGCGGGCACCGCCCGGCCGGGGTTCTCCCGGCTCCGGGCGGTGGCCGCAGCTCAGCACCGCCGGGTCGTCTCCCCAGACGGGCATGTCGTCCCCTCTCTCATCTAGCGGGCGATCTCCACGTTCTCCAGGACGCCGAGGGCGTCCGGGACCAGTACGGCGGCCGAGAAGTAGGCGCTGACCAGGTAGGTCATGATCGCCCGCTCGTCGATTCCGGTGAACCGGACCGACAGGCCCGGACGGACCTCGCCCGGCATCCCGGTCCGGTGCAGGCCGATGACGCCCTGGTCGTCCTCGCCGGTCCGCAGCACGAGGATCGAGGTGGTTCCGGACGGGCTGACCGGGATCTTGTCGCAGGGGTAGATCGGGACGCCGCGCCATGCTTGGACGCGATGGCCGTCGATCTCCACACCGCCCGGGTACACGCCGCGGCGGGTGCATTCGCGGCCGAACGCGGCGATCGCTCTCGGGTGGGCGAGGAACATCCGCGACTTGCGGCGCCGCGCCAGCAGCTCGTCCAGGTCGGCGGGGGTGGGCGGGCCGCCGCGGGTCTGGACGCGCTGCCGCAGGTCGGCGTTGTGCAGCAGCCCGAAATCCCGGTTGTTGATCAGTTCGTGCTCCTGGCGCTCGCGCAGCGCCTCGACGGTGAGCCTGAGCTGCTGCTCGACCTGGTTCATCGGCCCGTTGTAGATGTCGGCGACGCGGGAGTGGACGCGCAGGAGCGTCTGGGCGACGCTCAGCTCGTACTCGCGGGGCGATGCCTCGTAGTCGGCGAACGTGCCGGGCAGCGAGGGTTCGCCGTCGTGCCCGGACGCCACCTCGATCTCCGCCTCACCGTGCCTGGTCTGCGGCGGGACGGGGGCGTCCCGGTACTCCTCCAGATGGGTGCGCAGGGCATCGTACCGGCCGGTCAGCTCGTCGATCGCCTCCCGGGAGAGCGTCAGGACGGTGGTCGGGGTGAGGGTGCGGAACGTGTACGGCCATTCCTCGTCCGTCCCGAGGAGCGCCCGGTCGCCGAAGAACCCGCCGTCGCCGAGGATGGCGGTCTCGGCGACGGTGCCGTACTCGCCCGGCCGGATCTCGGCCACCTTGCCGTGCGCGATCAGGTGGACGGCGTCCAGCGGGCGGCCCGCCTCCGCGATGGTCTCGCCGGGGTCGTACTCGCGCTGCTCGAACCGTCCGGCGAGGACGTCCAGGACACCCGGCGCGGAACCCCCGCCGGAGCCCGCGCCGGACAGCCCCCGCAGCGGCGGCAGCTCGGCCAGCTCCGGCGGGATCACCCGCACCTCGGCGCCGGTGTTGACGAACGTCACCAGCCCGTCGCCGAGCCGGTAGGCGAGCCGGCGGTTCACCCGGTACGTGCCGGCGTCCGCCCGCACCCACGGCAGCCGCCGGAGCAGCCACCGGGGGGTGATGCCCCGCATCTGCGGGACGGACTTGGTCGTAGTCGCGAGGTTGCGGGCCGCCCGTGTCCCGAGGGCCCGCGCACTCGCCGTCTCCTGCCGCGTCACGCGCCGGCACCGCCGTGGGCGATCTCGACGGACTCCAGCATCCCGAGCGCGTCGGGGACGAGGACGGCGGCCGAGTAGTAGGCGCTGACCAGGTAGGAGATGAGCGCCTTCTCGTCGATGCCCATGTACCGGACGGACAGGCCCGGCTGGTACTCGTCCGGCAGCCCGACCTGGTGGAGCCCGATGACGCCCTGCGACTCCTCGCCGGTGCGCATCAGGAGGATCGAGCTGGTCTTCGTCCTGCTGAGCGGGATCTTGTTGCACGGGAAGATCGGCACGCCGCGCCAGGCGGGGACCTTGTTGCCGCCGACGTCGACGCTGTCGGGGTAGACGCCGCGGGCGCTGCACTCGCGGCCGAACGCGGCGATCGCCTTGGGGTGGGCGAGGAAGAACGCGGGGTCCTTCCAGACGAGGGTGAGCAGGTCGTCCATGTCGTCGGGGGTGGGCGGGCCGCCGCGCGTGTGGATGCGCTGCGACAGGTCGGCGTTGTGCAGCAGCCCGAACTCCCGGTTGTTGATCAGCTCGTTCTCCTGGCGCTCGCGCAGCGCCTCGATGGTCAGCCGGAGCTGCTGCTCCACCTGGTCCATCGGCTCGTTGTAGAGGTCGGCGACGCGGGTGTGGACGCGCAGCACGGTCTGCGCGACGCTCAGCTCGTACTCGCGCGGGGAGCCCTCGTAGTCGACGAACGTGCCCGGTAGGAGGTGCTCGCCGGCGTGCCCGGCGGCGACCTCGATCGCCGCCTCGCCGTGCTCGTTGCGCGACTCCTCGGGGCTGGTCCGGTACGCGTCGAGGTGCGCCTGCAGGGACGCGGACTGGCCGAGCGTCTCCTGGAAGTCGGTCTCGCTCATGCTGAGGATCGTGCAGGCGGTCACGGCCTTGACCGTGTACTCCCACTCCTGCGGATCCTCGCCCTCCTCGGTGCCGAGCAGGGCCCGCTCGCCGAAGAAGTCGCCGTCGGCGAGCGTCCCGAGCACGGCCTCGGCGCCGTACTCGCCGGCGCCGATCCTGCTGAGCTTGCCGTGCGCGACGAGGATGACGCGGTCGACGGGACGGCCCCGCTCGACGACGACGTCGCCGGGCTCGTACTCCTGCTGGGTGAACCGCCCCGCGATGGCGTCCAGCGTGAGGTCGTCGTCGTAGCCGCGCAGCGGCGGCAGCTCTCCCAGCTCGCGCGGGATGACGCGCACGTCGGCGCCGGTGGTCACGAACGTCACCCGCCCGTCGCCGAGCGTGTAGGTGAGCCGCCGGTTGACGCGGTACGCGCCGCCGGCCGCCTGGACCCAGGGCAGCAGCTTCAGCAGCCATCGCGAGGTGATGCCCTGCATCTGGGGGACGGACTTGGTCGTCGTCGCGAGGTTCCGTGCCGCCGCGGTGCCGAGGCTCAACTGCCGCTGTTCGCTCTGTTCCTGCTGTTCGGTCACGTCTGCACCACCGATTCGTCGCGGGTCTGTCAGGGAGCGGCCGTGTTCGACCACGAGCGAAGCTACAGACGGTAATCGCTTGACCGCAACCAGCCATGACCCTCACCTCCCGTTGACCGCGGGGCCACACAAGTCGCACCGGTCCGTGACGGCCGGCAGAGTTCGCGCGGGCGGGGAGCGACGCCCGTCCCGCAAGCCGACCCCTCCCCCGGCGACGACCAGGGGCCTTTACCTTCGGTAGAGGTTTACGTGCAGGTCAGCGCCCCGCACGTGGGGGAAATCACCCGTTGTTGGGGCGGGGTCGAGGAAAGGTTGACCGCATCCTGGTGTTACGACGAGCGAGCATCGGACCTGGTTCAGGACGGGTCCGGCGAACCCGGAGGGAGGCTCCAGTGACCGCAGTCTGGACAGCACTGGTGATCGAGACCGTCACCGCACTGGTGATCGCGGCGTCGCTGGCGGCATGGTCCCGCCGGTACTTCGCCGGCCGCTGAGGCGTCTCGCCGCCGCTACCCGGCCCCGGAGCCCGCCGGTTCCGGGGCCTGCTTCTCCCCGGCCACCTCGATCGGCACCCCGGCCGTCTCCCGGAGCTTGAGGATCGGGACCAGCGCCACCAGCGCGGCCAGCATGATGTAGAAGGCCGGGATGTAGTTCGACCCCGTCACGTCGATCAGCGAGCCGATCAGCACGGCCGCCGTCCCGCCGAACAGCGACGTCGAGATGTTGTAGCCGATCGCGAACGCGCCGTACCGGACCCTGGTCGGGAACATCGCCGGGAACGTCGCCGCGATCACCGCGAGGATCAGCACCAGCAGGCCGCCGATGATCGCGTAGCCGCCCGCCACGCCGAGCGGGTGGTCGGTCTGCATGAGCGCGAACGCCGGCCACGCGAGCAGGACGTAGCCGACCGCCGCCGTGACCAGCAGCGGCTTGCGGCCGATCCGGTCCGACAGCGCGCCCAGCGGGACGATCACCGTGATCATCGCGGCCTGCACCCCGATGGTGATGAACTGCGAGGTCTCGGCGTCCATGTCCAGGTAGTCGACGAGGTAGGACGGCATGAACGTCAGCAGCGTGTAGTCCGCCACGTTCAGCAGGAACACGATCCCCATCAGCATCAGGATGACGCGCCAGTAGTGCGCCAGGGTGTCCTTCAGCGGCGACTGGGACTTCTTGCCCTCCGCCTCCATGTGCTGGAACGTCGGGGTGTCCTCGATGCGCGTCCGGACGTAGAGGCCGACGAGGCCGAGCGGCAGCGCGATCAGGAACGGGATGCGCCAGCCCCAGCCGTGCATCGTCTCGTCGCTGAGCAGCAGGTCCATGGTCAGGACCAGGCCCGACCCCATGATGTAGCCGGACAGCGTGCCGAGTTCCAGGAAGCTGCCGAAGAACCCGCGCCGCTTCGTGGGCGCGTACTCGGCGATCATCGTGGCGGCGCCGCCGTACTCGCCGCCCGTGGAGAAGCCCTGCACGAGCCGGACGGCGAGCAGCGCCAGCGGCGCGAGCATCCCGATCTCGTCGTAGCCGGGCAGGACCCCGATCATGAACGTGGAGCCGGACATCAGCAGGATCGTGGTGGCCAGCACCCGCTTGCGGCCGAGCTTGTCGCCCATCGGCCCGAAGAACAGCCCGCCGAACGGGCGGGCGAGGAAGGCCGCCGCGATCAGCGCGAACGAGCGCAGCGTCGCCCCGTCCTCGCCGCCCGGGAAGAACACGCTGCCGATGATCATCGTCATGACCCCGGCGCTGAACACCCCGAAGTCGAACCACTCGATGCAGTTCCCTATCGCGGAGGCGATGACGGCCTTGCGGACGGCCTGGGGATCGCTCTCCCGCTTCGACAGGTCCACGCCGGAACCGTCTCCGGCCCGTCCCGGGCCGTCCCCGGGGTCTGCGTTCGTCGGCGTTCCCACGGGCTCGATCTGCCCGAAGATCGGTGAAGATAACTCCGTTCAGCGGCTTGCGATCACTTAGCGGAAGGGGGCGTTCACGCTCGCCGGGAGTTCTTCGCCGTGTCCTCGTCGTCCTCGCCGAAGAGGCCGTCCGGCAGCTCGGTGAGGACGGTGGTGCGCTGCGGATCGTCGTCGCGGGGCTCCTCGGCCCGGCCCTCGGAGCCGGCGCCGTCGCGCGTCTCCTCCTCGGCCTCGCCGACCTCGTCGGGCAGCTCGTCCGTGGTCTGCGGATCGCCGTCGAGCAGTTCGTCGAGGGTGACGGTGCCCTGCGCCTCCCCGTCCCCGTGGTCGAGCAGGTCGTCCTCCGGGATGGAGACGAGGGCCTGGGTCTCCTGCGCCTCCCGGGTGATCACGCCGCTGGCGAGGACGGTGTTGCGGTGCCGCAGCGCGCCGTTCTCGCGCAGCAGGTTGTCCGACTCGGCGCGGGCGCGGGCCACGCGGCGGCTCGACCGCACGTGCACGGTGAAACCCCCTGCCGCGGCCCCCAGGAGGAAGGCGGCCAGGGGCAGGCCCACCGAGGACGGAGCGAGCATCGCGACCAGCGCGACCACGACCAGCGCGACGACCACCCCGAGCGCGAGATAGTGCTGCTCCATCCAGTCGAGGACGGTGTTGACGCGCTTCGGAATCCGCACTCCTCTTCTCCTCCACTCGGCTCAGGACGGGATCAACGATCAGGTCGGGGCACGATGTTCCATCGCTGTTCCAGGGTCTCCACCGGGCACCGCGGGCCGGGGCAAGAGGGGCCCGCGCGGTTCCCGCGCCGCCCCGCCTCCCGGGATCACTCACCGACGGGAGGTTCCTCAAACACTAACAGGACGTGTCATCCGCCTCGCGGGAGGCGCCCTGCGGGAGGCGTCCCGCCCCAGAGGCCCGCGCCGGGATGCGAGCAGTACCCGGCGGCGAATATCGTCCTTGGATATGAGCGAACACTTTGACGTCGTGGTCCTGGGCGCGGGCCCGGGTGGATATGTCGCCGCGATCCGGTCGGCACAGCTCGGGCTGAAGACGGCGATCATCGAGGAGAGGTACTGGGGCGGCGTCTGCCTCAACGTCGGCTGCATCCCCTCGAAGGCGCTGCTGCGCAACGCCGAACTGGCGCACATCTTCACCCAGGAGCAGAAGACCTTCGGCATCAACGTCGAGGGGCGGGTCTCGTTCGACTACGGCGTCGCCCACCAGCGCAGCCGCCAGGTATCGGACAAGCTCGTCAAGGGCGTCCAGTTCCTGATGAAGAAGAACAAGATCACGTCCTACGAGGGGCGGGGCGCCTTCACCGACCCGAACACCCTGCAGGTCACCCGGTCGGACGGCTCCAGCGAGACGGTCACGTTCGGCAACTGCATCATCGCGTCCGGCGCGCACACCAAGCTGCTGCCGGGCACCTCCCTCTCCGAGCGCGTCGTCACCTACGAGGAGCAGATCCTCAGCTCCGAGCTGCCCGAGAGCATCGTCATCGCGGGCGCGGGCGCGATCGGCGTCGAGTTCGCCTACATCCTGCACAACTACGGGGTGAAGGTCACGATCGTCGAGTTCCTCGACCGGATGGTCCCGAACGAGGACGCCGACGTGTCCAAGGAGCTGGCCAAGCGGTACCGCAAGCTCGGCGTGGACGTGCTGACCTCCACCCGCGTGGACGCGATCGACGACTCCGGCGCCAAGGTGAAGGTCACGGTCACCGGCAAGGACGGCGCCCAGCAGGTCATCGAGGCCGACAAGGTGCTCCAGGCGATCGGCTTCCAGCCCAACGTCGAGGGCTACGGCCTGGAGAAGACCGGCGTCCAGCTCACCGAGCGCGGCGCCATCGACGTGGACGGCCGCTGCCGCACGTCCGTCCCGCACATCTACGCCATCGGCGACGTCACCGCCAAGCTGATGCTCGCCCACGCCGCCGAGGCGATGGGCATCGTCGCCGCCGAGACCATCGCGGACGCCGAGACGATGGAACTCGAATACATCATGATCCCCCGCGCCACCTACTGCCAGCCGCAGGTCGCGAGCTTCGGCTGGACGGAGGCGCAGGCGAAGGAGCAGGGCTTCGACGTCAAGACCGCCAAGTTCCCCTACAGCGCCAACGGCAAGGCCCTCGGCATGGGCGAGGGCGACGGCTTCGTCAAGGTGATCAGCGACGCCAAGTACGGCGAGATCCTGGGCGCCCACATGATCGGCCCGGAGGTCACCGAACTCCTCCCCGAACTCACCCTGGCCCAGCAGTGGGACCTGACCGTGAACGAGGTCGCCCGCAACGTCCACGCCCACCCCACCCTGGGCGAGGCGATGAAGGAGGCCGTCCACGGCCTCTCCGGCCACATGATCAACATGTGACACCCCCGCGTGTTCGCCCTCCTCCCGGGAGGGCGAACACGCTCGGCTCCCGCTCGGCGGCGGAAGCACCCGGCGCTTGCCCGTGCGGCCGGATGGCCGTGTACCGGGCGGATGCGGCGGTTTCCTGAGATGATCTGACCGAGTATTGGTCCAGATCCTCTGCCGCGGATTGGTGTCGATGCAGCCGTTGCGTTCCACGGATCCGACAAGGGTCGGTCGATGCGTTCTCTCCGCCCGGCTCGGCGCGGGCGGGATGGGCGAGGTGTTCTACGGTCGTTCGCCGGGCGGGCGTCCCGTCGCGGTGAAGGTGATCCACCCCGCCTATGCCGCGGACCCGGAGTTCAGGAGCCGCTTCAGGCGCGAAGTGGAGGCCAACCGGCGGGTCGCCGGGGTCCACACCGCGCCGGTGGTCGACGCGGACGCCGACGCCGATCCGCCGTGGATGGTCACCGGGTACGTTCCCGGGCCCTCGCTGGCGCACGTCCTCGCCGAGCGGGGGATGCTTCCCCCGCCCACGGTGCGGGCACTGGGCGCGCGGGGCTGGCCGAGGCGCTGGAGGCCATCCACGACGCCGGGATGGTGCACCGCGACCTCAAGCCGTCCAACATCCTGCTCGCCGAGGACGGGCCGCGGGTCATCGACTTCGGGATCGCCCGCGCGGCCGACGCCTCCGGCGTCACCCAGCGGGCCGGGACGCCCGGATTCATGGCGCCCGAGATACTGACCGGCGGTCAACCGCCGAGCGCGGCCGGGGACGTGTTCGCCCTCGGGATGGTCCTGGCCCACGCGTCCGGGACCAAGCCCTTCGGCGACGGGCCCGCCGAGGCGCTGGCGTTCCGGATCGTCAACCAGGAACCCGAACTCTCCGGCCTCGATCCCGAGTTGCGCGGCCTGGTGGCCGGCTGCCTGGCCAAGGATCCGGCCGACCGGCCGTCGCCCCGGCACCTCCTGGACGCCCTGGCCGCTCCCGCGGACGAGCCCCACTGGCTGCCCCCGGACGTCCACACGCTCGTCGAGGAGGCCCGGCCGTCGACTCCGCCTCCCGCC
>NZ_SMKH01000113.1 GCF_004348515.1 Actinomadura sp. KC345 | reverse complement strand
GTGGGGGCGCGGGCGCGCCAGCCACAGGTAGCCCGCGGCCACCACGGCGGCGACCACGCCGATCAGGACGAGGATGCGGACGTTCGACCGTTCGGGTGCCGCGCGTAAGCGGGCGGCCGGCGGTGCCTCCGGAGGGCGCAGGCGGGCCATGAGGGTCTGCAGGCGGTCGTGGGCGCTCGGTTCCATGGCGCCTGACGCTAAGCCGGGCCTCCGGGCCGCCGTGAGCGCATCGGTGATTGTGGATAACTCAGGGCCGGCGGCGGTGGTCAGAGCTGGGGGGCCACGACGACGCCGAGCATGCCCGGGCCGACGTGGGCGCCGATGACGGGGCCGACCTCGCCGACGAACACGTCCACGGCGTCCGGGACGCGTTCACGGAGGCGGGCGGCGAGGGGCTCGGCGCGGGAGGCGGCGGCCAGGTGCTGGACGCCCAGGTCGACGCGGCGGTCCCCCGCCTCGGCGACGGCGAGTTCCTCCAGGCGGGCCAGTGCGCGCGAGGAGGTGCGGACCTTCTCCAGCGGCGCGATTCGTCCGTCCCTGATGTCCAGCAGGGGCTTCACCATGAGCGCGGAGCCGAGGAGGGTGGCGGCGGCGCCGATGCGGCCCCCGCGGCGCAGGTGTTCGAGGGTGTCGACGCAGATGAGGGAGCGGGTGAGGGCGGCCCGGCGGGAGGCGGCGTCCGCGACCTGGCCGGCCGTTCCGCCGGACAGGGCGGCGGCCGCGGCGGAAAGGGCGGCGAACCCGAGGCCCATGCCGATGGTTCCGCTGTCGATGACCGTCACCGGCACCGGGGCGTCCTCGGCGGCGGCCCGCGCCGCCTCCACCGTCCCGGACATGGCGGCGGAGAGGTGGACGGAGACGACGCCGCGGGCGCCCGAGTCCGCGGCGGACCGGTAGGCGTCCGCGAACCGCTCGGGGGCCGGGCGGGACGTGGTGACGGGGTGCCATTCCTTCAGCGCCCGCGCGGCTTCGGCGGTGCTGATGTCGCTCTCGTCCCGCGTGGAGCCGCCGACGGCGATCTGCAGCGGGACGACGGTCAGCCCGTGCCGTTCGGCGAGCCCCGCCGGGAGGTAGGCGGTGGAATCCGTGACGACCGCGACCGCGCTGCCCATGGCAGGACACTACCGTTCCGCCGGCGGCGCGTGTCAGGCCTGAACGGGGACTCCGCCGCGCCAGATCCGGAGGGCGCGCAGCCCGAACGCCCAGGCGAAGGCGCCCTCGTGGTCGGCGTCCCACAGCACGATGTCGGCGAGCATGCCCGGGGCGAGGGAGCCGCGGTCGCCGACACGGAGCGCGGCGGCGCCGCCGAGGGTGGCGGCGCGCAGCGCCTCGGTGACGCTGAGGCCGAACATGGCGACCGACAGCCCGATGACGAGGGGCATCGACGTGATGCCGCACTGGCCCGGGTTATGGTCGGTGCCGAGGGCGATGGTGACGCCGCGGTCGAGCATCTGCCGGACGGGCGCCGGGGCGCGGCTGCTGTTCAGGGCGCTGCCGGGGCAGACGGTGGCGGTGACGCCGGCGTGCGCGAGGGCCTTGATGTCGTCGTCGTTGGCCTGGGTGAGCAGGTCGGCGGACGCGCAGCCGACCTCGGCCGCGACCTGGGCCGCGCCGATGCGCTCGTTGGCGCAGGCGTGCATGCGCGCCTTCAGCCCGGCGCGCTTGCCGGTGAGCAGGAGGGCGCGGGCCTCCTCGGCGGTGAAGTGGCCCTCGTCGCAGTAGACGTCGATGGAGTCGGCGCCGGCCACGGCGGCGTCGCCGGCCCACAGCCGGACGGCCTCGATGTAGTCGCGGCGGCGGCCGAAGAACTCCGGCGGCAGGATGTGCGCGGCCAGGAACGTGGCGTGGATGCGCGGCATGGAGGGCTCGCCCTCCAGCGACCGCAGCATGCGGATGTCGGCGAGTTCGCCGTCCCGGGTGAGGTGGTATCCGGTCTTGGCCTCGACGGTCGTGGTCCCCGCGAGGATCCACTGGCGGAGCCGTTCGCGGACGCCGTTGCAGAGCGTCCAGGGGTCGGTTCCCCGGGTGACGGTCACCGTGGAGTTGACGCCGCCGCCCGCGGCGGTGATGGCGGAGTGGGACGAGCCGCTGGTGCGCATCGCGAGTTCGGCCCACCGGTTGCCCGCGTAGACGGGGTGGGAGTGCGCGTCGATGAGCCCCGGCGTGACCAGGCCGCCGCCCAGGTTCTCCACGTGGTCGACGTCGACGATGTCGTCGATGATGCCGGGGACGCGCTGCGGGAGGTCGGAGGCGGGCCCGGCCCAGACGATCCGGTCGTCGTGGATGAGCACCGCGGCGTTGCTGCAGACGTCGGTGCCCGTCCAGAGCCTGCCGATGTTCGTCAACAGCCGTACGGTCATGGCGTCACCGGCCTGCTGGGGGCCACGCGCGGCTCAGCGCGCACAGGGGCACGCCACCCGCTCTCGCTCCGGCGCCTGGATCTTTCATGGAGTGGGCCACCTGCTCTCGATCCGAAACGCCGGCCATGTGCCGGCGACTCACCGTCGGTGGGTCGGGTGATCGGGAGACCACCATCGGCAACGAGACCGGAGATATCGGTTTCGTCACGGTAGTGCACTGAAGGCCCGTCCGACAACCTCTGATCGCAGCGCATCGACAGCCCTCACCCCGCCTCTAGCTCTATGACGGTACGGATTTCAACCGAACCGTCAAGCCGATTGGGAAAGCTGTCACCGTTCGGCGACCGGGAGAGACGCGGCGACCGCTTCCAGACAGCATCGAACACCATCTTGAACCGTCCGAAACCCCACCGGGTCAGTGGTGACCCGGTGGGATCGTCAGGAGGTCGGGGCCACGGCCTCGTAGCGGGCCAGTTCCCCGGCGAGGTCGTCCGGGACCCTGGCGTGGAGCATCGTGCCCTCGGCCAGGTGCTCCTGCTTGAGGACCTCGCCGCGCTCGTGGACCTGGGCGACGAGGTCGCCGCGGTCGTAGGGCACCAGGGCGTGCAGCTCGCTCTCCAGGCCGGGCAGGTCCGCCTCGACGGCCGCGCGCAGGTCCTCGATGCCGAACCCGGTGCGGGCGGACACGACGACGCTGTGCGGCTCCCGGCGCTGGAGGCGGGCGATCGCGAGGTCGTCGGCGGCGTCGGCCTTGTTGATGACGACCAGCTCGGGGATCCCGTCGGCGCCGATCTCGCGCAGCACCTCGCGGACGGCGTCGATCTGCGCCTCGGGATCGGCGTCGGAGCCGTCCACGACGTGCAGGATCAGCCCCGCGTCGGTGACCTCCTCCAGCGTGGAGCGGAACGCCTCGACGAGCTGGTGCGGCAGGTGCCGGACGAACCCGACCGTGTCGGCGAGGGTGTAGGCGCGCCCCCCGGGCGTCTCGGCGCGCCGGACGGTGGGGTCGAGGGTGGCGAACAGCGCGTCCTCCACCAGCACCCCGGCGCCGGTGAGCCGGTTGAGCAGGGACGACTTGCCCGCGTTGGTGTAGCCGGCGATGGCGGCGGCGGGCACCGCGTTGCGGCGCCGCTCACCGCGCTTGGTCTCGCGGGACTTGGCCATGCCGTCGATCTGCCGGCGCAGCTTGGCCATCCGGGTGCGGATCCGCCGCCGGTCCAACTCGATCTTCGTCTCGCCGGGACCGCGGCCGCCGATGCCGATGCCGCCCGCGGCGCGCCCGCCGACCTGCCGGGACAGGTTCCCGCCCCAGCCGCGCAGCCGCGGCAGCAGGTAGTTGAGCTGCGCGAGCTCGACCTGCGCCTTGCCTTCGCGGCTCTTGGCGTGCTGGGCGAAGATGTCCAGGATCAGCGCGGTGCGGTCGATCACCTTGACCTGGACGATCTCCTCCAGGTGCCGTAGCTGGCTCGGAGCCAGCTCTCCGTCGCAGATGACGGTGTCGGCGCCCTCGGCGATGACGACGTCGCGCAGCTCCGCGGCCTTGCCGGAGCCGATGTAGGTGGCGGGGTCGGGACGGGACCGGCGCTGGACGAGGCCGTCGAGCACCTCGGAGCCGGCGGTCTCGGCGAGGAGCGCGAGTTCGCGCAGGGAGTTCTCGGCCGTCTCGGCCGTCCCCTCCGTCCAGACGCCCACGAGGACGACCCGCTCCAGCCGGAGGGCGCGGTACTCGACCTCGGTGACGTCGGTCAGCTCGGTGGACAGGCCCGCGACGCGGCGCAGTGCCCGCCGGTCCTCAAGGTCGAGTTCGCCCGTCATGGGTTCGAACCCGGCCGTGTCGGGGGTCTCGAACTCGTCCGGGGTGCGGGTCTGGTCTGCAGAGAAAGGTTGAGTCATAGGTCCTCAGTAGAACGCCGCCTTGCGGCTGTATCTTCCCCGCGATCGTCTCACGCACCGTCGCAGCGGTCACCTGCTTATCCCCCAGGCCGATCTAAGCCTCGCCCTGGTTGACGCAAGCGCGCGCGGGGAGTGGTGCAGGCATGGGGAGTACGGGCAGGACGGACCCGCTTTGACCGAGGCCGAAGGCGCCGAGTACCGTCTCCACATAACAGAAGTGAAATTTCGCTATACGAAAGGGCGGGCAGATGGCTGGACTGGAAGGCATCGAGGTCACCGGACCCCTCGGCGAGCGGTACGAGGAGATCCTGACCCCCGAGGCGCTCGGCCTGCTCGCCGCCCTGCAGCGCGAGTTCGGCGCCCGCCGCAAGGAGCTTCTCCAGGCGCGGGCCGAACGCCAGCGCAGGCTCTCCGAGGGCGGGACGCTGGACTTCCTGCCCGAGACCGCCGGCGTCCGGGACGACGACTCCTGGCGGGTCGCCGAGCCCGCGCCCGGCCTTGAGGACCGCCGCGTCGAGATCACCGGCCCCACTGACCGGAAGATGACCATCAACGCGCTCAACTCGGGCGCCAAGGTGTGGCTGGCCGACCACGAGGACGCCAACACGCCCCTGTGGGACAACATGATCGAGGGGCAGCTCAACCTGCGTGACGCCCTGGACCGCACCATCGACTTCACCGACGAAAAGAGCGGCAAGTCCTACGCGCTCAAGGCCGACGCGGAACTCGCGACCATCGTCGTCCGGCCACGCGGCTGGCACATGGAGGAGAAGCACCTCCTCGTCGACGGCGAGCCCATGTCGGGTTCCCTGTTCGACTTCGGGCTGTACCTGTTCCACTGCGCCCGCCGCCAGCTCGACAAGGGCAAGGGCCCCTACTACTACCTGCCCAAGATGGAGAGCCACCTTGAGGCGCGGCTCTGGAACGACGCGTTCAACCTGGCCCAGGACCACCTGGGGATCCCGCGCGGCACCATCCGCGCGACCGTGCTCATCGAGACGATCCCTGCCGCGTTCGAGATGGAGGAGATCCTCTACGAGCTGCGCGACCACTCCGCCGGCCTGAACGCCGGCCGCTGGGACTACCTGTTCTCGGTGATCAAGAAGTTCCGGGAACGGGGCGCGGAGTTCATCCTGCCCGAGCGGAACGCGATCACGATGACCGCCCCGTTCATGCGGGCCTACACCGAGCTGCTCGTCCGGACGTGCCACAAGCGCGGGGCCCACGCGATCGGCGGCATGGCGGCGTTCATCCCGTCCCGCCGCGACGAGGAGGTCAACAAGGTCGCCCTGGAGAAGGTCCGGGCCGACAAGTCCCGCGAGTCCGGGGACGGCTTCGACGGCTCCTGGGTCGCCCACCCCGACCTCGTCCCCGTGTGCCGGGAGGTCTTCGACGGCGTCCTCGGCGACCGGCCGAACCAGCTGGACCGGCTCCGCGAGGACGTCAGGGTCTCGGCCGCCGACCTGCTCAACATCAAGGACACCCCCGGCGAGATCACCGAGACCGGCCTGCGCAACAACATCGACGTGGCGCTGCGCTACCTCGCCACCTGGCTGGACGGCGCCGGCGCGGTCGCGATCCACAACCTGATGGAGGACGCCGCGACCGCCGAGATCTCGCGCTCCCAGGTGTGGCAGTGGATCTACAACGGCGTCTCCACCGCCGAGGGCAGGAAGATCACCAAGGAGTGGGTCGAGCAGCTCCTGGACGAGGAGCTCGGCAAGATCAGGGACGAGCTGGGCGCCGCCTACAACGAGCCCCGCTACAACCAGGCCGTGACCCTCTTCAAGGAGGTCACCCTGGCCGACGAGTACTCCGAGTTCCTCACCACCCCCGCCTACCAGCAGTTCCCGTAACCCTCGGGGGCGGCCGCCGGTTTCCGCCGGGTGCCCGATCTTGCGGGGCCTCCGGCCGCGGAGGAGAGTGAAGTGATGGAACCGCGACTCGCCGCGCTCGCGGCCCGGCTGGAGCCGGTACTCGGAGCCGACCGGGTGATCACCGACCCGGCGCGGGTGCGCACGTACGAGTGCGACGGGCTGACCAACCACCGGGCGACGCCCGGCCTGGTCGTGCTGCCCGACGACGCCGGGCAGGTCGCCGCGATCGTGCGCGAGTGCGCGGCGGCCGGCATCCCGTACGTGGCGCGCGGATCGGGGACGGGCCTGTCCGGCGGAGCGCTGCCCCGCGTGGACGGCGTGCTGATCGTCACGTCCCGGATGCGCCGGGTCCTGGAGGTCGACATCCCGGGCCGGCGGGCGGTGGTGGAGCCCGGCGTGATCAACCTGGACGTGACGCGGGCCGTCCGCCCCCACGGGTACTACTTCGCACCGGACCCGTCCAGCCAGCAGATCTGCTCGGTCGGCGGGAACGTCGCGGAGAACTCCGGCGGGGCGCACTGCCTCAAGTACGGGTTCACCGCTCACCACGTGCTGGCCTGCGAGGTCGTCACGCCGGACGGCGAGCTGGTCGAGCTGTCGGCGGACGCGCCGGGCTACGACCTCCTGGGCGTGTTCGTCGGGGCGGAGGGCACGCTCGGCATCACCACCAAGATCACGGTGCGGCTGACGCGGCTGCCGGAGACCGTGCAGACGCTGCTGGCGGCGTTCGAGTCGATCGAGGCGGGCGGCGCCGCGGTGTCGGCGATCATCGGCGCGGGCGTCGTCCCGGCGGCGATCGAGATGATGGACGCCCTGTCGATCGAGGCGGCGGAGGCCGCGGTTCGGTGCGAGTACCCGCCCGGCGCCGGCTCGGTGCTGATCGTGGAGCTGGACGGCCCGGAGCCGGAGGTCGCCGCCCAGTTCGCCGAGGTCGAGCGCCTGTGCCGGGACGCCGGCGCGTTCGAGATCCGCGTCGCCGCCGACGACGAGGAGAGGGCGCTGATCTGGAAGGGCCGCAAGTCCGCGTTCGCCGCGGTGGGGCGGATCAGCCCCGCCTACATCGTCCAGGACGGCGTCATCCCGCGGACGGCGCTGCCGGAGGTCCTGGCGAGCATCGACGCGCTGTCGGCGGAATCCGGCGTGCGGGTGGCGAACGTGTTCCACGCGGGCGACGGCAACCTGCATCCGCTGGTGCTGTTCGACGACGCGGAGGAGGGCGCGGAGGAACGCGCGGAGGCGGTCTCGGGCGCGATCCTCGACCTGTGCATCGAGCACGGGGGCTCCATCACGGGCGAGCACGGCGTCGGCGTGGACAAGTCCCGCTACATGCCGCGGATGTTCACCGACACCGACCTGGACACGATGCAGATGGTCCGTTGCGGTTTCGACCCCGCGGGGCTGTGCAACCCCGGCAAGGTCTTCCCGACGCCGCGCATGTGCGGCGAGGTGCCCGGCGTGCGCAAGGGCCCCCACCCGTTCGAGGGAAAGGCGGACCTCTTCTGATGCAGGCACTCGACGCCCTGGCGAAGGTCTGCGGCGACGTGCGGCGCGGTGAGCCGGCGGAGGGCGTGCTCGGCGTCGAGCCCGCCCTCGTCGCCGCGCCGAAGAACCTGGCCGAGGTCGCCGACGTCATGCGCGTCGCTGCTGAGAAGGGTCTCGCCATCGTCCCGCGGGGTGCCGAGACCCGCCTGGACTGGGGGACGCCTCCGGAGCGGTGCGATCTGCTCGTCGACACCCATCGGATGGACGGTCTCCTAGAGCACGCCGCAGGGGATCTGGTCGCGAAGGCAGAGGCCGGGCTGCCGATGGAGCGCCTCAACGAGAGGCTCGCGGAACGCGGCCAGCGGCTCGCCCTCGACCGTCCTCTGCCCGGTTCCACGGTCGGCGGGACGATCGCCACCGGCGCGGCCGGCCCCCTCCGCTCGCTCTACGGGACGCCCCGCAACCTGGTCATCGGGCTCACGATCGTCCGGGCGGACGGTCAGGTCGCGCGTTCGGGCGGCAAGGTCGTCAAGAACGTCGCCGGATACGACCTGGGGCGGCTCTTCTCCGGCTCGTACGGGACCCTCGGCCTGATCGTGGACGCCACCTTCCGCCTTCATCCCGTTCCCGCCGCCACCGCCTACGTGACGTGCGCCGTGAGCGGGCCCGAGGACACGCACGACGCCGTTCAGAGCATCCTCCACTCGCCCGTGGCGCCCAGTGCCGTCGAGTACATCGCCCCTGGAACGGTCTCCGTCCTCCTGGAAGGCGTCCCGGACGGGGTCGCCGCGCGCGCGCAACGGACGGCCGGGCTCCTCGGCGAGAAGGCCGCGGTCTCCGAGACCGCGCCGGACGGCTGGGGACGCTACCCGGACGGCACCACCCTCATCGACATCAGCGCACCGCCGCCCGCACTCCGCGAACTTCTCACCATGGTCGGCCCTGAGGTCGCCCTCACGTGGAGCGGCGTCGGACATGGCCATGTGGGTCTCCCCGCTGGGTCGTCACCCGGCACGGTGGCCGGCATCCTGAGCCGCCTTCGGGACGTGCTGGCCCGGCACCGTGGCGGCGCCGTCGTCCGCTACGCCCCCGAAGAGGTGCGGGGCGGGATCGACGTGTGGGGCCCGGTTCCGGCACTCGCGCTGATGCGGCGTGTGAAGGACCAGTTCGACCCGGACCATCGGCTGTCCCCCGGCCGTTTCGTTGGAGGAATCTGATGTCCGCCCAGGAGGACATGCCGAAACTGCTCGGCGAGTGCGTGCACTGCGGTTTCTGCCTGCCCACATGCCCCACGTACGTGCTGTGGGGCGAGGAGATGGACTCGCCCAGAGGCCGCATCCACCTCATGCAGCAGCACGCTGACGGAGAGCCGCTCAGCGGCGCGATGGTCGAGCATTTCGACGCCTGCCTCGGATGCATGGCGTGCGTGACGTCCTGTCCGTCCGGTGTGCAGTACGACCGCCTGATCGAGATGACCAGGGCCGACGTCGAACGCGAGCACCCCCGTTCGCTCAAGGAGCGGGCCATACGGGAGATGGTCTTCCAGCTGTTCCCGTACAAGCGGCGGCTCCATGCCCTGCGCGGGCCTCTGCGCGCGTACCAGAAGTCGGGGCTGGAGCGGCTCGTCCGGCGCAGCGGCGTGCTGGAGCGCCTGTCGCCGTCGCTCGCCGCGATGGAGCGGCTCGCGCCGCCCCTCGGCCCGTCGCCGAGGCTTCCGGAGCGGGTGGCCGCGCGCGGCGGGTACCGCGCCACGGTCGGGATGCTGACCGGCTGCGTGCAGGGCGAGTTCTTCCCGGGCGTCAACGCGGCCACCGCCCGCGTCCTGGCGCTCGAAGGCTGCGACGTCGTCATCCCGCGCGGCCAGGGGTGCTGCGGGGCGCTGTCCCTGCACTCCGGGCGCGAGGAGGAGGCCCGCGCCTTCGCCCGCCGGACGGTCGAGACGTTCGAGTCCGCCGACGTCATCGTGGTGAACTCCGCCGGCTGCGGGTCGGCGATGAAGGAGTACCGGGCGCTGCTGGCGGACGAGCCCGCCTGGGCGCGCCGCGCCGAGGCGCTGTCCGCGAAGACCAGGGACCTCGCGGAGTTCCTCGTGGAACTCGGGCCGCGCGCCGAGCGGAGACCGCTTCCGGTCACGCTCGCCTACCACGACGCGTGCCATCTCTCCCATGCGCAGGGCGTCCGCGACCAGCCCCGGGCGCTGCTGGCCGCGATCCCCGAGCTCACCGTCCGGGAGGTCGCCGAACCCGACATCTGCTGCGGCTCGGCCGGAACCTATAACCTTTTCCAGCCGGAGGCCGCCGGAGAACTCGGCGACCGCAAGGCGGTGAACGTGGACGCCACGCAAGCCGAACTACTGGTCGCGGCCAACCCCGGCTGCTCCATGCAGATCGCCACCGCGCTGCGCCGGCGCGGCGCCGGCATCGCGATCGCGCACACCGCGCAGGTGCTGGACGCCTCCCTGCGGGGACTGGGCCGCGACGCGCTCGTCGCGCGCGATTCGTAACCCCGTGACCTGGACCGCCGCCGATCCGGGCCGTCAGGTATCGTGTCCGACTGCTTGAGACAAAGGACGCGCTTACCGAGCCTGGAGCGGCCCAAGGGAGCACGCAGAAGATGTCGAACAGCCGCCAGCCGTACCGTACGCACCGCCGGAGAAAGAAACGCAACGCGGGCAGGATCGGGCTCGCCGGGGCCCTCACCGGGGCCGTGGGCATCGCCGCGGTGGCCACCGCGATCGTGGTCGTCCGGCCGGGCGACCCGGGCGGGGACGCCGCCTCGCCCACGCTGGCCGGTCAGAGCAGCGCCACGGCGCGGCACCCGTCGGTGCCGTCCCCGGAAGCCGGTCCCCCGGTCAACTTCACCACCCCGGAGGGCTACGGCTACAGCCTCGCCGCCGTCGAGTCCGGCACCGATCCGGAACCGCTCGGCGCCACCGAGGCCCCGCCGCCAGGCACGACGTACGCGTACGCGGACTACGTCCTCACCAACAGCCAGCGGCGGCCCGTGCTGCTGGACTACCCCGCCGACCTGTTCATGCCGAGGGCGCAGGTCCCCTCGTCCGCGCGGGAGCGGTGCATGCCGCAGGCGGGGATCCCCGACGACATGTGCACGCTCCCCAACCGCAGCGAGATCACCGGCCGGGTCGACGGGGCGAAGCCGCCCGTCGACGAGAACGGCAGCTCGATGATCCCGGCGGGCGCCTCGTACGTGGTGCGGATCGCCTCCGAACTCCCGGTCGACGAAGGCGTCTCCGCAGAGGACCTGCGGCTGTACGTGTGGAACGCCCGGTACACCAGCGACCTTACGGGCATCGAACTCGCGTTCCCCGGGGACTAGGGCGGGCCCGTGAACCCGATGTCCTGGTAGGCGGGCTCGACGAAGCCGCAGGCGCCCAGGTTGGCCAGGTTCGCGCGCGTGGCGACGAGCTGGGGACGCTGGTACAGCGGCAAGACCGACGCCTGGCGCCAGACGAGCCGGTCGGCCCTGTTCACGAGGACGTGAACTCTCGCCGGGTCGACTTCCGCGATGGCACGGTCCATGGCCGTGTCGATGGCCTCGCTCCCGACGCGCGAGAAGTTCTGCTGGAGGCGGTCACCGTGCGGCTTCGCGAAGACCGGTTGCATCGTCGACACCGGGAAGGACGTGCCCAGCCAGGAGAACGGGACGATGTCGAAGTTCCCCGGCGTCACGTGCCTGCCGAACGCGTCGTCGGCCGGCACGGGCTCGATGTCCACCCGGACCCCGATGCGTTCGAGCAGCGCCCGCGCCAGTTCCCCTTCCCGCTCGCTGGTGGGGACCCCGGACGGAAAGACGAAACGCAGCGCCAGTGTCCGTCCGTCCTTGGAACGGTACTTGCCGTGGAGCCTCCAGCCCGCCTCGTCCAGGAGCCGCCTGGCGCGGCCCGGGTCGTACCCGCCGAGGTCGCCGGAGTTGTCCCGGTAGCCGTCCTGGGTGTTGACGTAGAAGTGGTTGCCGAGCGTCCGCACGGGGACTCCGAGACCGGCAAGGTCGGACCGGGCGATCGCGTCCCGGTCGATGCCGAGCATGACGGCCCGCCGGACCCGCGTGTCGGACAGGACGGGCGAGGCCGCGTTCAGCGTGAAGTGCCGCCAGTCCGGCCCGCCCGCCCGGCGCACGGACGCGCCGGGCACTCCCTGGACCCGCCGCAGCGCGCCCGCGTCCAGGCCGATGTCCATGAGGTCGATCTCGTCGTTGGCGAACGCGCCGGGCATCGCGCCCGGATCCATCGCCCGATAGACGATCCGGTCGAGTTTCGCGGGCCGCCCCCACCAGGCAGGGTCCCGGACCAGGGTGACGGTCTTGTCCGTCCGGTCGATCTCCTGGACTCTGAACGGGCCGGCCGTGACGTGCATACGGTTCTTCCACCCGGTGTTGAACGCGTGCGGGCCGGAGTACGCGGTGGCGGGGTAGAGCGGGCTGAACAGGCTTCGCCAATCCGCGTACGTCCCGCCGAACGTCACCTTGACCGTGTGTTCGCCGATGCCTCGTTCGATGCGCTTGATGCGGCTGTAACCGGTGACGGAGGAGACCTCGTAGCGCGGGTCGCGCCCAGAGAGCGCGCGGGCCTGCGCCACGAAGTCGGCGTAGCCGATCGGCCTGCCGTCCGACCACGTCGCTCGTGGGTTGAGCCTGTACGTGACCGTCTGACCGCCCTCGGTGCGCTCCAGCGTGGCCGACCGGAGATATTCGGGGACGGGACGCGGAAGCGCCTTCTCATCGGCACGCATCAGATGGGGCAGGACGCCCTGGATGACGCGCTCGACGGCCCCTGTGGTGCCGTTGACGTGATTGAAGTTCCATTGGGTCGGGAACTCCGGCAGCGGCCAGCGCAGCGTCCCGCCGTTCACCACACGGTCGCGCGGGGTCGGGTTGATGTCGGAGGCCGGTAGCCGCCCGTCCGCATTCGACACGCTCGGCTGCTCAGGGCCGTTGCATCCGGTCATGAGCGCGGTACCCAAGAGGACTGCGACGAGTATCCGTTTCACCGCCCGACCTCGGCTCCGCCCAGCAGGTGATGGCAGGCGACCGACCGATCCGGATCTCCGCACAGCCGCGGGTCCTGTTCTTCGCAAAGGCGTGCGTCCGCTACCGCGAGGGTGGGATAGCGCGGGCAACGGCTACGGAAACGGCATCCACTGAGCGGTGACATGGGGTCGGGGGGATCTCCTCGTAGGAGGACGCGACGATGGCGTCCCAGAGACGGATGGGGCGGCGGGACCGCGTCCAGCAAGGCGCGTGTGTACGGGTGGGCCGGCGCCTTGTACACGTGCTGCACCGTCCCTGACTCGACGATGCGCCCCATGTGCATGACGGCGACTCGGTGGGCGATTCGGTGGACGATGGCCAGGTCATGGGAGACGAGCAGATACGCCAGACCGAGTCGGTCGCGGAGGCTCTCCAGCAGAGCCATGACGCTCGCCTGCGCCGCAACGTCCAACGCCGCCACGGGCTCGTCCAAGAGCAGGAGGCGAGGTTCCACGGCGAGGGCCCTCGCGATGGCCACACGCTGCTTCTGCCCGGCCGAGAGTTGATGGGGGTAGCGCCGGGCATGGTCGGTCTTCAGGCCCACCAGGCCCAGCAGCTCCGTCACACGGCCGCGGAGCGGCGACGACCGGACGCCGTGTGCGGTCAGAGGCTCGGCGATGGCGTCGGCAACGCGCATCCGGGGGTTGAGCGACGCGACGGGGTCCTGGAACACGATCTGGATGTGTCGCCGCAGGGCCTTCCGCCGGGCCGCGTTCAACGACGCCGTGTCCTGACCGAGGACGACCACACGCCCCTTCTCCGGCCGTGCCAGCCGCAGGATCTCCATCAGGGTCGTGGTCTTGCCGCATCCCGACTCCCCCACCAGGGCGAGCGCCTCGCCTTCCCGGACCTCGAACCCGATGCCGTCCACGGCGCGCACGGTCCCGGCCCGGCGTCGCACCAGCGCTCCCTTGAGGACGGGGCAGTGCCGGACCAGGCCGTCCACTTCCAGCACGACGGGACGCTCAGGCCGATGCCGAGGCGGATCCTGGTCTCCTATGCGAGGGAGGCAACGCAGCAGTTCGGCCGTATAGGCGGCACGCGGCTCCCGATAGATCCGCTCCACCGGCCCCGTCTCCACGACCCTGCCCTCACGCATCACCATGACGCGGTCGGCGAATCCCGCGACGACCCCCAGGTCATGCGTGATCAGTACGATCGCGGCGCCCGTCGCGTCCCCGACGGTGCCGAGCACGTCCAGGACCCGCGCCTGGACGGTCACGTCCAGCGCGGCCGTCGGCTCGTCCGCCAGGATCACGGCCGGGTCGCCGGCGATCGCCATGGCGATCATCACGCGCTGCCGCATCCCGCCGGACAACTCGTGCGGGTACGCGCGAGCGCGCCGGGCCGCGTTCGGAACGGCGGCCAGGTCGAGCAGTTCCACGGCTCGCACGCGCGCCGCCGCGCGGCCGGCCCCGGACCGTATCCGGACGGCCTCGGCGACTTGCTCCCCCACCGTCAGGAAGGGGCTGAGCGCCGAGAGCGGATCCTGGAACACCATCGACAGGCCCGAGGCGCGCACCCGGGACAGTTCGGCATCGGACCGCCCGACCAGCTCCTCGTCGCGCAACCGCACCGAGCCCGTCACCCGGGCGCCCTCCGGAAGAAGCCCCATGACGGCGAGCGCGAGCGTGGTCTTGCCCGAGCCCGACCCGCCGACGATCCCGAGGACCTCCCGCGCGGCCACCGTGAAGCTCACCCCTCGTACCGCGCGCATACCGGGCACGTAGCCGACGCTCAGGTCGGCGGCCCGCAGCACCGTCACCGCCCGCCCACCGGATCGAGGGCG
The DNA here is from genome assembly GCF_004348515.1 of Actinomadura sp. KC345. Classification (GTDB taxonomy): domain Bacteria; phylum Actinomycetota; class Actinomycetes; order Streptosporangiales; family Streptosporangiaceae; genus Spirillospora. The sequence continues at coordinate 8,337 of NZ_SMKH01000113.1, read as the reverse complement.
TCGCGCAGCCCGTCGCCGAGCAGGTTCACCGCGAGGACGATCAGCAGGAGGAACCCGGCGGCGAACCCGAACCACCACGGGTCCACGGCCGCGGCGCCGTGCGCGTCGGCGATGACCGTGCCCAGCGAGACGTCCGGCGGCCGGACCCCGAGCCCGAGGCACGACAGCCCGCTCTCGGCGACGATCGCGGCGCTGACGTTCAGGCCGGCGTCCACGGCCAGCAGCGACGCGAGCCCCGGCAGCAGGTGCCGGACGATCACGCGCGGCGTGCCCACCCCCGCGAAACGGGCCGCGAGCACGTACTCGCGCCCGCGCAGCGAGATCGCCACGGCGCGCGTCATCCGGGCGGTGACCATCCACATGAACGCGGCCAGCAGCGGCACGAGCAGCGGCCAGTCCCCGCCCGTCCGCGGCGCCAGGACGGCGACGACGAGGAACGACGGGAGCACCAGCAGGAGATCGGCGCCCCGCATCAGGGTCCGGTCGAGCAGGCCGCCCGCGAATCCGGCCACGGCGCCGACGAGCGCGGCGAGCACGGTGGAGAGCACACCGGCGAGCAGGCCGATCACCAGCGACTTCTGCGCTCCGCGCAGGGTGAGGGCGAACACGTCGCGCCCGCTCTGCGTGGTCCCCAGCCAGTGCCGCGTGGACGGTGCCTGCCGGAACGCGGTGAAGTCCGTTTCGTCCCAGCGCCAGGGGGAGACGAGCGGCCCGGCGAACGCCACCAGGAACGCCAGCGCGAGCAGGGCGAGCCCGGCCGCGCCCCGCCGTGTCATCGCACGGCCCCCGAGCGGACGCGCGGGTCGAGGACGCCGTTCAGGAGGTCCGCGACCAGGCCCGCCAGCAGCACCGCGCAGGCGGCGACGCAGACGATCGCCGCGACCGCGTTGACATCGCCGCGCGCGATCGAGTCGACGAGCCATTCGCCCATCCCGTGCCGGCCGAAGATCTTCTCGGTGAACACGCCGCCGAGGACGAGCAGCCCGGCCGCATAGGCGGAGAAGGTCGTCATCGGGACCAGCGCCGCGCGCAGCCCGTGGCGCAGCAGGGCCCTGCGCCTCCGGAGCCCTTTGGCCCGCGCCGTCCGCACGTGGTCGGCGTGCAGGACGTCCAGCATCACGCCGCGCTGGTAACGCACGTAGAGGGGGAGCTGCGCGAGCGCGATCGTGGCGGTCGGAAGGAGGAGATGCCGTACCCGGTCGGCGAACGCCGCCAGACCGCCGTCAGGCGTCCCCGGCGTGGACTCCCCGACCCACACGAAGACCTGTGCGCCCGCCGCGTCGTTGATCGTGCTCGCAATGGTCTGCAACAGCACGGCCAGGACGAACACGGGCGCCGCCAAGAGCAGATAGGACCCGAACGTAATGAGCCGATCGGCGGACCGTCCGCGCATCACCGCCGCATAGGCTCCAAGAAGGACCCCGAGGACGCCCCCTGACAGGGCTCCGGGGATCAGGAGCCGGAGGCTCACACCGAGACGGCGCCATAACTCGGCGTTGACCCGTTCGCCCTCCTGCGTCCTGCCGAAGTCGCCATGGAGGACGCCCCGGGCCCAGGTGCGGTAGCGCTCGGCCAGCGGCGTCCGGTCGTTGAGGTTGAGGGCGGTGAGCCTGGCGTCGACGACGGCCTCGGGCGGGCGGGGAGCGCGGCCCTCGAAGGCGGCGCGGGGATCGAGCGCGGTGGCGGCGAGCAGGTAGGCGAGGCTTGCCGCGAGCACGACCAGCACCCCATGGTTGACCACCCGGCGCAGCAGAAACCCCGCCAATGCCCCACCTCCGGACCATCCAGCATCGATCACGGAATGCTACTGTCCGGACACACAACGCGCAGGAAATTCACGGGAGCCGGGAGATCGGCGTCCGCGCGACGGGCGTGGAGCCGGCTCCCGACGTCAGGCGGAAACGGGTTCGCGGTCGGGTGCGGTCTCGTTCCGGGTGCGGCCGCGCAGGCCGGCCGCGGACAGGAGCGCGAACCCGGCGGCGGCCCAGACGGCGAGGATCGCCAGCGGCCCGGCGGCGGCCGCACCGTCGAAGAAGGCCACCGACCGCAGCAGCGTCGCCGCCGCGCCCGGCGGGAGGAGCTGGCCGAGGTCGCCCCACGGCTGCGGGAGCAGCTCCGGCGCCGAGGTGGCGGCCGACAGCGGGTTGCCGAGCAGCAGCAGCGTGAGCGCGCCGGCGCCGAGGCCGGGTCGCCCGAAGGCGGCGGCCAGGCCGGCGACCGTGCCGGTCACGGCGAGGATGGTCAGCGACATGACCCCGGCGACCGCGAGGTACGGGCCGGGGAGCAGCGACAGCCAGCCCTGCGCGACGCCCGCCACGCCGAGGCCGCCCAGCACCGCGAACAGCACGGCGCCGGCGGCGCGCCAGGCGGCCGCGGGGACCGCGAACGTCAGCAGCACCGCGGCCGCGAGCCCGGACATGACCAGCGGCAGCACGAGCGATCCGAATCCGGACCCGCGCGGATCGTCGGAGTCGGCGGCGACGACGTCGTGGACGGCCGGTGCGGGCGGGGCGGGCGCCGCGTCCGTCCGGGCGAGGTTCTGGGCCAGCGCCCCGAGCTGCTGGGCGACGACCGGCGAGGCGGCGGAGGCGGTGAGCACCTTCGGACCGGACGGGGTGGTGACGATGGCGCCGTAGGCCTCGCGGCCGGTGAGCGCCGCGCGGGCGGCCGCCTCGTCCCGCCGTGTCTCCACGTCGAACGTTCCCGGCCGTTCCCGCTCCAGCCGTTCGGCGACGGCTGCGGCCTGCGGGCCGGCCACGACGACCGGGACGTCGCGCGGCGCCACGCGCGCGGCCGGCCAGGTGAACGCGGTCATCATGATGAGCTGCAGCAGCGCGGCGGCGACGGCGACGCCGGCGGCGCGCCGGGCGAGGGAGGACCGCATGGTCGGCTCCTAAATAAAGCGAATGTCCGTTCTCTTTAGGAAAAGAGTCACACCCCGATCCCGGCTTGTCAAGAAACGAACGTTCGTTTTATTGTTGCCCCATGCCGAGGGTCAGCGAGGAGCACCTGGAGCGGCGGCGGCGGCAGATCGTGGACGCAGCCCGCGCCTGCTTCATCCGCAAGGGCGTCCACGCGACGTCCATGCAGGACATCTTCGCCGAGTCCGGGCTGTCGGCCGGCGCCGTCTACCGCTACTTCCGCAGCAAGAACGAGATCATCGAGGCCAACATCTCCACGGTCGTCGGCGACATCCACGTGTACTTCGCCGACCTCTCGCGCAGCGACCCCCTGCTGCCGCTGGACGAGATGGTCGAGCGGCTCACGACCAAGGCCGTCGCCCTGTCCGGCGAGAACGGGCCGCTGAAGCTCGCGCCGGAGGCGTGGGCCCTCGCCATGCACGACCCGGAGATCGCCACCTACGTCGCCGCCAACGTGAACGCTCTCCGCGAGACCTGGACGTCCTACACGGCCCGGCTCGTCGAAGCCGGGTCCCTTCCGGCCGACACCGACGTCGCGGCGGTCGGCAAGACGCTGTTCGCGCTGGTGCCCGGCTTCCTCGTGCAGCGGCTCGTGCTCGGGGACTTCTCACCCGAGGAGCTGTCGCGCGGGGTCCGGGCGCTCACCCGCGCGAGCATGTTGACTCCGCCGGTCTGACCCGCAGACTCCCCGTGTCGAGCCCGCGCCGCGGCCGGCACGCCGCGGATCCGCGGCCCATTTCGGCCGTTTTCGGCGCCGGCGGCGATCCGAACCCGCCCCTGTGAGGGCTCAGAGCCGCCGCCCGCACCGTGCGCCGGGCACCGGCGGGCGGCGCGGCTGGCACGTCCACCCTCTCCCCCCGGACGCCCCTGACCTGTACATTCCGTTCATTCCGCCGGTTTCCGCGGTTACCATCACGGCACACGCCACCGCACCGTGACGGGAGACAGTGTCGGCGGCAGGGGGTCCCGGTGTCCTGAGGCGGACGCCCCTGTGACTGCAGGACAGGGGGCAGGACGCTTTAACATTCCATTACTTTTGGTCTGGGGTGGGCATGGTCGTGACGGCAGAACAGCACCGCGGGGCGGGACGCGCCGCGGTCCCGGTCGCGCTCGGCGCCGTCCTGCTCGTCGCCGCGTCGTTCGCGATCGGTACCCGGTTGCCGCCTGACCTGCGGATGGTCTGGTGGCATCCGGAGATCCTCGTCGCGGTCGCCTGGACGCCGGTGGCCGCCGTGCTGCTGCGGCACCGGCCGGGCCTGACGGTCGGCTGGCTCATGCTCGGGGCGGGCTTCAGCGCCGGCGTGTACGTCCTCTCGCTCAATATGGCCCCGTGGTTCGACCTCCACGGCTGGGCCGGAACCGGCTTCCTCACCTGGCTCAGCACCTGGCTCTGGGCCGTTGACACCTACGCCCTGACGCTGGTCCTGCCGCTGATCTTCCCCGACGGGCGGCTGGTGTCGCGCTGGTTCCGGCCGGCGCTCGCGCTCGCCTGCCTCGTCCCGGTGATCGTCTGCGTCCATCTGACGATCGACCCGGACGTGCGCGAATGGCACAACGGGGTCTCGGTCTACCCGTTCGGCGCGATCCCGCCGGCCATCACCGCGGTCATCATCGGCACCCTGGCGGCGGCCCTCTTCTCGATCGCGGTGCGGTTCGTCCGGTCTCCCCCCGACGTCCGGCGCCAGATCGCCTGGGTCGTCTACCCGGGGCTGGTCGCCGAGGCGGTCATCTACGCCGGCGAGAACACGCTGATCGGCGACCCGCTGCGCAACGTCTCGATCGTCGCCGTCCCCGTCTGCGTCGCGATCGCGATCACCCGGTACCGGCTCTACGACATCGACCTCGTGGTCAGCCACACGCTCGTGTACGCGGGGCTCGCGGCCGTCATCACCGGCGTGTACTTCGCACTGGTCGGCACCGCGAGCCTTCTGGCCCACGACGAGGGGACGCTCTCCGGCCTGGGCGCGGCCATCGTGGCGGGCGCCGTCTTCGAACCCGTCCGGCGGCGGCTGCAGCGCACGGTGGACGGGTTCATCCACGGCGAGCGCGACCCGTACCGGATCGCCGACCGGCTCAACCGGCGGCTGCAGACCGCCGCCGACCCGGCCGCGGCGCTGGCCGTGGCCGCCGAGGTGGCGCGCTCGGCCCTGCACGCCAGCGGCGTCGCGATCGAGGTCCTGGACCGCGACCGCCGGACGATCGCGGCCGAGGACGGCGTGCTCGGCGACCGGCCGCAGCTCATCCCGCTGGTGTGGCACGGGGAGCCGGTGGGCCGGCTGCTGTTCGGCGTCACCCGGTCGCCGGACGCGCGGCTCTCGGGCGTCCTGGCCCGCAACCTCGCCGAGCTGGCGAACGCGGTGCGGCTCGCCGCGGACGTGCAGCGGTCCAGGGAGCACATCCTCCGCACCCGGGAGGAGGAGCGGCGGCGGCTGCGGCGCGACCTGCACGACGGGCTCGGCCCGACGCTCGCCAGCCTCGCGATGACGGTCGACGCCGCGCGCATCACGCTGAAGACCGACCCCGAGGCGGTGGACACGCTGCTGGAGGAGCTCCGCGTGACGATGGGGAGCACCATCGGCGACATCCGCGAGCTGGTGTACGGGCTGCGGCCGCCCGCGCTGGACGATCTGGGGCTGGAGGGCGCGATCCAGGCGCTGGGCGGAGTCGTCGCCACGGGAGACGGACCGGAGGTGGACGTCCAGGTGGACGGCGATCTGAAGGGGCTCCCGGCGGCCGCCGAGGTCGCCGCCTACCGGATCGTCCAGGAGGCGCTCACCAACGTGCACCGGCACGCCAAGGCCGGCTCCGCGGTGGTCCGGCTGCACCTGAACGGGGATCTGCACGTCTCCGTGGACGACGACGGCGTGGGCCTGCCCTCACAGGTGCGTTCCGGCATCGGCATGTCATCGATGCGGGAGCGCGCGGCCGAACTCGGAGGTTCCTGCACCGTCGGCCCCGGCCCCAAGGGCGGGACGCTGGTGCGGGCCAGACTGCCCGTCAACGGCGCCCATCTCTGACGCGCTCCGGCCGCGAGCTGCGGGCCGGCTGCGCGGTGTCCCGGCTCTCACCCGGTGGGAGGGCCGGTGACCGCCCCCCGCCAAGAAGGTCGCCACCGGCCCTCAGGCTCCGTACGAACCGGGGCTCCCATCCCGATCCGTACGGGCCATTCACCAGAGGGTGTGCATGAACGAAGTTAGGCGCCGGACGGTCCCGTTGGTGAGGGACACCTGTCCCGTTCGAGCCGGGACGGCCCGACCGGCTCTCCGGCCCTGGTTGGACGGGGTTTCCGCTAGATCCAGCCCGGCCGGGTCTCGCCGTCGGCGACCAGCACCGCCGGGCCGGTCAGGCGGCCGGTCCCGCCGTCGAGCGCGACGGTCACCCGCCCGCCGGGCACGTCCACGACCCACTCGGCCGGCCCGGCCGAGCCCGCGGCGGCCGCGGCGGCGGCCGCGACCGTCCCGGTGCCGCAGGAACGGGTCTCGCCCGAGCCCCGCTCGTACACCCGCATCTCCAGGTGCCGCTCCCCGACCGCGCGGAAGAACTCGACGTTCACCCCGTCGGGGAAGACGCCGGGGTCGAAGCCGGGCGCCCGCGACAGATCCAGCGCGGCGACGGGCCCGTCCACCCGGCATGCGAGATGCGGGTTCCCCACGGAGACGCGCTGCCCCTGGAACACGGTGCCCGCCAGGGACGCCTCACCGTGGCCGAGCAGCTCGGCCGGGCCCATGTCCACGCTCACGTCGCCGGACGCGCCGAGCGTCACTCTCCGCAGGCCGGCCCGGGTGGCCACGTCCCACTCCCCCGGCGCGGCGAGGCCCGCCTCGACCAGAAAGCGCGCGAAGACGCGGATCCCGTTGCCGCACATCTCGGCGATGCTTCCGTCGGCGTTGCGGTAGTCCATGAACCACTCGGCGCCCGTGTCGAGGCCCGCGGCCTTCGTCCGGACCACCCGCAGGACGCCGTCGGCGCCGATCCCGGCGCGCCGGTCGCACAGCCGCGCCACGGCCTCGGGCGCGAGGTCCAGGTCGCCGTCCGGATCGGGCAGGATCACGAAGTCGTTCTCGGTGCCGTGCCCCTTGACAAACCGCATGATCCGATTCTATGGCCTCCGCCGCAGGTCCCGGGTGGCCAGGGCGAGCGCCCGGTCGACCAGATCCGGGGCGTCGTAGGGCAGCCACCGGACGCGCGGGTCCCGGCGGAACCACGACTCCTGCCTGCGGGCGAATCGCCGGGTCGCCCGGATGGTGTCCGCCCTGGCCTGCTCCTCCGACCACTCCCCCGAGAGGACCCGGAGCACCTGCGCGTAGCCGAGGGCGCGTCCGGCGGTCAGGCCGTCCCGCAGGCCCGCGCGCTCCAGTTCGCGGACCTCGCCGACCAGGCCCGCGTCCCACATCCGCGCCACCCGCACGGCGATGCGCTCGTCCAGTTCGTCTCTGGGCACGCTCAGGCCGATCTGGACGACCGAGTCGTAGCGGTGCCGGTGCTCGGGCAGGGTCGCGGTGAACGGCCGGCCGGTGATCTCGATGACCTCCAGGGCCCGGACTATCCGGCGGCCGTTGCTCGGCAGGATCGCCTCCGCCGCGGCCGGGTCGACCCCGCGCAGCCGCTCGTGCAGCGCGCCCGGCCCGGCGTCCGCCAGTTCGCCCTCCAGCCGCGCCCGGACGGACGGGTCCGTCCCCGGGAAGTCCATGTGGTCGAGCGCGGCCCGCACGTACAGGCCCGAGCCCCCGACGAGCACCGGCAGCCGGTCCCGCTCCCGGATCGACGCGATCACGTCCGCGCTGAGCCGCTGGTATTCGGCGACGCTCGCGGTCTCGGTCACGTCCCAGACGTCCAGCAGGTGGTGGGGCACCCCGCGCATCTCGGCGGGGGTGAGCTTCGCCGTGCCGATGTCCATGCCGCGGTACAGCTGCATCGAGTCGGCGTTGACCGCCTCCCCGCCCAGCCTCAGGGCCAGTTCCACGGCGAGGTCGGACTTGCCTGCGGCGGTCGCGCCGACGACCGCGAGCACGTCCGGGGCGGCGGGGCGCGGCCCCGGAGGTGGTGCACAGGGCGCATTTCGTGAGGTCACGTGATTGATTGTGGCAACAGAACGGGTATAGGCGGGTTGTACGGGTGCCGCGCGCAAGCGCGTGTCGCCGCGGACGAGACGAGGGATCCGGGGGGATTTCGCATGTCCATCGTCGACAAGGTCAAGCAGATGCTCGGCCAGAACACCGACAAGGCCCGCCAGGGCGTGGAGAAGGCCGGGGACGTGATCGACGAGCGCACCGGCGGCAAGTACGCCGACAAGGTCGACAAGGCCCAGCAGAAGGCCGGCGACTACATCGACCGCGAAGGCGGCCAAGGCGGCGGTCAGGCCGGTGGGCAGAGCGGCGGCGGCCAGGCCGGTGGGCAGGGCGGCGGCGGGCAGGGC
>NZ_SMKH01000112.1 GCF_004348515.1 Actinomadura sp. KC345 | reverse complement strand
GGAGGAGCCTGGGAACCGTCGTCGGTGACGTCGACCCCGAAGTCGCGGGCCAGTCCGGCCAGTCCGTCGGAGTACCCCTGGCCGACGGCGCGCAGCTTCCAGCCCTGCCCGCGGCGGTAGATCTCCGCGAGCAGCAGGACGGTCTCGCTGGACGGCCGCGGCGGGGTGAACCGGGCGACAACCGCACCGTTCCCCCCGACGGCCCGAAGTGTGGGGGCCGGCAGGCCGCCCAGCGGCGTCCCGGAGTCGGCCGCGCTGATGACGACCGTGACCCGGCTGGCGCCCGGCCGCAGCCGCGGCGGATCCACCACGATGGAGCCGCCCTGGAGGCGGGCACCCGGAGCGGACGGCTGGTTGAAGAACACGAAGTCCGCGTCGCCGCTCACCTTCCGGTCATCGCCGGTGATCAGCGCCGACACGTCGAAAGGCCCCGGTACCTCGATCGAGATCGCACCGTCGGGCAGCGGAAGGTTCCCACCCGCCATCAGCTCGCTCACCGCAGTCCCCTCTCCGGAGAGGCCGTCGACATCCACGCGCGCGTGGATGAGGGCTCCCCGAAGACCGTGCCAAGCCACGCCGACGCGGCAACGGTGCGGTTCGACGGAGCTTGGAGAACATCGCTTCCTCGACGAGAAGTGTTGCCGTTCTCACACGTTTCAGGACTGTTAACGGTGCCGACTCAGAGAGTCGGCTCATCCAGCCTCTCGGAGGCCGGATGACACCAATCATCACCTGCGTCCCTCACGGGCCAGGTGCACACACAACGAAAAGGAGGTTGGTGACGTATGTCGTCATCCAACACAACCGAGGCGCGGCCAGATGCCGTCAGCCGGGCGAGGCGAGGCAGGACCTTCATGGTCGTGTCGCACGTCTCGTCGGCGATCGGCATCGCCGCCACCACCGGGATGCTGTGGTACCAGGGCAGTGCCTGGATCAACACGCCTGGGACGATCATCCTGCTCGCCATCCTCCTGGCGCAGTTCGGGTGGATGACCATCAGGAACTCCCTGAGGCCCGCCACCTGGAACTCCGACCAGAAGGGCGCGATCGCGAGGATCTTCCTGGGCAACATCATGGTGAACCTCGCCTGGCCGTTCGCCGGCCAGACGATCGGGATCGGGGCGGCCAACGCCGTCCTGGCGCTCGGTCCGGTGAGCGTGGGGCTCCTCGAAGACATCCGGGAGCGCCGCATCAAGCCGATCGTCCTGCGAATCGGGGTCATGGCGGGGATCGTCCTCGTCACCGAGCCGTGGGACGGGGCGTCGTTCAGCCTTCTGGGCGTGTTCGCGGCCGCCTGCGGTGCGTGGCACTTCTGGAACATCCCGACGGTCCTGGGCCGCTTCGGCAAGGAGAACGACCCGGGCACCGTGAAGAAGCAGGACCTGGGCATGCTCGTGTCCAACCTGTTCGCCATGCCGATCATCCTCGGCACTGCCATCGTCCTGACCTTCGTCCAGGGGGAAAGCTGGGTGTCCGGTGAGGTCACCCTCGTCGCCCTCGCGACGGTGATCGGGGCGGGGCTCTTCGCCGCGGCATTCACGATGGACGGTCCGATTCTCCTGCAGAACCGGGCCAGGAACATGCTGAGCAAGACCAGCATGGGCGTGATGTTCGCGTTCGCCCCCATCGCGGGCTTGATCGTCGGCACGATCGGCGACTGGCTGGGATGGGTCTCGGGGAACCAGGACATCTCGTTCCTGAACGTGATCGGGATCCTCATGGTCTCGGGCTTCGCCTACTGGGTGACCCGCGCCAAGCAGGGGACCGGGGAGGGCGCCGCAGTCCGTAAGCAGACGCAGATCGGACCCGACGCCAACCTCGATCCGGTGACCGACGAGCTCGACATCAAGGTCGTGGGGGCGGAGCCCCCCGCGAACTCCGCCGAGCCGGTCACCGCCCAGCAGGAGATGGAGGCCGCCCTGAAGAGGGCGACCGACGAGCTCCGCGAGGTCAAGGGCGACCTGGGCCTGGCGGAGGAGCAGCGGGAAAGGGCGAGTGCCGATCTGTCCATGGCGCTCACCGCGCTCGCGAAAAGGGACGCCGCCCTGGAGGAGGCGGACGGCAAGTTCAGGGAACTGACCACGAAGTACGACGACGTGGTCAGCGACCGGGAGGAGCTGACCGCCAAACTCGAGGAGATCCGCCGTCAGGTGGAGACTGTGACCGAGCTCACCGCCCAGTACGCGGAGGAGGAGTCCTCCGCTGACCAGGGTAACGAGCTCCGCATCGAGTCGCCCAACGACGTGACCTACACGCCGGACGGCGGCATCACCATCACGAACGCCCGCGCGGTCAAGGGCCGGACGGGCGGCCTCACCATCGAGGTCAAGGGTGTCCGAGGAGCGTCCGTCGGTGACGACGGAAGCTTCACGGGCAACGACGTCACCTCCGGCACCGTCGTCATCGGCGACAGGGAGGTCACGTTCCGGAAGGCCCACAGGATCGAAGCCGGTCCCGCGGGTCTCCGTCTCGGGCACACCGCCCACGTGCGCTCCACCCGCGGCTCCGCCGCCGAGTAGGGCGAACGACGAGGTTAGACCGGCTCAGCCGGCACCTGGTGTTTCGGGTGCGAGGTGAGGGCCGGCCAGCCCTCACCCTCGTACGCGAGGAAGGGGTGGCCGCCTCTTCCACGCATCATGGTGCACTCGGATGCAGGTGAGGCGCCGGCCAGCCCTCACCTCGCATGCGAGGAAGGGGTCTGGCCGCCCCTCCCTCCTTCCCGAGGACACCATGGTCCGATCAAGCACGAGGTACCTCGCCGTGAGGCAGGGGCGGCCAGTCCGCCCCAGACCTCCACCTGAGCGGAGGGGAGTCCCTCCCCTCCGCTCTCCACAGTCGCGTCGGGGAGATCCCTCGACGACCAGTACACCGTGCGGCCGGTCCTATCAGGATCGGCCGTACTCTTTTGTCTCCCGACGCCATGAATGGCGAGAACGGGCCTGGTGAAGGCCGTGCTTTCCTCCGTGACGGCGCCGACATGTGACGGACATCCCATAAGTGCTGACCTACATGATTCAGAGCACATTGGAACGTTCTTTTTGGTGGGCCCGGCACGGCCCGTCCTATAATCGCTATGCGCGTCTAGATGGTCACCGGTACCACATGCTCTCGGCGAGGCCGAGCTTTCTCCGTGCGGCGGCATCCGTCGGATGGCGATCTGGGGTCCGGCGTTCGGCGCGCCGATTTCAGGAAGGTCAGGAGCGTTGTTGTTCTCGTCCGGTCGCGGGGGACCGGTGGCAGAAAAGAACCGACCCGCGCTTGTGACGCGGGCCGGTCGGTTGTGTTGAGTTGTGTGGGACACCGGCCCGCGCCTCAGGAGGCGCGGACCGGTGCGTGGAGAGTGGCCGCTACCGGCCAACCACCTGGACACCGGCGTTGATGAGTGCCAGTGCGGCGTCGATCAACCCGAGGTGCGAGAAGGCCTGGGGGGTGTTGCCCCAGTGCCTGCCCGTGTCCGGGTCGACCTCCTCGGCCAGGAGGCCGAGGCTGCCCGTGTAGGCCACGGTCCGGTGGTAGAGCTCCTCGGCGAGCGTCAGCTCACCGATGGCGACGTAGCCCTGGACCAGCCAGAAGGAGGTGATGACGAACGCCATCTCCTCCCCCGGGAGGCCGTCACCGAACTCATTGGTGTCGTACCGGAGCAGCCCGCCCTTGTGGGCCAGCCCCTCCGCGACGGCGTGCACGGTCGCCCGCACCCGCCAGTCGTCCGGCGGCAGGAGCCTGAGGGTCGGGATCAGCAGGCACGACGCGTCGAGCGCGTCGCGACCCGGGACGGCGGTGAAGACGCCGTCCTCTCTGACCCCGTCGAGGATCGCCTTGCGGATCTCCTCGGCGGTCTTGGCCCACTCGCGGGCCTTCTCCCGGTCGCCCCGGATCGCGGCGAGCCTGCTGCCGCGGTCCAGCGCCACCCACAGGTACAGCTGCGAACTGGTGAAGTGCTGGGGCTCGCCCCGCACCTCCCAGAACCCGCGATCGCGGGTCCCCCACGCCTTGAGGGCCCCGTCGGCCAGGCGGACCACGAGACGCCAGGTCTCGGCGGTCTGCTTGTCCCGCTGGGTCTGGTAGATCAGCTCCAGGAGCTGACCCCAGATGTCGTTCTGCACCTGGTCGAAGGCGCCGTTCCCGATGCGAACCGGGCCGGCTCCCTCGTACCCGCGGAGGTGATCGAGGATCTCCTCCGTCAGCCGGGTCCGCCCGTTGAGGCCGTACATGATCTGCACGTCCTCCTCGGGCAGGTTCGCGAAGAACTTCACCAAGGAGTCCGCGACCTCGGTGAAGCCGAGTCGGTGCAGCGCGATGGCGCTCATCGCGCCGTCGCGGCCCCACACGAACCGGTAGTCCCAGTTCCGGATTCCTCCGGGGGTCTCCGGCAGCGAGGTGGTGCCGGCCGCTGCGATCGAGCCGCTGCGGTGGCACAGCCCCATGAGGAACAGCGCGCTGCGCGCCATGTCCGCCCCGAAGGGGTGGTCCGGCACCCGGCCACTGGCGATACGGTCCCGCCAGTAGTCGATGGTGTCCTTCACCAGGGACTCAGCCTCCGTGTAGCTCTGCGGAGGCTGGTGGTCGCCCCAGGTGATGGCGATGTAGGCGCCGTCCCCTTCGCTGAGGGTGCGTGCGGCCTTGACCTGGCCCCGCTCGAACTCGACGGGGTCGTCCAGGTCGGTGGTCACCCGGAGCTCGATCCCGTCGTGGGAGCGAGCCCGAGCCACGCCTTCGATGCGCTGGCCCTCCCGGAGGTGGACCTCCCACTGAGCGGTCTCCCGCCCGTAGTCGAAGTCCGGCTCCAGGACGGCACCGGCGCGGACCTCGCCTCCGGTGCACTTGATGAGGCGCACCAGGGTCTGGCGAGCGCCGTGAGGCGTCCGCACGAGCGCGTCCGTGACGGTGAGGCGTCCCCCTTCGGGGGTGCGCCACTCCGTCTCGATCGCCAGCGCGTCAGCGATGTTGCGCTGTGCCGTGGGCGAGTTCACGCCGACCGGGCCGACGTGGAAGCGGCCCCGACCTCCGAGGAGACCGGAGAACACCGACGGCCCGTCCATGTAGGGCAGGCAGAGCCAGTGCACTTTTCCGCCCTCGGTGAGGGCGATGGTCTCTCCGTCAGCCAAGAATCCCAGCCCCTCGAGGCGGGGGAACTCGGTTCGGGAGAGCGGACTCAACTTAGGCATGAGTCCTGACCTCCTTCTTTTCGTTGTTCCGCCCCGACCCCCTTGGGGGGTCGGGTGGGTCCGACGCTTCGTGCGCCGAACATCGTTAACAGTCCCGAAACCTGCGGAGGCGGCAAGCTTCCCGGCCACCGAACGTGGGGCGTCGGCCGGCCCGGGCATCGCAGGTGGGGGCCGCCGGGAGGCGCGCGCCCGGTGGGCGGGAAACGCGAGTGGAAGTGATCGGCTGAATTGATGACGTTTATCGTTTAACGCCATCGCGATACGCCGATGGGAATGGAAAACGGCGGGCCGGTCTCCGGGGAGTTCTTCCGGAGGCCTTCCCGCCGTTTCCGTGTGCCCTCACCGACGGTTCACGACGCCGCCGTTTCGAGGGAGGGCTTGCACACGGCCACCTTAGCCGCAAAGGGGCCGCACGAGCAGTTCGTAAGCACCTGTTCACCGGGCGGCCACCCGCAGGTGGCCGCAGCTCAGCGGCCACCCCTGATGATCGTTCCGGAAGTGACCGGCTCTACCGGGTCGTGCCATCAGTCGGCGCGGCGCAAGGTGAGCCGGGTCACGACCGGTTCTCCTTGTGTGCGCCTCACATGAGGAGTTCAGAACAATGACAAACGAAACCAGTAAGACAACAGGGCGGCACCCCTGGTACGGGGTGTTGCTCGGCGGCTTCGACAGGCTCAGCTCGGCGGGCGGCAAGGCCGTCCTGGACGAGCGGCTCATCGGTGGCAGCGGGCCCCTGCCGGTCCAGCACGCCACCTTCCTGGAGGCGACGATCGGCGGCCTGCTCCTGCTGATCCGCCTCTACCTGCCGGCGCTCCCGTTCCTGCGCAACAGGCGCGGGTCCGGCACGCCGGACGACATCGGCGAGGGAACGACGAGGCGACGCGTCCTGGTCTTCCTCACCTTCCTGACCATCGCGGGGGACAAGGCGCTCTTGGTCCTCGCACTCACCGCGGTCCCCTTCTCCATCGCGGGAGGGATCTACTACGCGATCCCGCTGCTGGTCCCCGTGATCTGGGGGTTCCGGAGCGGGAAGAAAGGGCTGGCCGCGTTCGTCACGCTGTTCGCGGCGGCCACCGCGTTCGGCGTGGTGCTCATCGTCCAGGACGGGACGGCGCAGGGCGGGTACCACCTGGTCGGCGTGCTCCTGGCCATCGGCGCGGGCGTGAGCCGGACGCTGTTCCTGCCGGTCACCGACCGGCTCATCAAGGGAGCGGGCCGTCGTTACACCGAGAAGGCCATCGCGTGGTCGCTCGTGTTCGTCGGCCTGGTCGCCGGCGGGATCGCCGCCGTCACCGGTGACTTCGAGTCGATCCTGGATTGGGAGATCATCGCGTGGGCGGCGCTGGTGGGCCTGCTGAACAACACCCTGCCGCGGATCTTCCAGATGCCCGCGCGCGAGCTCGCGGGTGACCGCGTGTACGCGGTGTTCCTCGCGGGCAGCCCGGCGATCGCCACCCTGGTCGGGGTGGTCTTCCTGGGTGACCGCCTGGCCATGGGACAGGTGGGCGGGTTCGTGCTCATCACGGCGTGCGCGGCCACGCTCGCCTACGTGAGCCTCGCCCTGGGGGGACAGGCACCGTCCGTCGAGCTGCAGCCGGCCACGCCCGAGGCGAGGCTGGAGGACTTCCGGCACAAGCTGGCCACGGCCAAGGAGACGGCCCGGGAGCTCGCAGCGAAGATCAAGGACTTGGAGCTCCAGGCCGCCAAGGCGGAACTGGAGGTCGCCGAGTCGGACTGGACCGAGGCCCAGCGTAGGAAGACTCAGGCCGAGGCCAAGGCCAAGGCCGCCGAGACCAACCTCAGCTCGGCGACCGCCAATGCCTTCAAGGCGGAGTCGAGGGTCGAGAAGGCCCGAGAGAAGCTCCGCCTCACCCTGGGCGGGGAATCAACCGAGACGTCCTAGCCGGAGATCCCGGCGGGAGTCGCGGCCGAACGCCGCGTGGCGCCCTCGGGCGGCACGTCCCCACCGAGACGGCGGGAGGGTTCGTCCTCCCGCCGTCACCCTTTTCCGGCCTCGGCGCCCCGCGGGGCGCCGAGGCCGTCGCCGTCGCCGGGAGGCGCGGCCTGGTGGCAGGCGACGCGGTGGTCGTCGGTGAGGGGGAGCAGCCGCGGGTCCTCGGTGGCGCACCGGTCGACCGCGATCGGGCAGCGGTGCCGGAACGGGCAGCCGTCCGCCGCGGGCAGCGCGTCGGTGACCCCGGCGGCGCGGTGCGCGGTGCCCAGCCGGGGGACGGCGTCGCGCAGCGCGGCGGTGTACGGGTGGGACGGGCTGCCGAGCACGGTGCCGACCGGCCCGGACTCCACGATCCGCCCGGCGAACAGGACGTGCACGGTGTCGCAGAGCCGGTCGACGATGGCCAGGTTGTGGGTGATCAGCAGGTAGCTGAGCCCGTGCTCGTCCCGCAGCCGCGCCAGCAGGTCCAGAACGCGGGCCTGGACGGTGACGTCCAGCGCGCTGGTCGGCTCGTCGAGGATGAGCAGCCGGGGGTCGATGGCCAGCGCACGGGCGATGATCACGCGCTGGCGCTGCCCGCCGGACAGCTTGTGCGGGTGCCGGCCGGCCAGGTCCGGATCGAGGTCGACGTCGGCGAGCAGGTCCGCGACCGACGGCAGGGCCTCCTCGCCGCCCTTCCCGTTCGCGGTGCCTTTGCGGTGCCGCCGCCGGATCCTCAGCGCCTCGTCGATCGAGGCGCCGATCCGCATTCTCGGGTCGAGTGCCTCGCTGCCGTCCTGGAACACCGGCTGCACCTGCGACCGGTAGCGGGCCCGGTCGGCGCGGTCGAGCTTGGCGATGTCCCGGCCGCGGAACAGCACGCTGCCGTGCTCGGGCCGGACCAGGCCGAGCAGCGCCCGCGCGATGGTGGTCTTGCCGGACCCGCTCTCCCCGATGACGGCGACGCCGCCGGAGGACTCCGGGATGTCGAGGGAGACGCCGTGAACCACCCGGGTCCGGTCGTAGGCGACGCTGAGGTTCTCCGCGCTGAGCATGATCACTTCCCGATCGCGGGGACCGCGTCGAGCAGCTCCCGCGTGTAGTCGGCGTCGGGGCGGTGCAGGACGTCGGAGGCGGGCCCCGACTCGACGACCCGGCCCTCCCGCATGACGACGACCTGGTCGGCGATGCCGGACACGACGGCGAGGTCGTGCGAGACGAAGACCAGGGCGATGCCCTGCTCGTCGCGCAACCGGGCCAGCAGGTCCAGGACGGCCGCCTGCACGGTGACGTCCAGCGCGCTGGTGGGCTCGTCGGCGAGGATGACGTCGGCGCGCAGCGCGACGGCCATCGCGATGGCGAAGCGCTGGGCCTGCCCGCCGGATATCTGGTGCGGGTAGCGGCGCAGCAGGCCGGGGTCGAGCAGCACGCTGCGCAGCGCCTCCTCCGTCCGCTCCTTGGCCTGCGCGCCGCGCAGCCCGTGCCGGGCGAGGACCCGCTTGAGCAGGGTGCCGAGCCGCATCGTGGGGTTGAGGGCCGACTGGGGGCTCTGGCTGACCAGCGCGACGACCGAGCCGCGTATCCGCGACAGCGCCCGCTCATTCGCCGTCACGACGTCGGTGCCCTTGACGACGATCTTCCCGGTGACCCGCAGCCCGTCGGTCAGCCCGAGCATCGCGTTCAGGGCCGTGGTCTTGCCCGAGCCGCTCTCGCCGACGATCGCGACACACTCGCCCGGGGCGGCCCGCAGTTCGCCGAGCGAGGCCAGCAGTCGGTCACCGGCCCGCACCTCCAGGTCGTCGACGGTGAGCACCGGTTTCGCGTGCACAGGGGTCATCGGGTGACCTCCCTTCGGGGGTCGAGCGCGGACCGCAGTCCCTCGCCGAGCACGTTGAAGCAGAACGCCGTGATCACGATGGCCAGGCCGGGGAAGGCGACCACCCACCAGTTGGTGGTGAACAGGCTCTGCCCCTGCTGGACCATCAGCCCCCATTCCGCCGTGGGCTCCTGCGGCCCGAGGCCGAGGAACGACAGCGCCGCGGCGGTGAGGATGACACCGCCCGCGTCCAGGGACAGCTGGACCAGCGTCGGCGTCAGCGAGTTGGGCAGTACGTGCCGCAGCACGATCCGGGTCCGGGACACCCCGAGGCAGCGGGCGGCGTCGATGAAGCCGCGCGATCTGATGGAGGTCGCCGCGACCGCGGACATCCGCGCGTACCAGGGCCACCAGGAGGCGCTGATGGCGATGATCGCTCCCTGGACCCCGGGGTGCAGGACCAGCGCGAGCGCGACCGACAGCAGCAGCGCGGGGAAGGCCAGGAACACGTCGGTGATCCGCATGATCACGTCCCGGACGGCCCCGCCCGCGTAGCCGGCGACGACCCCGAGCAGCACGCCGATGGCCGCCGAGATGGCGAGCACCGCCCCCGCGATCAGCAGGGACGTGCGCGCCCCGTACAGGACCCGGGTGAGGACGTCGCGGCCGACGCCGTCGGTCCCGAACCAGTGCTCGGAGCCGGGAGGCTGGAGCGCGTTCTCCGCGTGGGTGGCGTCGGTGCCGTCCGCCGGGTAGGGGGCCAGCAGCGGGGCCGCGATCGCCGCGATCACGATCAGGACGAGCACCACGGCGCCGACCGCGGCGAGCCGGTCGGCGCGGGCCGCCCGCATCAGCCGGTGCGTGATCGTGCGCCGGGTGGCCGGCTTGGCTGTGTCGATGGCGGTCATCGGATCCTCACCCGCGGGTCGATGGCGGCCTGCGCGATGTCCACGAGCAGGTTGAGGACGACGTAGGTGAACGCGATCGCGATGGTGACGCCCGCGATGGCGGGGGCGTCGGAGGAGCGGATCGCGTCCGCGGCGTACCGTCCGAGGCCGGGCCAGTTGAAGATCGCCTCGACCAGGAAGGCGTTCACCAGGGAGAAGGCGAACACCAGCGCCAGCAGGGCCAGCACCGGGCTGAGGGCCGGCCGCAGCGAGAAGCGGGTCAGGACCTGCCAGCGGGTGAAGCCGAGGGCCCGCTCCAGCCGCGCGTGGTTCTGCGTCGACTCCTCGATGAGCGCGGCGCGGGTCATCTGGGCGACCACGCCGGTCGGGTAGGCCGCGATCGCCAGCGCGGGCAGCACCAGGTGGGCCAGGGTGCTGCCGAGGATCGGCCAGTTCCCGGTGAGCAGCGCGTCGACCGCGGTGATGTTGGTGTAGAGGCTCAGCGGGCTGGTGCGGTCGAGGCCGGGGTCGTACTCGCCGGCGACGGGCAGCCAGCCCAGCTGCGTGGCGAACAGGTTCTGCGCGAACAGCGCGAGCAGGAACACCGGGACCGAGACGCCCAGCATCGAGCCGATCCGGATGGAGCCGTCGGCCGGTCCGCTCTTGTAGCGGGCGGCGAGCACGCCGAGCGGGATCCCGGCCACCACCGCGATGAGGATCCCGGCGCCGACCAGTTCCAGGGACGCGGGGAAGGCCGTGGAGATGTCGCCGACGACCTCTTGCCGGGTGTGCAGGCTGATGCCCCAGTCGCCGCGGACCAGCGAGGTGAGGTAGTCCCACAGCTGGATCAGCAGGGGGCTGTCCAGACCCAGTTCCGCGCGGGTCCGGGCGAGCTCTTCCGGGGAGGCCCGGGGCCCGGCGTAGGTCACCGCCGGGTCCCCGGGCACCAGCCGCATCACCACGAAGGTGAGCACCACGACACCGGCCACGACGAACGCGGCCTGTGCCAGGCGCCGGAGCAGGTAGACGACCATGTCAGGAGGCCGCCGGGCTCAGCTGGTGGGCGAACACGACGTTGGGGTACGCGGGGTTGTCGATGTACCCCTCGATGCCCGCCGAGTACGCCCGCTGGTACTGCTGGACGAACAGCGGCGCGGCGACGGCCCGCTCGTTCAGCAGCTCCCGCTGCAGCGCCCCGTACGCCTTCTCGGCCTCGGACCGCTTGGTGGCGGTCAGCTCCGGCAGCCCGTCGATCTCCTTGTCGATGCCGGCGTCGTCGAGGTAGGTGAGGTTGAAGTTCACCGGGTCGGCCGAGCGGAACAGGTTGAGGAACCAGCTGTAGGCGTCCGGGTAGTCCGGGAACCAGTACATGATCAAGATGTCCTGCCGCTTGGACGGGTCCTTGGTCTTGGCCCGGTCCCACTGGGCGTCCCACTGCATCGGCTTGGCCTGCAGTTCCACGTTCAGGCTCTTCAGCGCCGAGCTGAGCAGCGTCACGAACGTCTGCTGGTCGGCGTCGCCTTGCGCGTAGGTGGCGTCGAGCGTCAGCTTCTTCTTGCCAGGCCCGTAGCCGGCCTCGTTCAACAGCCGGGTCGCCTTCGCGGCGTCCTGGCGGGCGGCCAAGCCGGGCGTGGCTCCGGTGAGGCCGTTCGGCACGACGCCGCTGGCGCGGGTCACCGAGCCCTTCAGCGCCGACACCAGGCCGTCGTAGTCGATCGCCGCCTGGACGGCCTTGCGGACCTCGGCGTCCTTCATCGGCCCGGCCTCGGTGTTGAAGAACGAGATGAGGTTCTGGAACGACGGCGTCGTCTGCGTGTCGAGGTCGTCGGCCTTCTCGGCCTGCTCGAAGAGCTGCGGGTTCAGCCTCTGCACGAAGTTGACGTCACCGGCCTGCAACTGCTGCCAGGCCGTGGTCACCTGCGGTGTGTTGCGGAACTCGATGCTGGTGTAGCGCGTGCCGTCCCAGCCGCCCCAGTACTCCTTGAACTGGCCCAGCCGCACCTCGGCCTCCTGTCCCTTGTTCCAGGAGGTGACGGTGTAGGGGCCGGTCCCGGTGTCGCGTCCCTTCGCGAAGTGGTCCTTGAGGTCGCCGCCGGAGGGGGCCTTGGTGTCGTAGATGTAGGCGGCGTAGCCGGACGAGGAGATCAGGTCCAGCGGCGCCGCGTACTTCAGCTTGAACACCAGCGTCTGCGGGTTCGGTGTCTCGATGGACTTCACCGGGTCCCAGATGTAGGCGGCCCCGCCCTTCATCTCGATCGTCCGCTCGATCGCGGCCTTGGCGGCGGTGGAGGTCACCGGGTCGCCGGTGTGGAACTTCACGCCGTTCCGCAGCTTGAACGTCCACTCCTTGCCGTCCTCGGAAGGCGTCCATTCGGTCGCCAGCAGCGGCTTGACCTTCTTGGTCTTGCTGTCGTACCGGGTCAGCGACTCGTAGATGTTCTGCATCGCGATGATCTCGTTGGAGTACGAGGTCGCGGGATCCCAGTCGGTGACGACGTTGAGGTTGAAGGAGTAGATGAACGAGTCGGCCGAGCCCGCCTCGCGGACTTTTCCGCCGGAGCAACCGGTGACGGCCACGGCGAGTGCCGCCGTGACCGCTAGCGCTCGGATACGCCATGACATTGCAGGATCTCCTTGGGGGTACCGGAGGGTCGGGGGCTGGGAGCCTGGGGGTCAGATGTTGCCGAGCGGACCGGCCGCCTTGACGCGCAGCCGCAGCGCGGGTTCGGGAAGATAGCTCATCGGGATCTCGGTGATCTCCACGACCTCCAGTCCGGCAGGGTCGGCCCCGGCCTGTACGGCCCGGCGGCAGGCGTCGCCGGATGCCGCCTCGATGGCCTCCCGGCGGCCCTCACCGGCCGGGATGATCGTCTCGATGGTGCCGCTGACCAGGGCGATCGCCGCGCCGACGGCGTTGGCCACGTCCCCGTTGCCGGGACGGATCACCTCGGCGACGCCCTCCAGGCCGTCGGGCACCAGGAACGAGCCGCCGCCCACCACGACCAGCGGCTGGTCGGTCTTGCCCAGCGTGACGCGGTCCACCGCGTCGGTGAGCATCGCGTCGGCCGTCTCCATCGCCGAGGCCAGCGTGCCGCGCAGCCGGTCGGGGATCGGCGCGGAGGCGGGCGCCCCGCGCCCCGCCAGTGCGCCCGCGTCGGTGAGCGTCGGGGTGTCGCCGCCGAAGGTCAGCGCCTCCTCGGTGACCCGGTAACCGACCGACCGCGGCCCGACGGCCCCGTCGGGCCCGATGACGGTGCCGCCGCCGAGCGCGAGCGCGAGGATGTCGGGCATCCGGAAGTTGGTCCGCACCCCGCCGATCTCGACGCCCGCCGCGGACTCCCGCGGGAAGCCGGCGTTCAGCACGCCGAAGTCGGTGGACGTGCCGCCGACGTCCGCGACGATCGCGTCGGTGAGGCCGGACAGGAACGCCGCGCCCCGGATGGAGTTGGCCGGGCCCGAGCCGATCGTCAGCACCGGGTACCGGACGGCGTAGTCGATGGCCATGAGGGTGCCGTCGTTCTGCGCGAAGTAGGTGACGACGTCCAGGCCCCGCTCGGTCAGCGTGCTCTGGAGGCCCTCCCACACGTTGCTGATGACCCGGTAGAGGGCGGCGTTGAGGATCGTGGCGTTCTCGCGCTCCAGCAGCCCCAGCGTGCCGATCTCGTGGCTCATCGAGATCGGCACGCCGTCACCGAGCTCGGTCCGCGCGATCGCCGCCGCCTCCAGCTCCTGCTCGTCGGACGCCGGGCTGAACACCCCGGTCAGCGCGATCGCGTCGGCCTCCTCGGCGATGTCGGCGAGCACCGCGCGCAGCGCGCCGGTGTCCAGCTCGGAGATCGGCCTGCCGTCGACGTAGTGGCCGCCGGGCAGGATGGCCGTCCGCGCGGTGACCGCCGCCGACAGGTCGGCCGGCCAGGACTGCGCCGGCGGGACCGAGGTGGTGGCCGGTCCGCCGAGCCGGATCGCGGCCACCCGGCCGAGGCCCCGCCGTTCCAGGATGGCGTTGGTGGCGTGCGTGGTGCCGAGCATCACCCGGCCCACCCGGGGGGCGTCGTCGCCGAGGTGGTCCAGCACCGTGTTCAGCGCCGCCTTCAGGCCGGTCGTGACGTCCGCGGTGGTCGGCTGCTTGGTGCGGGCCAGCACGGCGCCGCCGCCGTCGAGCACGACCGCGTCGGTGTTGGTGCCGCCGACGTCGATGCCGACGCGGAGGTCCTGATCCGTGGGGCCGGACGTACGGTCAGCCATGGGTGAGCTCCTCCACGGGCGTGTAGTCGATGTCGTAGCCGAAAGCCCGCGGGCCGGCCGTGGCGAGACCGCGGTCGGTCCGCCAGATCGGGTCGCACGGCCAGGACAGCACCGCCACCCGCTGCCCGTAGCGCAGAGCCTCGGTGGAGATGGCGTCGCCGGTCTGCGCGTCCACCACGGTGATCAGGTCGGGGACGCACGCCAGCGGCCGGCCGTCCTCGAGCGCGATCAGGTTCTCGTTCTGGATCTCCACCCGGAGCAGCCGCCCGCGGTCGTCGCCGGTGCCGTCGATGACCAGGCTGCCGCGGACGAAGCCGCCGCCCGTCCGCCGTTCGACGTCGACGATCTTCCCGCCGATCAGGACGGTGGCGTCGAGCACGTCGCACAGCGAGCCGACCGGGTCGACGCCGTCCTTCACGGCCCGGCCGATCTCCAGGGCCCTGCTGACCGTGCCCGGGATGACCGCGGCGCCCGATCCGCCGCTCGCCCCGCCGCCGGTCGCCGCGCCCCGCGCTTGCGCGCCGGTCATCACGTAGTCGGTCATGAGCGCGGAGGCCCCGGTGGCGACGCAGACGGCGCGGGAGATGCGCTCCGACCACAGGCCGTCGACAGGGCGGACCGTGGTGACGTTGCCCTGCACGTCCGCGAGGACGACGAGGTTCACCGGCAGTCCGGCCACGTACATCGCGACCATCTGGACCTCGGGGAACGCCCGGCCCATCCCGTCGGCGTCGATGAGCGGCAGGCCCAGCCGCGCCGCCCAGCCCGCGGGCTCGACGCCGTTGGAGCCGCCGATCTCGCAGGCCATCACCGCGGCGACCGGGCGCCCCAGGGTCCGCTCCACCTCGTCGCGGATGAGCAGCGGCTCGTCCCCGCTCATCAGCATCTCGTAGGAGACGGTGGGTGCTCCGATCCCCGCGAGCGGCAGGATCAGGCTGTCGTGAGGCACCTCCGACAGCGGGATGAGCGGGACCTCGCCGCATTCGTCGATCGCCCGGACGGTGGCCAGCGCGCCCGTCTCGACATCTCCGCCGCCTCCGGTGCCCAGGACCGCGCAGCCGCGCGCGAGGGCCGGGACGTCGTCGATCGTCACGCGACCGGTGATCGAAGGTGTCGTTTGCATGCCAGAAGACTCCCGCGGCCCGTTGATTCGACGAAAGTCCGCGTAACACAAGGTTTCATGAATGTTTGTGTCGCTGACACAATATGCGCGTGTCTCACGTCGTGGATCTTCTCCGGTCGGGCTCCCGGATCCCCCTCACCCTCCTCGCCGGCCCGGCGGAGGCCGTGCCGCTCACCTCCGTCACCGCGGTCGAGGGGCTGGACCGGCTCCACGGCGCCCCACCCGACTCGCTCGTGGTCGTGACCGGGCGGTCGGCATCGCAGGCCGCCGGATACGAGCTGGACATCGCGGTCCGGACGGCCTCAGAACGCGGTGTGGCCGCGCTGGTGCTCATCGGCGGCGGCCCCCTGCCGATCACCGCCGCGCGGCTCGCCGAACGGGCGGGCCTGGCCGTGCTGGCGGCCGAGGAGGACTGCGACGTCGCCGAGGTCGTGCTCTATCTCGGGCAGGTCATCCGCGGGGACGCCGCCGACTCGCTCGCCCGCGCCCAGGCCGCGATCCAGATCGTCCGCGAGTTCGGCGACGCCCCCGACCCCGACGACGCCGACGACCGCGTCGCCGAACTGCTGGCCCGGGTCGGCGCCGTCCTCGGCCGCACGCTGTCGACGTCCGAGGACGCCGCCGGGCCGCACGCGGGCGAGCCGATCAGGGTGGCGGGGCGGCGGCACGGCGGCGTGACCGGCCCGCCCGACGACGCGGTGCGGCTGGTGCTGCCCGCCGTGGCCGCCGAGATCGGGCGGCTCCGGCAACTGGCCCTGGAGCGCGCGACCGCCCCGGGCCAGACCCGGTCCGACATCCTCACCGAACTCATCGTCACCGAGCACCCCCACGCGGGCGCGCTGGCCGACCGGGCCAGGGGGCTCGGGCTCGCCGTCGACGACCTGCACACCGTGGTCTGGATGACGCCGGACCGGCCGCCCGGATCCGACCCGGCAGAACTGGCGGAGCGGCGGCGGCTGTTCGACACCCTCACGCTGCGCGCCCACCAGGCCCCGCGCCCGCCCGGCGAGGCGTGGAACCTGGCCAGGCTCGCCGCCGACATCGTCCTGGTCGGCACGGCCCGAGCCGAGATCCGCCCGCCGCGCGTCCTGCAGATCATCCACGGCATCCGGGCGTCGGTGGCCGAGGAGCATCCCGGGACGATGCTGCGCTTCGGGATCGGCACACCGCAGCGCGGCATCGACGGGCTGCGCCAGTCGGCCACGGAGGCCCGCGCCGCGGCGGCGATCGCGACCCGCTCCCGCGAGCTCGTCCACGCCTTCGACGCCGCGGGGATCAACCGCGTCCTGGCGCAGGTCGCCGGCTCGCCGCTCAGCCGCCGGGTGGTCGACGACCTGCTCGCCCCGCTCGACGCACTGGGCGCGCAGCGATCGGGCGAGGCCATCGCCACCCTGTGCGCCTACCTCGACGCGCGGAACTCCCTCAAGGCCGCGGCCGCCCGCCTGCGCCTGCACCCCAACGCGGTGAACTACCGCATCCGCAAGATCACCGAACGCCTCGACGCCGACCTCACCGACCCCGACACCGCCTTCGCGCTCCACCTCGCCTGCCGAGTCCGCCTCCGCGACTGACCCACCCGCCACGCCGGAAACGAGCGAGCTCCCGACAAAGAAGCGCCCTTCTCCGTCGAGGACGGAGAAGGGCGCCTTGATCAACTATATAATTGACTGATATGAACCTCGCCACTCGACGTGGGAGGCGGTTTTGCTACTCCTTGCCCTTCGGTGGATTCGGGCAGTTGGAGTTGTTGCAGGCGTGCCCCAGCTTGCCGTCGAACTCCTCGATGGGGGCCATCGGCTCACCGCAAAGGCCGCAGCTCGGCGTTCCGGACATGGTGGTTCCTTCCTGTTTTTTGTGTCATGACGCCCCCGAATGAGCGCCACACTTTTGACAGTTCATCGCACGAGGCGCTTGGCAATGTGGCCCTCGTCACAGAACCATTCAGACGCAAAAAACCGGCCTCCACCTGGTGGGGTGGAGGCCGGCCGTGTCAGCGCCGGGCTCGGGGGACGCCGAGCGTCCCCCGGGAGGCGTGGATCACAGGGTGGAAACTCCGTGCTTCACCAAGGCCCAGACCCATGTTCCGCGGTCGTGCGCGTAGGCGCCGCACCGGTCGCTCAGCGAGATCACTTGCCCGAACTCGCTGCGGGGGTCGAAGGGACCCTCGGGTGCGACCGGGTACGAGTCGGTCACCATGACGGCGGCGTAGCGGGAGTGCTGCTCCTGATCGATGACCCAGCCCAGCTTCAGGGACAACTCCGGACCGGACGCCGAGACCAGGCCGCCTTGGGAGACGCGCGGGACGTCGGCGTTCTTCACCAGATTCTGGGCGATCCTGATGATGAACGGCGTCTCCGGCCACGCATTGAACACGAAGCGGACCGTGTTCACGATCATGTCAGCGCTCGGCTGGTCGACCGTGATCGCGCCCGCCCTGAACGGGAACGGCACCTCGCCGTTCTCGAACCCGGCGGACCCTTGCTGCTGGGAACTGGTCCCAGAATCGTCGAGCATGGAATGCTCCTTTCTTGTTTGGACGTGCCCGGTATGGACACTCGCGCTCAATACCGTCCGTGGGCGGGCACGCGCGGCAGGTCTGTTCCTGCGCGAGTCGGCATATGTTCGACGCCTCGGTGTGGGCGGCGGTGCGGTGACAAGAAAAACCGGCCTCCACCTGGTGGGGTGGAGGCCGGTCGGGTCATCGCCCGGATCGGCGGATGCCGGGCGTGCGTGAGGTGCGGGTCACCGCGTCCGTGAGGTTTCGACCAGTGCCCAGACCGTCTTCCCGCTGCTGGTGCGGTAGGCGCCGCATCGGCTGGTGGCAGCGATCACGCGCCCGAAGCCGCTGCGCATCTTGGACGGCACCTGGGGGAATCCCCCGTTCCGGTCGCTGACCATGATGAGCGCGTACAGGCGGGTGCGTTCCTGGGAGAGGGCTTCCTCCGCCCAGGCCAGGGTCACCACCCAGTCCGGAGCCTCCGCCTGGAGCAGGCCCGGCGTCGGCCGGCCGTGCTGTTCGGCGTTGCGGAGCAACTCGCCGGCGACCGTCAGGACGGAGCCGAGCTCGCCGATCGGCAGCTCGCCGTACATGGCGGTCAGCATCGTCTTGAGGCGCTCCGGACCGGGCGTCCGGAGGGTCGCCTCGTCGTCGACGAGGGGGAACGGCACCGTGCCGTTCTCGACCGTGTGAGCCGGGCGCGGCCTGGGGTTGATCCCGAATTCGTTGGACATCGAGTGTTCCTTCCATCTGGTTTGTGGGCTGCGAGAGCCCTTTGGGCACTTGCCGTCTGGACTGTCCGTGGAAAAACACGTGTGGCAACACGTGTGTCCGCTGGAAAGAAGAACCGGCCTCCACCCCCGTTGGGGTGAAGGCCGGTCTTTGTGCCGTCGCGTCGGCTCCGGAAGGGGCCGCGGCGACGGCGTCAGGACCCGGGTGGCGGGTCGATTTCGAATTCGGCGAACACGTCCTTGCCGGTTCCGCAGGACACGGCTCCGTAGCCGGTGGCGAACACGCGGACGACCGCCAGCCCTCGGCCGGTGGCGCCCATGTTGTCCGTGGGGTCACGGTCCCAGTCCGGGCGGTCCGGGTTGGGGTCGTGGACCGTCAGGATGACGTACCACTTCTGCGAGGGCTCGGACTGGCCGAGGGTCACGATCAGGCTCACCTCGGACGGAAGCTCCTCGCGTTCGATGGCGGCGGCCAGCTCGTCGCGGGTGTAGCCGAGACCGTGGACGTATGCGTTCGCGACCAGTTCGGTCACGCTGAACTTCGCGAACTCGACCACCGGTTCCGGCTGGCCCTGCAGGACGCGTCCGACCAGCTCACGCCCCTCCGCCGTGGTCGGGGCGTCGATGCGGTGGGGCTCTCCCCCGAAGGGGCCCCGGTCGGAGTTCTCGTGCATGAGAACACTCCCTTTTTTGATTTGTGCGGATATGAGCCCCCCGAGGGGACTCGCGATGACCGTCCGTCCGCGCGGGCGCGGGGCAACCCGCCGGCCTCCGCGGCGGACGGGACGCGGCTGCGGCACGTTGCGGTCTCCGTGCTCGGCCGCACGGTAGGTGCCGGGTGTCCACAGGCACCCGGCAGCACTGACAAACAAAACAGAAGGAGACGGCATGTCCGTGAATCGACCGGAGCGGTTCGCTTCGACGGAGAGAGCGGAGCTGGCCCGGGCGCTCGGCATCGAGCCCGGGGCCCTGCTGGAGCAGGCTCTGACGCATCGCTCCTACGCCCGCGAGCACGGCGTCGCCGCCAACGGGACCTTGGTCTCCCTCGGCGGCGCGGCGTTGTCCATGGGTGTGGCGGAGTTCCTCTACCGCGGCTTTCCCGACCTGGAGGAAGATCTGCTGAGCAGGATGCGAGGCGCGGTGGTCAGCGCCCAGGTACGGGCGGAGGTCGCCCGGTCGCTCAAAGTGGGCGATCACATCCGTCTCGGCAACGGTGAGTGGATGTCCGGCGGACAGGACAAGGACTCCGTCCTGGCCGAAGCGATGCTGGGCCTCATCGGGGCGGTGTACCGGCAAGGCGGCATGGAGAAGGTCTCTTCTCTGGTCCACCGGTACTTCGGCGTCCACATCGAACAGTCGTCCGCGCGCCGCGGGGTGGCGGTGGACTGGAAGACCGAACTGCAGCTGCTCGTCTCCCGCGAGAAACTCGACGGCCCTCGCTACCGCTTCGAGGAGTACGGCGCCGGCCACCAGCGACGCTACTCCGCCTGGGTGGTGGTCGGCGGTTCCGAGTACGGGCCGGGTGAGGGCGGCAGCAAGAAGCAGGCGGAGCAGCACGCCGCCGAGGCCGCCTGGCGTGCCCTCGACAGCGGCTTCTCCGGTGGCGCCGAACCCGCTGCCGGGGGATGACCCCATAGCCTCCCAGTGAGGAACCGAACCGAGACGGCCCCTCCACGGGGCCGTCTCATTCGTTCGGTGCGGAGCGGATACGAGGCCGCCCGGGCATGAACGCGCGCGCCGCGCCGACGACGCGTCCCCTGGAACGGTTGCCGGGGTCGCCGGGTTCCGGACGGATCGTGGATATGTTCAACAGTCGTAGGCCGCGGACGGGCTGCGTCGGCTGCCTCGGCCGCATCGTGCTCCTGGTGATGCTCGGCTTCGTGGTGCTCATCTGCGTCGCCAACCGTGCCTGGTTGCACGAGAAGGCCCTCAACGCGATGTACGACGACCGGCCGCAGATCCACGCCGGCAAGTACTTCAACCCGGGCGGCAGCGCGGTCGAGGACGGTGTGCGCCAGCACGCCGTCCTGATCGACGGGAAGCCGCACGTGCGGGTGGAGTCGCCGACCGACGAGTGGCACACGAACCACAAGGACGCCAAGTGCAAGGACGACGTGTGCACGGCGGCAGCGAAACCCGAGGACTTCGTCGGCGCCGGAGGCATCGACATCGGCGGCATCGTCGCCGGCCTCCTGCTGTGCTACATCGTCTGGATCCTGATCGTCGGAGACGATGACGACGACCGCTACTACCGCCGGGGCGGCCGCTACGGCGGTAGGCGGTACGACGACGGATACTGACCCCGGGGCCGGCGTGCGCCCGTCCGGCTATCGTGCCGGAGAGATGCCGGAGAGCGGGGCGAGGTTTCGATGGTCGCGTTGGCGTTGACCGCCGCGGGATTCCTCGTCGGCCTGCTCCTGGCGCCGATGGCGGCGGCGTTCGCGGGCGCGGTCACGCGCCGCCACAGGATCCTGGTCGGGCTCGTCACGGCCGCCGTCTACGGAGTTCTCGGCTGGCGGGTCGGGACGGAGCCCGTCCTGGCGGCGCTGCTGTACCTCGCCGCGGCCGGTGCGCTCCTGGGGTTCGTCGACGTGAGGGCCAAGCGGCTTCCCGACCGTTTCACGCTGCCTTCGTACGGCATCGCGGCGGCGCTGCTGGCGGCCGCGGCGCCCTTCACCGAGGACGGATCGCAACGATTTCAGCACGCCCTCATCGGAATGGCGGCGCTGCTGGCCATCTATTTCGTCCAGGCGTTCGCGGCGCCCGCGGGCATCGGAATGGGGGACGTCAAACTCTCCGGCGTCCTTGGCCTCTATCTCGGCTGGTTCGGGCTGGACGCGTGGGTGCTGGGCCTTCTGGCGACCTATCTCCTCGGTGGCCTCGCCGGCATTGGAATCCTGATCGTGCGCCGTACCCGCAAGGGCGAGTTCCCGTTCGGACCCTCCATGTTCATCGGCACCCTCGCAGCCGTCCTGTCATTCCCCGGGAGTTGATTCCCGCACTCTATTTGCAGGGGTTGTCGCCGGCCTTGACGCCTCCGCCGATCCTGTCGATGGGCTGCGGCGTGAGGCGGACGCCCTTCTCCCCGATGACGAGGCGCACGCCGTCCTCCGGGGTCTTGGGGTCGGCCGTGAGCAGCGCGTTGGGGACGTCCCGCGCGAGGGCCGAAGCCTGCGCCTCGGCGGGAGGCGCGTACTCGATGTGGCTGTCGGGCACCGCGGCCGCCTTCTCGACCTTCTCCGCCACCTTGTATCCGCGCTTCCCGAGCCGTCTCACGACCCGCTTGACCAGGGCGTCCTTCGCGCCCGCGTCGACGACGACGACGTTCACCTCGCCGGGCGAGGGCGGTGCCTGTCCAGGCCGGCCGGGTTTGGCCGGCTCCGCGGGCAGGTCGTTGTCGTGCCGGACGGCCTCGAAGAGCGCCTTGGCCTGCCGCTGGTTCCACTGGACGCGGTTGGGGTCGGGCGCGTACCGCTCGACCGGCACGGTCACGAACCGCACCTGCCCCGCGCTCATGCCCCTGAGCCCCTCGGCCAGCTTCCGCATCGCCGACAGGTCGAGGTCGTCATCGGTCGTCATCGACTTGGTCGCGGCTTTGAGGAACTTGTACGTCTTCGCCGGATCACCGAGGACGGAGTCGGTGGCCTTGTCCGCGACCGCCGCCATGAACTCCTGCTGCCGCTCGATCCGCTCAAGGTCGGACCCGTTTCCGAGGGAGTACCGGGCCCGCACGTAACCGAGGGCCTCCTCGCCCTTCACGGTCTGCTTGCCCGCCTCCAGATACAGCTCGGCCCGCGGGTCGTTCACGGGCTTGTCGACGCAGATCTCGACACCGCCCAGCGCGTCCACCATCCGCTTGAACCCCGAGAAGTCCACCTGGACGAAATGGTCGATGTGGATACCGGTGAGCGACTCCAGCATCTTCCACGTGCACGTCGGCCCGGCGAACGCGAACGCGGTGTTCAGCATCCCGAACCGGGCCGGGACGGTCCCGCCGTCGTCCTTCTCGCACTCGGGGATCTTCACCATCGAGTCGCGCGGAAAGCTGATCCCGACGGCCTGGTCCCGGTTCGGCGACAGGTGCAGCAGGATCGCCGTGTCCGACCGCGCCCCGGACATGCCGGGAACCGCGTACTCCGCGTTGTCGCCCTCCCGGGTGTCGGACCCGATCAGCAGGATGTTGAGCGACTTGTTCAGCTTCTCCGGCCGGTTCGCGCCGAGCCGGTCGCCGACGTCCTTCTGCTCGATGCCCCCGACCAGATCCCGGTAGAGCCACGCCGCCCCCACACCGCCGAGCAACAAGACGACGACCAGCCCGAACGCCGTACGCCGCAGAACCTTCCGCCGCCGCGCCCCCTTCCCCGCCGGACCCTCGACACCGTCGTCTTGGACGCCATCCTCACCGAACCTGCCCTCACCAACGC
>NZ_SMKH01000111.1 GCF_004348515.1 Actinomadura sp. KC345 | reverse complement strand
CACCCCGCCCGCCCCGCAGTGAACCCGGCGGGATCACGGATCCGGTCACCCCCCGCACACGGTCCTCCAGGACGACGGGAACGCGCGGTCACCGGCCGCCTGGCCACGGGCTCGCCCCCGCCCTCCTCGGCCGACTCCGCCCGGATCGGTGTTTAACTTGCGCGTTACTTAACACAGGGGTTACAAAGGGGGTGTGACCACGAACGTCTTCGAGGCCCTCTCCGATCCGGTGCGGCGGCGGTTGCTGGAACTGGTGGCCGAGCGCGAGCGGCCGGCCGGGGAGCTCGCCGCCGAGTTCGACGTCAGCAGGCCGGCCGTCTCGCGGCACCTGCGGGTGCTCGGCGAGGCGGGCCTGGTGAGCTGGCGCCATCAGGCGCAGCAGCGCATCTACCGCCTGGAGCCCGCGGCCCTCGACGAGGTCAGCACGTGGATCGAGCGGACCCGCAGCAACTGGGCGGCCCGCCTGGACGCGTTCGAACGGCATCTTGACGAGCAATGGGAGGAACCATCATGAGCGCAGGCCAGGACCAGCCGCCCTTCCCGGGCGAGCGGCGCGGCACGCTGGGCGTCGGAGACGACGGCCACTGGCAGATCCGCTTCGAGCGGCGGCTCGCGCACTCGCCCGAGCGGGTCTGGGCGGCCCTCACCTCGCCGGACCGGCAGGCGCGCTGGATACCGGGAGTGACGATCGACGCCACCGAGGGCGGGGCCGTCGTGTTCGACTTCGGCGACGAGGGAGGGGCCGAAGGCCGGGTGCTCGCCGTGGAGGAGCCTCGGCACCTGGAGCACACCTGGGTCTGGCCGGGCGAGCCGCCCGCGACGGTGCGCTGGGAGCTCACCGCCGACGGCGACCACACCGTCCTGGTCCTGCTGCACCGCCCGCTCCGCCGCGAACCGGCGATCCACTACACCGCGGGCTGGCACGTGATCCTCGACGCCCTCGGCGGCCACCTCGACGGCGGCGCGGCCGACGGCCCCGACGAAGCCGTGCTGGTCGAGTTCTACAGTGCCCTGGCGGAAGCGAACCGACCGGCCTGACCTTGCACGCCGCCCACTGGCTCACCCGGCCGCCCCGTCAGATGACTGGGCTCGGCGGGCGGCCCGGGCGGGCAGGATGCCGTGGACTCCGGGCGGAACCGGTCGTCCGGGGAGGCGCAGGCGCGACCGCAGTCGGCGGGTGACGCGAAACAGAGGTTCAAACGAGGGCGGCGGAGAGAGCCGAGGGGCGGGGCATCGTCTTGAGGGCCTCCAGGACGGGTGGAGGAGGCTTCGCGTAGACGGTGGGACGGATCGGGTCGCCGGGGTAGGCGAGGCGGTTCTCGGACGAGGAGAAACGGACGTCCACGCCGGGCTTGTTGCCCCGGGGGTCGAGGTAGACCCAGCGGTCGTCGATCAGGGCGGCGGTGAGGCCGTGCAGGACCCCGTCGGTCTGCTGGTAGCACAGGCCCGCCTGGATGCCGCCCGCGCGCAGGAGGGCGACGTAGGCGTGCGCTTTGGCGTAGCAGAGGCCGGTGCGCTGGTCGAGGACGTCGGATGCGCGCCACGGGACGCGGGGGTCGCCCGCGTCCATGGAGTGGGCGACCTCGTCGCGGACGTGGTCGAAGGCCGAGCGGGCGTAGGCGATGTCGTCGCCGGTGCGCATGTCCGAGGCGACCGCCTGGACGAGCGGGTGCTCGATGTCGATCGCCTCGGACGCGGCGAGGTAGTCCCAGGGGTCGCCGGCGAAGTCCATCACAGGCCGAGGAGCGACTCGATGCCGAGCGTGAGGCGGTCGAGCCCGGGGACCTTGCGGACGGCGAGCAGGACGCCCGGCATGAACGACTCGCGGTCCATCGCGTCGTGCCGGATGGTGAAGATCTCGCCGTGGCCGCCGAGGACGACCTCCTGGTGGGCGACGGCGCCGGACAGGCGGACGGCGTGCACGCGGACGCCGTCCACGTCGGCGCCGCGGGCGCCGTCGACCTCGGAGGTGGTGGCGTCCGGGGACGGCGCCGCGCCGGCCTCGGCGCGGGCGGCCGCGACCAGTTCGGCGGTGCGGTAGGCGGTGCCGGACGGGGCGTCGGCCTTGTTCGGGTGGTGGGTCTCGACGATCTCCACGGACTCGAAGAACGGGGCGGCCTTCTGCGCGAAGTGCATCATGAGGACCGCGCCGATGCCGAAGTTCGGCGCGATGATGACATTGCCCGTCGAGTCGTCGGTCAGCCAGGAGCGGACGGTGTCGAGGCGGGACGGCTCGAAGCCGGTGGTGCCGACGACGGCGTGCAGGCCGTGCTCGACGCACCATTTGAGGTTGTCCATGACGGCGCCGGGGTGGGTGAAGTCGACGACGACCTCGGCGGCGGTCAGCGCGTCGAACGCGTCGCCCTGGTCGACGGCGGCGACGAGCTCCATGTCCTCGGCTCCCTGCACGGCGCGGCACACCTCGGCGCCCATCCGGCCCCGCGAGCCCAGCACCCCGACCTTGATCACGTGTTCCTCCCGGTTGGCGTCCCGCCCGACCCTATCGTCAGGGCCGCTTCCCCATGCCGCGCGCTCCGCCCGACGGGCGGTCAGAAGGTGTCGCCCACCGGGCCTATCACCGTCAGGGCTTGGGGCTTGGCCAGGACTTCGCCGGCTATGGCGCGGACGTCGTCGAGGGTGACGGCCTCGATGCGGGCCAGGACCTCGTCCACGGGCAGCAGCGACTCGTAGACGAGTTCGCTCTTGCCGATGCGGCTCATGCGGGAGCCGGTGTCCTCCAGGCCGAGGACCATCGCGCCGCGCAGTTGGCCCTTGCCGCGCTCCAGTTCCTCGTCGGTGAGGCACTCGGTGGCGGCCTTGCCGACCTCGTCGCGGCAGATCGACAGGACCTCCTCGGCCTTGGCGGGCTGGCACCCCGCGTAGACGCCGAAGACGCCGGAGTCGGCGTACTGGGCGGTGTAGCTGTAGACGGAGTACGCGAGGCCGCGCTTCTCGCGGATCTCCTGGAACAGGCGGGAGGACATGCCGCCGCCGAGGGCCGCGTTCAGGACGCCGAGCGCGAACCGGCGGTCGTCGGTGCGGGGGACGCCGGCGCCGCCGAGGATGATGTGCGCCTGCTCGGTGTCCTTGTCGATCACCACGTCGCGCGGGTCCATGGGAGCGAGCGTGCCGTTCAGGCGGGGCGCGGCGGGCGCGGCGTCGCCGGTCAGGTGCTCCCCGAACGCCTCGGACACCAGCCGGACGACCTCGTCGTGGTCGATGTTGCCCGCCACCGACACCACCAGGTTGGACGGGACGTAGTGCTCCCGGTAGTAGCCGTGGATCCGGTCCCGCGACAGCGCGTTGATCGAGTCCTCGGTGCCGAGGATGGAACGTCCGAGCGGGGTGTCGCCGTACAGCGCGGTGGCGAACTCGTCGTGGATCAGGTCCCCGGGATCGTCGTCGCGCATGTGGATCTCTTCGAGGATCACGCCGCGCTCGGCCTCGACGTCCTCGGGACGGTTGACCGACGCCGCGACCATGTCGGAGACCACGTCCACGGCGAGGGGGAGGTCGGAGTCCAGGACCCGCGCGTAGTAGCAGGTGTACTCCTTGGCGGTGAACGCGTTGAGGTCGCCGCCGACCGCGTCGATCGCCGCGGAGATCTCCAGCGCCGACCGCCGCCTCGTGCCCTTGAACAGCACGTGCTCCAGGTAGTGGCTCGCGCCGGTGTCCGCGGTCGCCTCATCGCGGGAGCCGACCGCCGACCAGATGCCGAACGCGGCCGACCGCACGGTCGGCATCGTCTCGGTGATGACCCGGAGCCCCCCGGGGAGGACGGTGCGGCGCACCGCGCCGGCGCCCTCGGTGTGGATCGTGATGGTGGTGCCGGGCTCCTGCGCCCTCGCCGGCAGGGTCACGTGTCGCTCACTTCTGCGTAGATGGGAACCGGCCGGCCCGCCGTCCCGCAGCCCCCGGCCGCCCGTTGCGAGGGCGGCTGCCTGGCTGTTCGACGGCGGACCGGCCGGTCACGTGCCGGATATCAGGAGTTGCGCTGGCCGGAGTCGTCACCGCGGCGGGTGCGGCGGCGGCGCGGGCGGCGCTCACCGTCGTCGCGGCTCTCCGAGCGCTCCCCGGAGTCGTCGTCCGAGGCGTCGGCCGCCGCGGCGGGCGCGCCGCCGCCGTCGCCCTGGCCGCCGTTCTCGGCCTCGCGCTCGATCACGTCGACCGGCACCAGCGACAGCTTCCCGCGCTGGTCGATCTCGGTGACCTCGACCTGGATCTTCTCACCGACGCCCATGACGTCCTCGACGTTCTCGATCCGGGCGCCGCCGTGCAGCTTGCGGATCTGCGAGACGTGCAGCAGGCCGTCCTTGCCGGGCAGCAGCGACACGAACGCGCCGAACGTCGTGGTCTTGACGACGGTGCCGAGGAACCGCTCGCCGACCTCCGGCATGTGCGGGTTGGCGATCGAGTTGATCGCCTGCCGCGCGGCCTCGGCGGACGGGCCGTCGGTGGCGCCGACGTAGATCGTGCCGTCGTCCTCGATCGTGATGTCGGCGCCGGTGTCGTCCTGGATCGAGTTGATCATCTTGCCCTTGGGGCCGATGACCTCGCCGATCTTGTCGACCGGAACCTTGATCGTGATGATCCGCGGCGCGTTCGGGCTCATCTCGGCGGGCGCCTCGATGGCCTCCTGCATCACGTCCAGGATCGCCAGCCGGGCGCCCTTGGCCTGCTTCAGCGCGGCGGCCAGCACCGACGCGGGGATGCCGTCGAGCTTGGTGTCGAGCTGCAGCGCGGTGATCAGGTCGCGGGTGCCGGCGACCTTGAAGTCCATGTCGCCGAACGCGTCCTCGGCGCCGAGGATGTCGGTGAGCGTGACGTACTCGTCGCCCTCGTTGATCAGGCCCATCGCGATGCCCGCCACCATCTGCTTGAGCGGGACGCCCGCGTCCAGCAGCGACATGGTGGACGCGCAGACCGAGCCCATCGAGGTGGACCCGTTGGACCCGAGCGCCTCCGACACCTGCCGGATCGCGTACGGGAACTCCTCGCGCGTCGGCAGCACCGGGATCAGGGCGCGCTCGGCGAGGGCGCCGTGGCCGATCTCGCGGCGCTTGGGCGAGCCGACCCGGCCGGTCTCACCGGTCGAGTACGGCGGGAAGTTGTAGTTGTGCATGTAGCGCTTGGTGCGCTCGGGGTTCAGCGTGTCGATCATCTGCTCCATGCGGAGCATGTTCAGCGTGGTCACCCCGAGGATCTGGGTCTCGCCGCGCTCGAACAGCGCCGAGCCGTGCACCCGCGGGATCACGTGCGCCTCGGCGGTGAGCTGGCGGATGTCCTTGAGGCCGCGGCCGTCGATGCGCAGCCCGTCGCGGACGACCCGCTCGCGGACCAGCTTCTTGGTGACGGCGCGGTAGGCGGCCGAGATCTCCTTCTCGCGGCCTTCGAACGTCTCGGCGAGCTTCTCGGCGGCGGCGGCCTTGATCTCGTCAAGCCTCGCCTCGCGCTCCTGCTTGCCGGCGATCGTCAGCGCCTGCGCGAGGTCCCCGCCGACCTCGTCGGTGACGGCGGCCAGGACGTCGTCCTGGTAGTCCAGGAAGATCGGGTACTCGGCGGTCTCCTTCGCGGCGACGGCCGCGAGGTCGCTCTGCGCCTTGCACAGGACCTTGATGAACGGCTTGGCCGCCTCCAGGCCCTCCGCGACGGTCTCCTCGGTCGGCGCGGTCGCGCCCTCGCCGACGAGCTGGAGGGTGTCGCGGGTGGACTCCGCCTCGACCATCATGATCGCGACGTCGCCGTCGGCCAGCACACGGCCGGCGACCACCATGTCGAAGGTGGCGCGCTCCAGCTCCGGGTGGGTGGGGAAGCCGACCCACCGGCCCTCGATCAGCGCGACGCGGACGCCGCCGATCGGGCCGGAGAACGGCAGCCCGGCGAGCTGCGTGGACATCGAGGCGGCATTGATCGCCACGACGTCGTACAGGTGCTCGGGATTCAGCGCCATGATCGTCTCGACGACCTGGATCTCGTTGCGCAGCCCCTTGGTGAACGACGGGCGCAGCGGCCGGTCGATCAGCCGGCAGGTGAGGATCGCGTCCTCGGAGGGACGGCCCTCGCGGCGGAAGAACGAGCCGGGAATGCGCCCGGCGGCGTACATCCGCTCTTCGACGTCCACGGTCAGCGGGAAGAAGTCCAGGTTGTCCTTGGGCTTCTTGGAAGCGGTGGTCGCGGACAGCACCATCGTCTCGTCGTCGAGATAGGCGACGGCGGAGCCGGCGGCCTGGCGGGCCACTCGGCCCGTCTCGAAGCGGATGGTGCGGGTGCCGAACGGGCCGTTGTCGATCACGGCCTCGGTGCTCTGTGCACCGTCGATGCGCACGGCTTCAGTCACGGGAAACCTCCTTGGGGTTCCATATCGGTCCTCGCGGCCGTTTCCCGTTGGTTTCACACGCTGCCGGTCTTCGATCGAAGCACCCGGATCGAGATCTCCGCCGATGCGGCGGAACGGATCCGGAAGCCACTACCGAGGACCGGCCCGCACCAGCGGTGTCCGCGAGGCTTGTCTGCAGTTTTGCGGCCCGCCCGCGGTCTCGTGACCGGGGCGGCCTGTGTGCCGGCGGCCCGGCCCGTCCGGCCGGGCCCCGGCTCGGCCGTACGGGACGCGCGGTCCCTCGGCCGAAAAAGCGGAGGGAGTGGCCCCGCGGGCCACTCCCTCAGCGTCCTAGCGGCGCAGGCCGAGTCGCTCGATCAGCTGCCGGTAGCGGTTGATGTCCTTGTTGGACAGGTACTTCAGGAGCCGGCGCCGCTGGCCGACCAGCAACAGGAGGCCGCGGCGGCTGTGGTGGTCGTGCTTGTGCTCCTTGAGGTGCTCCGTCAGATCGTTGATGCGGCGCGTCAGCAGCGCGACCTGGACCTCCGGAGACCCGGTGTCACCCTCAGTGGTCGCGTACTCGGCGATGATCTGCTTCTTCGTGGCGGTGTCGAGCGACACGTGGCTCCTTCGATGAAATCGTCACCCGCAGATCCGGGGCCCGGTCGGGCGGCGGGTCCGCATGGTGCGTGTTGAGAGAGTGGCGGGCCGCATGAGGGTGCAGCCAGCCGCGCCAGGGCCCTTCCCGGCGACTCTTCACCGTACCATGTTGGCTGCAAGCCCGGCCCAAGGTGCTCGCCTGGCGGCTCGCACCTTGACCGGTCTTGTGCGAGCGCGAAACCGTCCTCCAGCCCCCACCCGCCACCATTCAAACGACGAGCTTCGCTCGGCCATCGCCCGGCGATCTTCCCGGTGGGAATCGCCTCCGGCTTCGCCCCACCGGTCAGGTCGCGCGCTCGCGTGCGTGGCTGGGGCGGTGGGCGAAGGGTTCAGGACATGAGTTCGCGGGCGCTGTCCACGTCGCGGTGCATTTCCTCGATCAGGGCCTCTACCGAGTCGAACTTCAGGGTGTCGCGGATGCGGGCGGTGAAATCGACGGCCATGTGCTCGCCGTAGAGGTCGAGGTCGTCGCGGTCCAGCGCGTAGGCCTCGACGGTGCGCTCGACTCCCTCGAACGTCGGGTTGGTGCCGATCGAGATCGCGGCCGGCCAGCTGAAGTCCGGGTAGCGGTCGGAGTCGCAGACCAGCCGGCCGGCGTAGACGCCGTCGGCGGGGATCGCGGTGTGCGGCAGCGTCTCCAGGTTGGCGGTCGGGAAACCGAGCGCGCGGCCCCGCTGGTGGCCGCGCACGACGACGCCCTCGACGCGGTGCGGGCGGCCGAGCGCCCCGGCCGCCAGGTCCACCTCGCCGGCGTCGAGCCGCTCGCGGATGTAGGTGGACGAGATCGTGCCGCCGTTGGCCACCAGAGGCATGCCCTCGGCGGTGAAGTCGTACTTGTCGCCGAGTTCCCGCAGCAGCGCGACGTCGCCCTTGGCCTTGTGCCCGAACCGGAAGTCCTCGCCGACGATGACGTGGGCGGCGTGGAGGCGGTCGACCAGGACCGACTGGACGAACTCGTCCGGCGGCACCTTCGACAGCTCCAGCGTGAACGGGACGACCACGACGGCGTCGGCGCCGAGGCCCTCCAGCAGCTCGATGCGGCGCTTGGTGCCGGCGAGCAGGGGCGGGTGCGTGCCGGGGCGGACGACCTCGTCCGGATGGGGGTCGAAGGTGATGACCACCGAGCTCAGGCCGCGGCGGCGGGCCTCCGCCACGGCGGTGCCGACGATCCGCTGGTGGCCGCGGTGCACACCGTCGAACACGCCGATCGTGATCACTGAACGGCCCCAGTCTGCGGGAACCTCGCCGAGGCCATTCCAGCGCCGCACCATTCTCTCCCTGCGTAGGACGTGCCTGCCCGGTATCTCCGTCGTCCTAGGGTGCCATGCGGGGGCGGGGGACGTCGCACCCAGGGGGCCCGGTGTCAGCCGGACTGGTACACGACCAGGGACACGGCGATGTACTGCAGGATGTAGGCGGCGAGCGTGCAGGCGTGAAAGACCTCGTGGAATCCGAACCAGTTCGGCGACGGGTTGGGGCGGCGCAGTCCGTACACCACTCCCCCGACGCTGTAGCAGACGCCCCCTACCGCGACCAGGAGGCAGGCCGCGAGGCCGGCGCCGGACAGGAACTGCGGCAGGAAGAGCACCGCCACCCAGCCCAGGACGATGTAGAGGGTCACGTAGAGGGCGCGCGGGGCGCCGATCCAGGCCGTCCGGAAGATGACGCCCGCGATGGCGCCCGTCCACACGATGGCGAGGACGGCGATCCGCACGCCGCCGTCGAGCGCGAGGACGGCGAACGGCGTGTAGGTCCCGGCGATGATCAGGTAGATGTTGGCGTGGTCGAAGCGGCGCAGGACCTCCATCAGCCGGTGCGAGGTCTGCCGGTGGTAGGTTCCCGAGATTCCGAACAGCATTCCAGACGTCGCCACGTACACCGCCGACGCGAGCCGCGCCTGCACGGTCGGGCCGAGCGCGACGAGGACGAGTCCGGCGACGAGCACCGCGGGGAACGCGCCGACGTGCAGCCAGCCGCGCAGCCGCGGGCGGGTGGGCGAGGCCACCGGAGGGTGGTCGTTCACAGTGGTCACAGGCACCTCCTTACCCAACGGACCTACGGTTACGTAGGTTACTTGAGCGTAGGTTGGCTGTCATCGCCGCTGCCCGTGATGCTCGCCACGGGGTCAGGAGACGAAGACGGCGAGGGGTTTGGCGACCTGGCCCTGCTCCTCGACCAGGGCAAGGAGCGAGCCGTCGGGCGCGAAGACGCCGACGGGACCGGGTCCGAGGCCCGCGGCCGGGAGCCGTCCGCCGTGCGCGACCTTGCGGGCGTCGCCGTCCGACACGTCCCGGCGCGGGAACACCGCCGCGACCGCCTCGGCCATCGGCAGGATCTCCATCGTCTCGGCGAGCCGGTCGAGCGTCCGCGCCATGCCGAGGTCGTAGGGGCCGACGCGGGTGCGGCGCAGCGCGGTCAGATGCCCGCCGCAGCCGAGGGACGCGCCGAGGTCCCGGGCCAGCGCCCGGATGTAGGTACCGGACGAGCAGGCGACGGACGCGTCCACGTCGATCACGTCGCCGTTCCGCCGCACGCCGGTGACCGCGAACTCGTGCACGGTGACCGGGCGGTCGGCGAGCACGACCTCCTCGCCCTTGCGGGCCATCTTGTAGGCGCGCTCCCCGTTCACCTTGATCGCACTGACCTGCGGCGGAACCTGCCGGATCGGCCCGGTCAGCGCCGCGACCCCCGCGCGCAGCGCCGCGTCGGTGACCGCCGCGGCCGGCGCGGCCGCGGTGATCTCGCCCTCGGCGTCGTCGGTGTTGGTCGACTCGCCGAGCCGGATCGTCGCGTCGTAGCCCTTCTCGGTCAGCGCGAGATGGCCGAGCAGGCGGGTGGCCTTGCCGACCCCGAGCACCAGGACGCCGGTCGCCATCGGGTCCAGCGTGCCCGCGTGCCCGACCCGGCGCGTCCCCGCCAGCCGCCGCATCCGGCCGACCACGTCGTGCGACGTCCAGCCGGCGGGCTTGTCGACGATGACGAGCCCCGAGTTGTCCGAGTTGTCCGAGTTGTCCGAGTTGTCCACGTGCGCTCCGAAGGTCAGTCGTCCGGGTCACCGGGGACGCGCAGCGCCGCGCGCAACCGGTCGATGATGCCGGCGGGCTCCCCGCCCATGGTGAACGCGGCGGCGGTGCGGTGCCCGCCCCCGCCGAGCTCGACGCAGGCGCGGCCGACGTCGACCGAGCCCTTCGAGCGGGTGGAGACGTACCACTCGCCGCGGTCGTTCTCCTTGCACACGACCGCGACCTCGGCCTCGTCGGTGCGCCTGAGCTGGTCGATGACCCCTTCGAGCTGGTCGTAGGGGACGTCGCGGGCATCGCGGTCCGAGCGCGCGATCGTGGTCCAGACCAGGCCGCGGCCGCCGGCGGCGTCGCGTTCCAGCCGGGCCCGCGCCAGCGCGCCCGCGAGGACCTGGAGGTAGCCGAACGGCGCCCGGTCCCACAGCTCCCGGCTCACCGCTTCCGGCCGGACGCCCGCGGTCAGCAGCCGTCCCGCCAGGTCGTGGACCTCGGGGGTGGTGCACGGGTACTTGAACGAGCCGGTGTCGCTGGCGAGGCCCGCGTACAGGTTCTGGGCCATGTCGCGGTCGAGCGGGACGCCGAGCCTGCGGATCAGCTCCTCGACCAGCACCGCGGTGGCGGCGGCGTCCGGGTCGACCAGCCGCACCCCGCCGAACCCGGTGTTGGACGCGTGGTGGTCGAGCACGATCAGGGCGCCGGCGCGTCCGGCGGGCTCGGCCAGCGAGCCCAGCCGCGCCTGCCCGGCCGCGTCCAGGGAGATCATGAGGTCCGGGGCGGCGGGCATGCGGGCGGGCTCGACCAGCATCTCCTGGCCGGGCAGGAACCGCAGGATCGCCGGAACCGTGAACGGCTCCCCGAAGGACGCCAGGCAGCGCTTGCCGAGCACCCGCAGGGCCTGCGCCAGCGCCAGCATGGAGCCGAGCGCGTCCCCGTCGGGGGCCACGTGGCAGGCGAGGGAGACCTCGCGGGCCTCGTGGATGAGCCCGACGGCCCGTTCCCAATCCAGCCCGCCGGGCGAGCCCTCCGCCGCGGAACGCTCGGCGGGCACGGGCGGGCCGCCGCCTCGGACGCCGCCGCGGGGGACGACGTCATGGCCGCTCGCCGCGTGCCCGCCCGGGTCGTGCAGACGGCATTCCTCGGCCCAGCCGGCGCCCGGTGCCTCCGCGCGCCGCTCGGTCCCGCTCACGACGGCGGGCGCCCGGGACGGCCGTCCTCTCCGTCCTCCGCGATGTCGTGCCCGTCGAAGTCCGGGTCGTCGTCCTCGTCCTCGTCGAGGTCCTCGTCGTCGTCGTCCTCGTCGAGGTCCTCGTCCTCGTCGGGCCCGGCCTCCCGGTAGGGGTTGGCCTCGCCGGCCGGGGAGGCGCCCTGGGCCGCCTTCGCGACCTCGGCGTCCCTGGCGCGGGCCTGGGCCAGCAGGTCGTCGATGTGCGCGGCGTTCTCCATCAGGGAGTCCATGACGAAGGTGATGCTGGGCGTGTGCCGCACACCGGTCTTCCTGCCCACCTCGGTCCGGATGACGCCCTTGGCGCTCTCCAGCGCCGCCGCCGTCTCGGCGCGCTCGCCGTCCGACCCGTACACCGTGTAGTACACGGTCGCGTCGCGCAGGTCGTTGGTGATGCGGGTGTCCGTCACGGTCACGAAGCCGAGCCGCGGATCCTTGATCCGCCTCTCCAGCATCTCGGCCACGATCTGCTGGATGCGGTCGGCGAGCTTACGCGCCCGAGCTGCGTCCACCATGATCGCACTCCCTTTCTCTGGTCTGCCTGAGGACCGAACACGCATCTCTCATTGTGCGGGGGGCGACCCCGCGGTCAGTCCTCGTCATGGAAAAGCCGCCGCCGCACGGACAGCAGTTCGATCTCCGGGCGCCCGGCCATCAGCCGTTCGCACCGGTCGAGCACCTGGGTGCAGTTGGCCGCGGTGCCCGACACCACCGCCACTCCGACCTCCGCCCTGCGATACAGGTCCTGTTCGCCGGTCTCGGCGACCGCCACCGCCGGGAAGTGCTTCTGCACCTCGGCGATGATCGG
The DNA here is from genome assembly GCF_004348515.1 of Actinomadura sp. KC345. Taxonomy (GTDB): domain Bacteria; phylum Actinomycetota; class Actinomycetes; order Streptosporangiales; family Streptosporangiaceae; genus Spirillospora. Next base: position 11,032 of record NZ_SMKH01000111.1, on the reverse strand, counting down.
CCGGAGGACGGACCGCTTCTGCTTCAGCGAATGGACGTCCCCCAGCAGCATGTCGAGCGTCAGCGCACCCACGTACACCTGGTCGATCACCTCAGGATCCTCAGAAGTTGAACGACGGTGGTCACCCGCCGTGTTCCCTGCCTGCGACCGCCGCGCGCCGCCGCCGGCCAGGGCCGGGTGAGGCGGGCGCCGGGGGAACGGGCCGGGTATGACAGACGCCAGGCTAGAAGATCCGCCTGGCGCCAGGTCACCGATTAAACGATCACATCGTCGAGGGCCGGGCGAGCCGGGTACGACACGGCCGTCCGCGCGGCCCGGCCGGAACCGGGACCGCGCGGACGCGCGCGTGTCGCTCACGAGGCCTCAGGCGCGGGGCTTCTCCCGCATCTCGAAGCACTCGATGACATCTCCGAGCTTGATGTCGTTGTAGCCCACGCCGATACCGCACTCGAAGCCCTCGCGGACCTCGGTCGCGTCGTCCTTGAAGCGGCGCAGCGACGACACCGTGAGGTTGTCGGCGACCACGACGCCGTCGCGGACGAGCCGCGCCTTGGCGTTGCGCTGGATGATCCCCGAGGTGACCATCGAGCCGGCGACGCTGCCGATCCGCGGCACCTTGAAGATCTCCCGGACCTCGGCGGTGCCGAGCTGGGCCTCCTCGAACTCCGGCTTGAGCATGCCCTTGAGGGCCGCCTCGATCTCGTCGATCGCCTGGTAGATCACCGAGTAGTACCGGATGTCCACGCCTTCGCGGTCGGCCAGATCCTGCGCGTTGCGCTCCGGCCGCACGTTGAAGCCGAGGATGACCGCGCCCTCCTCGGACGCCAGCGACAGGTTGACGTCGTCCTGCGTGATCGCGCCGACACCTCGGCGGATGATCCGCAGGCCGACCTCGTCGCCCACGTCGATCTTGAGGAGCGAGTCCTCCAGCGCCTCGACCGAGCCGGACACGTCGCCCTTGAGGATGAGCAGCAGTTCCTGCCGCTTGCCCTCCTGGAAGTCCTTGAACAGTTCCTCGAGGGAGCTGCTCTTGCGGCTCTTGAGCAGTTCGGCGTTGCGCTTGCGCGCCACCCGCTTGTCGGCGATCTGCCGGGCGATCCGGTCGTCGTCGACGACCAGGAAGTTGTCGCCCGCGCCGGGCACGGCCGCGAGGCCGAGCACCATCACCGGACGGGACGGGCCCGCCTCCTTGACGTTGTTGCCGTTCTCGTCGAGCATCGCCCGGACGCGGCCGTTGGCCACACCGCAGACGATCGAGTCGCCGACCCGCAGCGTGCCGCGCTGCACCAGCACGGTCGCCACGGCGCCCCGGCCCTTGTCCAGGTGGGCCTCGATGGCCGAGCCCTGGGCGGGCATCTCGGGGTTGGCCTTCAGCTCCAGCTCGGCGTCGGCGGTCAGGACGATCGCCTCCAGCAGCCCGTCGATGTTCTCGCGCTGCTTGGCCGACACGTCCACGAACTGGGTCGAGCCGCCGAACTCCTCGGCGACCAGGCCGTACTCGGTGAGCTGCGCCCGGACCCGGTTCGGGTCCGCGCCCTCGACGTCGATCTTGTTGACCGCCACGACGATCGGGACCCCCGCCGCGGTGGCGTGGTCGATCGCCTCGGTGGTCTGCGGCTTGACGCCGTCGTCCGCGGCGACCACCAGCACCACCAGGTCGGTGGTGTCGGCACCGCGGGCGCGCATGGCGGTGAACGCCTCGTGGCCCGGGGTGTCGATGAAGGTGATCTTGCGGTCCTCGCCGTCGACCTCGGTCTCGACCTGGTAGGCGCCGATGTGCTGGGTGATGCCGCCGGCCTCGCCCGCCTGCACGTTGGCGTGCCGGACGGCGTCCAGCAGCTTGGTCTTACCGTGGTCGACGTGGCCCATGACGGTGACCACCGGCGGCCGGGGCAGCTGGTTCTCCTCGCCGCCCTCGTCCTCGCCGTACTCGATGTCGAACGACTCGAGCAGCGCGCGGTCCTCGTCCTCGGGGCTGACGACCTGGACGTCGAAGTCCAGCTCGAGCCCGAGGGCCTGGAGGTCGTCGGGGTCGACCGACTGGGTCGCGGTGACCATCTTGCCGAGGTGCATCATGATCGCGACGAGCGACGCCGGGTTGGCGCCGATCTTCTCGGCGAAGTCGGTCAGGGTCGCGCCCTGCGGCAGCCGGATGGTCTTGCCGTTGCCGCGCGGAGCCGAGACACCGCCGACGGCGGGCGCCTGCATGTTCTCGAACTCTTGACGGCGCGCCCGCTTCGACTTGCGCCCGCGCGCGGGACGTCCGCCGGGACGGCCGAACGCGCCCTGCGTGCCGCCGCGGCCGCGGCCACCGCCGCCGGGACGGGGACCGAAGCCGCCGCCCGGACGGCCGCCGGCACCCGGGCGGGCACCGCCGAAGCCGCCGCCACCGCCGCCGGGACGACCGCCGCCGCCCGGACCGCGGCCACCGCCGCCACCGGGACGGCCGCCGCCACCGGGGCCGCGTCCGCCGCCGCCACCGGGACCACTGCGCCCAGGCGCCGCGGGCCGCGAGGACGGCATGTTCATCGGGCTCGGGCGCGGACCGCCCGGCCGGGGCGGCATGGCGCCCGGGCTCGGACGCGGACCGCCGGCACCGGGACCACCGGGACCGGGACGGCCGCCGCCACCGGGACGCGGACCGCCCGCCCGGTCACCGCCGGGGCGGTCGCCGCGCTCGGGGCGCTCGGCGCCCGGACGCGGGCCGGGACGCGGGCCCGGCTTGGGCGCCTGGCCCATGCCGGAGGCGTTGGAGCTGAACGGGTTGTTGCCCGGACGCGGGCCGCCGGGGCCGCGCCCGCCGCCACCGCCTCCGCCGCCCTGGCGAGGGCCGGGACGCGGGCCGGGCTTGGGCGCGCGGGGACCCGGCTTCGGGCCTCCGGGCGCGCGGCCGCCGGTACCGGCACCGCCCGTACCGGCACCGCCCGTACCGGCACCGCCGGAACCGGACTCCCCGGAGTCGACGGGGCCGGCCGCGGGCGGGGCGCTCGGGCCCTGCGCCGCGGGCGCCTCCACCGGCGTGCCGGGTGCCGGCGGGACAGGCGTGCGCGGGCCCGGCTTCGGGGCACCGCCCTGACCGCCGCCCTGACCGCCGAGGCCGGGCTTGGGCGCCGCCGGGCGCGGTGCCGCGGGCTTGGGGGCCTGCGAGCGCGCGTTCTGGGAATCGGATGCGCCGCCGCCGGACGGTCCCGGACGCGGCGCGGCGGGCCGCGGTGCCGAAGGCTTCTTCGGCGCGGCCCGCTTGTCCCCCTGCTTCGGGGGAGAAGAAGAATTTGAGAAGGCTTCTTTCAGCCTGCGTTCGACCGGCGCCTCGATCGTGGAGGACGCCGATCGTACGAACTCGCCCATTTCCTTGAGCTTGGCCATGACGACCTTGCTCTCTACACCGAACTCCTTGGCGAGTTCATATACCCGGACCTTCGCCACTGCACTCCCTACTCGGTCCGGGGGTGCGGCCTCCGGACCGTCGCTAACTTGCCGTACTCATCGCGGCGTGCTCATCGAGCGCTCATAGCAATCTCGACCTGCTTCCGACTAGACGTCGCTTACCATTTGGCCATCCTGCTGCCGCGCGGCGCGGGCCGCAAGCCGCTCCCGCAGCGCACCGGCGTCGAGCGGCCCGGGGACGCGGAACGCCCTCGGGAACGCCCGACGTCGCTCTGCGAGGTCGAGGCACCCCAGGTCGGGATGCAGATGCGCACCCCGTCCCGGCAGCCGCCCACGGGGGTCGGGGACGATGACGCCCTCGACCACCACCAGGCGCAGCAGGTCGGACTTGACCGTGCGGACCCGGCAGCCCACACACGTGCGAACAGGGGCCGCCCGGCCACGTTGCATGAGTCTACCGCGCCGACGCGTCGGCCGGGCCTGCCGCATGCTCCTCCGGAGAAGAAGATCCGGATTCGCCGGTCTCGACGGCCTTCGCGGCCGTCTGATCGGGCTCGGTGTCGGAGCGGATGTCGATCCGCCAGCCGGTGAGCCGCGCGGCGAGACGGGCGTTCTGGCCCTCCTTGCCGATGGCGAGGGAGAGCTGGTAGTCCGGCACGATCACGCGGGCGACCCGGGCGTCGGCGTCGACGACCTCCACACTGGAAACCCGCGCGGGCGACAGCGCATTCCCGACGAACTCGGCGGCGTCCTCGGACCAGTCCACGATGTCGATCTTCTCGCCGTGCAGTTCGGCCATCACGTTGCGGACGCGGCTGCCGAGCGGGCCGATGCAGGCGCCCTTGGCGTTCACGCCCGCCTTGCGGGAGCGCACCGCGATCTTCGTGCGGTGCCCGGCCTCGCGGGCGATCGCGGCGATCTCCACCGTCCCGTCGGCGATCTCCGGGACCTCCAGCGCGAACAGCTTGCGCACCAGGTTCGGATGCGTCCGCGACAGCTGCACGGACGGGCCGCGGTGCCCCTTGCGGACCTGCACGACGTAGGCGCGCAGCCGCTCGCCGTGGTCGTAGCGCTCGCCGGGCACCTGCTCCTGCGGCGGCAGCACGGCCTCGATCTTGCCGAGGTCGACCTGCACGTTCCGCGGGTCCTTGCCCTGCTGGATGATGCCGCTGACGATGTCGCCCTCGCGCCCGGCGTACTCGCCGAACGTCAGCTCGTCCTCGGCGTCCCGCAGGCGCTGGAGGATGACCTGCTTTGCGGTCGTCGCCGCGATGCGGCCGAAACCGGTCGGGGTGTCGTCGTACTCCCGGAGGGCGGTGCCCTCCTCGTCGGTCTCGGTCGCCCAGACCGTGACGTGCCCGCTCTGCCGGTCCAGTTCGACGCGCGCCTTCGGCGCCGCGCCCTCCGTCCGGTGGTAGGCGATCAGCAGGGCGTCCTCGATGGCCTTGACGGCCACCTCGAGCGAGATGTCCTTCTCGCTCTCCAGGCCCCGTAGGGCGGTCATGTCGATGTCCACGAGGTTCCCCCCTCTAGTCCGGCTCAGCCGGAGAACGCGTTGCCTCGGCCGCGCCCGCGGAGGGAGCGGGCTTGAACTCCACCTGCACACGGCCGCGCCCCAGCTCGCCGAGACCGAACCGGCGCCGTGCGGTCCCGGGCCGGGCGCCCTTGCCTCCCTTGCCGCCGTCCTTGCCTCCCTGGGCGCCGCCTCCCTTGGCGCCGGCTCCCTTGGCGCCGGCTCCCTTGGCGCCGGCTCCCTTGCTCCGGTTCTTCTGGACGACGTCGATCTCGACGGCCTCGTCGTCGGCCGCCACCACGCGGCCCTCGATCTGGCCTCCCTCCGTCAACGGCGCGACGACCAGCCGGCCGACGGCGCGGCGCCAGTGCCGCGGCTCGGTGAGGGGGCGGTCGACGCCGGGGGAGGTCACCTCCAGCACGTACGGCGAGGTCCCCAGGACGTCGGACCCGTCGAGCAGCCCGGAGGCCGCCTCGCTCAGCCGGGCGATGTCGTCGAGGCCGACGCCGCCGTCGGCGTCCACGACGATCTTGACGAGACGGCGGCGGCCGGCGGGCCGCACGTCGACCTCCTCCAGGTCGAAGCCCGCCTCGTTCACCGCGGGCGTGAGAATCCTGGTCAGCGCGGAGACGGTGGCGTCGCGCGACGGGCGCGGCACGGCGGGCGGGTGCTCCTGCCGGCGCCCGTTCCGGTCGCGCCCCCCTTGAGCGCTGCCACCGCGGGACTCGACGCTCATGGGACCCCTCCTCTGTTGTGCGCCTGCGGTCGCGGGCGTACCCGTTTCCCGGGCCGCTCGTCCGTTGACATCTCAAGACTATCGACAGCCGGGGACCGCGGCGGTTTTTCCGACTGCTCACCGGCGCGGCGGATATGGAATGCTTGAGCTGGCCTGATGGACGCGTCCAGGTACCTGGGCCGCGGCGGGCCGACACCACCACACCGTCGGGTGAGGAGACTCCCTTGCCAGAGGCCGTGCCGCGCTTGCCGGGAGCCGTGTCCCGCCGCGTGCTGCTGGGCCGGGGCGCCGCCCTGGGCGGCGCCTTGCTCGTCCTGCCGGCGGCGGCCTGCGCCGCCGAGACCGCCCCCCACGAGGACGTGCCGACGCTGGTCGGCGCGATCGCGTCCGAGCAGGACCTGATCGCCACCTACGAGGCGGTGCGCTCCGCCGACGCATCGCTGGCCGGGCGGCTGGACCCGGTCCTCGCCCATCATCGCGAGCATCTCGCCGTCCTGAAGCGCCACTACGTCCCCGGTTCGGGCGACCGGGCCGGGGAGGGCGGCGCCATCCCGGCGCCGAGCGCACTCCCGGTTCCGGACGGGAACAAGGCCGCCGCGGCGTTGCGCGACGCCGAGGACCGGGCCGCGAAGGCCCGCACCGCGGACGCCGCGAAGGCGGCCCCCGCGCTGGCGCAGCTGCTGGCCAGCATCGGCGCCTGCGAGGCGGGGCACGCGATGCTGGCGACGGGCGAGCCTCCGGCCGTCCGGTCGCGGTCCGGCGCCGAGACGGTCCGGACGGCGCTGGCGGCCGAGCACGCCGCCGTGTACGGGTACGGAGTGCTCGGCGCCCGCCTGCGCGGCTCGCTCAGGGAGACGGCGAAGGCCGTGTGGGACGCCCACCGCGTACAGCGCGACGCGCTGGTCGCGCTCCTGTCCGGCGAGCCGGTCGCCGCCGCGGCCGCCTACGACCTGCCCGTCGAGGTCACGTCCGCCCGCAGCGCCGCCCGGCTCGCGGCGGCCCTGGAGGACGATCTCGTCCCCGCGTACGTCGGCCTGGCCGGTCTCTCCTCCCCCGACCTGCGCGCCTTCGCCGCCGACAGCGCCCAGCGCGCGCTGGCGCGGTCGGCCGGCTGGCGCTACAGGGCCGGCCTCCCGGCGCCGGACGACGCGTTCCCCGGGCTGCCGCCGTCGGCGCTCTCGCCTCGCCCCGAACCGGGTGAGTGATCTCCAGCACGCCGGGAAGGAATCGCCCGATTGATCGCGTTAGTCCCAAATAACAGGGGATCATTCGGGGGAGGAGTCCATGACCACGTCTCCGCAGGGAAACGCGCTCGACGAGCTCCGGGCCGCCTACCACGAACAGCTGGTCCGGCTCGCCGCCGAGCGGGACGCCGCGCGGCGGCAGGCGCGCCGGGCGCAGGCCCAGGCCGATGTGGCGCGGGCCGACCTCGCCAGCCTCACGAGCCGCGTCCACGAGCTGCTCCACGCCGCCGCCCGGCACCTTCCCGACCTCCCGGCGGTGGAGGCTCCGTCCGCTCCGGAGCTACCCGCCGCCTCGGACGCGTCCGGCGGCGGGGAAAGGTCTGCCCGGGCGGCCTGACCGGGGGGCGTGCGGACCGCCGGGGCAGCGCCTCCCGGCGGTCACGGCACCGGCCGGCCTGCTGTTAATCTCGGCCGAATGACCGCGTACGGCCTCCTCGTCTCCCCCTCGCACAACCGGGTCTATGCACAGGCCGCCACCGAGCTGGTGAGAGCCGAGCTGGCGGTGTTCAGCGAACGGGCGCTCGACGGGCGCGTCCGCGACATCGAGGAGACGGAGATAGGCGGCGTCCCGTACGTGACGTTCTCCGCCGACGACCTTGCGGAACAGGACGTCCGCCTTCTGTCGAACCTGTCGTCGCTCTATGCGCTGTTCCAGATCGAGGACGAACTTCTCCGGCCGGTCACGCTCCAGCCTCTCGACCTGTTCGGCAGTGACCTGCTCACCATCCAGAAGTACTCCGGCAAGACCAACGAGTACTTCACCAAGCTCCTGCTGAACGTCACCGCCATGGCGACCGACTCCCCCATGGACCTGGTCACGGGCCGGCCCCGCGTGCTCGACCCCATGTGCGGCCGTGGCACGACCCTCAACCAGGCCATGATGTACGGGCTGGACGCGGCGGGGATCGACATCGACGGCAAGGACTTCGACGCCTACGCGGCCTTCATCAAGACCTGGCTGAAGAACAACCGTGTCAAGCACCGGGCCGAGGTCACCAGCGTCCGGCGCGAGAAGGCCGTGATCGGACGCCGCCTGCACGTCACGCTGGGCGCCTCCAAGGAGCTCTACAAGGGCGGCGAGACGATGGAGATCACCGTCGTGAACGCCGACTCCACGGGGGCGGGCCGGTTCTTCCGCCCGGCCTCCTTCGACATGATCGTGACCGACGCCCCGTACGGCGTCCAGCACGGCAGCCGCTCCAAGGGCGCCCGACCGGGCCGCAAGGGCAGGCCGCAGCTGTCCCGCAGCCCGGTCGAGCTGCTCGGGGCGGCCTTGCCCGACTGGGCCCGCCTCCTGCGGCCCGGCGGCGCCATCGGCATCTCCTGGAACACCTTCGTGGGCCGCCGCGAGGACCTCGCGGAGATCCTCGCCTCCAGCGGCCTCCAGGTCCACGACTCGGACGCCCAACGCGCCTTCCGCCACCGCGTCGACCAGGCCATCTCCCGGGACCTGATCACGGCCCAGAAGCCGCCCGCGTAGACCGGACGCCGGTCAGATCCAGCGTTCGACGTGCGGGAGAAGCTCGTCCAGGTCGTGGATGAGCGCGTCCGGCGGGGTGAGGCCGGGGCGCTCGAAGGCGTGGGTGGTCTGGTGGTGGATCTGGACGGCGCGGAGCCCGGCGGACTTGGCGCCGTGGATGTCGTCGTAGGGGCGGTCGCCCACGAAGACGCAGGAACCGGGGTCGGTGGCGCCGACGGCGTCCATGGCGGCGCGGAACGCGTTGGCGTGCGGCTTGGTCCAGGGGATCTCGCTGGAGTAGACGGCGCCGTCGAGCAGGCCGAGGACGTCGTCGCGGGCGAAGACGCGCTCGTGCCACTCGCGCGTGCAGATGGTGTTGGACAGGATCCCGATCTTGATGCCGTGGGCCCGGAGGGCGTGGAACAGGCCGGGGACGGCGGGGTCGGTGTGGGTGTGCGGGGTCCACGTCTCGAAGTGGGAGTCCAGCATGGCCTGGGTCGGCTCGATCCCGGCCATCGCGAACGCCTCCGCGAGCGTGGCGCTGCGGTGCTCGTCGGTGCCGCGGCGCGCGAGTTCCAGCTCCGCTTCGGCGAGCGCGGCGGCGGCCTTCTCGACGTCGCCCGGGGGAAGGTGGGCGGAGCAGATCGCGCGCCACATGTCGGCCAGTTCGAGGTCGTGCCAGGGGGTCAGCGTGCCGCCCCAGTCGAAGATCACAGCTTGTACGCCCATGCCCGGATCGTAACCATCCCGACGCCGCGAACGATCACCCTTTTACGTGGTGGACCATCCCGGAAGGCGCGACCGGGGCACCTACGCCCAGCGAGGAGCCCGCATGCGCAGAGCCCTGATCGCCGCCGTCCTCTCCGCCGCCCTGCTCTCCACCGGGGCGGCCGCCGCCGTGCCCGCGGCGGCGGACCCGATCCCCGACGGCCCCGGCCGCGGTTTCGTCCCGGCCTTCATCGGCGGGCCCGCGACGCCGAAGCCGTTGGCGGGCCGTCCCGTCCCGGCCAATCCGCACCAGGGACCCGTGGGGACGTCGTCCATGCACGCCGACAGCCACGCGTCCGACACCTACCCGTTCCCCGGGCCGCTCGGACGCGACCCGGAGGTCCTCAACGAGGCGAAGGGCGGCGGCCTGCCCGGATTGTGCTCGACGGTGACGTTCGCCCGCCGGACGGGCCTGATCGTGGCGCAGTGCACGCGCGGGCAGAACTTCGTGCTGCGCCTGATCGACCCGAAGACGCTGAAGGACCTCACCACCTACGACCTGCCGCCCAGGCCGTCCACCGTCCAGGCCGTGTTCTCGCTGAGCCTGGACAAGGTGCTCACCGACACCTCCGGCGGCGCGTACTACTACCTGGACCCGCAGGACCGCGCCGTCCTCGCGGACTCGGCGTTCCACCTGCGGCGGTTCGCGCACGAGAAGGGCCCGGACGGCGCGTGGCGCTTCAGGGTCACCGACGACTGGGATCTGAGCGGTCACCTCCCCCACGACTGCGCCACCTGGACCAACCCGTGGCCGAAGGGCGAATGCGACCCCATCACGTCTGTCGGGCCCGACTGGGACGGCCTCATCTGGTGGGTCACGCGGAACGGGCGGGTCGGCACGGTCGATCCCGACTCCGGCACCGTCCGGATGACGCGCCTCCAGGGCGAGAGCATCCAGAACTCGTTCGCGACGTCCGAGAACGGCGTGTCGATCGTGTCCGACCACGCGCTCTACCAGATGCGGGCGGACGAGAACGGGACGCCCGAGGTCATCTGGCGCGAGGCTTACGACAGGGGCAGCGGACGCAAGCCCGGCCAGATCGACCAGGGCTCGGGAACGACCCCCACGTTCTTCGGCGACGGATACGTGGCCATCACCGACAACGCCGACGACCGCATGCACGTGATCGTCCGCCGTAGGGACGACGGGCGGCTGGTCTGCCGGATCCCCGTGTTCGGCAGCGGGCAGAGCGCGACGGACAACTCGCTCGTCGGGTACGGAAACAGCCTGTTCGTCGAGAACAACTACGGCTACCGCAACTTCTTCGAGCTTCCGCCGGGGGGATCGTCCGTGGGCGGTGTCAGCCGTGTGGACGTCAAGCCGGGCGGGGGCGGCTGCGAGACCGTCTGGACGAGCGAGGAACGGTCGCCGTCCACCGTGCCCAAGGTCTCCGTCCCCGCCGGGCTGCTCTACCTCTACACGAAGGAGCCGCGCAACGACTTCATCGACGCCTGGTACCTGACGGCGGTGGACGTCCATACGGGAAGGACCGTCTACAAGGTGCTGACGGGTCCCGGCAAGTGGTTCGACAACAACTGGGCGCCGATCACCCTCGGCCCGGACGGAACCGCGTACGTGGGCGTGATCGGCGGGCTCGTCGCCGTCCGCGACCGGGAGTAGGGAGGCGGTCAGCGGGGATACCGGTCCGATCAGCGAAACCGAGCAGGACCGTGGAGGAGGCATGAGGGCACGCAAGCCCGGTGAGACCCGCGACTTCCGCGAGGACATCGACGATATGGGCGACAACGATCAGGACGAGGAGATCGGCCTGACCGAGGAGTACGTGACCGACCCGCCCGAGAACCTGGTGATCGAGGAACCCGAACAGAGCCGAGACGGCCTGGGCATCACCGACTACGAACGGCAGGCGGCCAGAGAGGACGACGATGAGCGCCCCCACCCGGACACCCCCGCCGAATCAGAC
>NZ_SMKH01000110.1 GCF_004348515.1 Actinomadura sp. KC345 | reverse complement strand
CCGCCGGATGGACCAGAAGAGCCCGCCGCCGACGAGGAGGACGGCCCCGACGCCGATCACGCCGGACAGGCCGGCCGACGCCCACTCGTTGCCGACGCCCTTCACCCCGTAGTCGCCGAGCGGGGAGTCGCCGAGCGCGTGGTCCTTCTCCTCGGCGCTGATGCCCTCCTCCTCGGCGACCTTCTCCAGCCCGTCCGGGCTGCCGCTGGCGAAATGGCTGACGATCCCGGCGAGGACGAGCGACACCAGAAGGAACGCGGCGAAGAAACGCTTGGTGGCCATCTGACTCCTCCTCATGCCTTGGACGCGCTGGGCCGGGTGACACGGAGTTCGACCGGCCTCAGGCGGTCGCGCGCCCCGTACACGAGGTCCGGCCGGACGGCGAGCACGCTCGACACGGTCACGGCGGTGATCAGCGCCTCGCCGATGCCGATGAGCACGTGGACGCCGAGCATCGCGGCGGCGACCTTGCCGATCGACACGTCCGCCGTCCCGTCCGCCGCGTAGACCAGAGTGAACGCCAGAGCCGACGCGGGCACCGACACGAAGGCCGCCGCGAACGCCGCCCCGGACACCGACGCCCTGCTCTTGGGCAGCACCCGCAGCAGCAGCCGGAACAGCAGGTAACCGACGATGACGGGGACCAGCGCCATCAGGATGATGTTGACGCCGATCGCGGTGAGACCGCCGTCCGCGAACAGGAGCGCCTGCAAGAGCAGGACGACGGAGACGGCCAGTACGCCGGCGTAGGGGCCGACGAGTATCGCCGCGAGCGCCCCGCCCAGCAGGTGGCCGCTCGTCCCGGCGGCGACCGGGAAGTTGAGCATCTGCGCGGCGAACACGAAGGCCGCCGTCAGCCCCGCGAGGGGGGCGATGCGGTCGTCCAGCTCGTGCCGGGCGCCGCGCAGCGCGACCCCGACACCGGCCACCGCGACGACGCCCGCCGCGATCGACCCCGGCGCATCGATGAAGCCATCGGGTACATGCACGCGAGTCACCCGCCCTATCAGTGTCCTACCGATAGGGCGAGTTTGACGCGATGCCCGAGTAGTTGCAAGGTGCTCGCAATAGCAAGAAAGCCGTGGCTCGGGCGTTACGTGGCCGCGGAGTCCCTCAGTCGAAGATCGGGTCGCTCGTGCGGCTGCGCTTCAGTTCGAAGAAGCCCGGCGTGGCCGCGACCGCGACGACGCCGTCCCACAGTTCGGCCGCCGCCTCGCCGCGCGGGATCGGCGAGACCACCGGGCCGAAGAACGCGCTGCCCTGGACCTCGATCACGGGCGTCCCGACCTCCTGGCCGACCCGGTCGATGCCGTCCTTGTGGGACGCGCGCACGGCGTCGTCGTAGGCGGTGGACTCGGCGGCGTCCGCCAGCGAAGGGTCGAGGCCGGCGGCGGTCAGCGCCTCCTCGAAGTAGGGGCGTCCGAACTTCTGCCTCTCGTGGTGGCGGCGCGTGCCCAGCTCGGTGTAGAGGCGCCCCAGGACTTCGGTCCCGTACTTCTGCTCGGCGGCGATGCACACGCGCGCCGGGCCCCACCCGTCCTTGATGCCCTGCCGGTACTCCTCCGGGACGTCCTTGTCCTCGTTGAGGACGGACAGGCTCATCACATGCCAGCGCACCTCGATCGGGCGCAGCTTCTCCACCTCGAGAATCCACCGGGACGTGATCCATGCCCACGGGCACAGGGTGTCGAACCAGAAGTCCACGGGGGTCGGAGCGTCCTTAGCCAACGTCGCCTCCTACAGCGCGATAAAGATTGCCTGAACTCGACAACCGGGGCGCGGTCACGTCGATTCCCGTCCGCGTGCGGGTTCCGAAGCCGTGGCGGACGGGCCGGATCGCCGTCCGGTTGGTAGACATGGGTGCACCAAGCCGAATAAGCCGACCAAGGAGTTCATGTGGCAGGCAACCTCACGCGCGACGAGGCGCGGGAACGGGCCCGGCTGCTCACCGTCGAGTCGTACGCGGTCGACCTCGACCTGACGACGGGTGACACCCGGTTCGCTTCCACCACCGTGATCCGGTTCGCCAGTGCCGAGGCCGGCGCGTCCACCTTCGTCGACCTGCACGACGGCGTCGTGCGGGAGGCGACGTTGAACGGCAAGGCGCTGGACCCCGCGTCCTATGACGCCGAGAAGGGGCGGCTGCCGCTGCCGGAACTGGCCGCGGACAACGAACTCCGTGTCGTGGCCGACTGCGCGTACTCCCGTTCGGGCGAGGGCCTGCACCGGTTCGTGGACCCGGTCGACGACGGCGTGTACCTGTACTCGCAGTTCGAGACGGCCGACGCGCACCGCATGTACACCTGCTTCGACCAGCCCGACCTGAAGGCGACCTTCGAGTTCACCGTGACGGCGCCCGAGGACTGGGAGGTCGTCACCAACGAGCCCGCCGAGTCGGCAGGGGGCGGCACGTGGCACTTCCTGCCGACGCCGCAGATCTCCACCTACATCACCGCGCTCATCGCCGGGCCGTACCACGTCGTCCGGGACGAGTACCGCCGCGACGACGGCACCGTCATCCCCCTCGGCGTGTTCTGCCGGGCGTCGCTCGCCGAGCACCTCGACGCCCCCGAGATCGTGGACGTCACCCGCCAGGGCTTCGCCTACTTCGAGAAGGTCTTCGGCCGGGAGTACCCGTTCACCAAGTACGACCAGCTGTTCGTCCCCGAGTTCAACGCCGGAGCGATGGAGAACGCGGGCGCCGTCACGTTCCTGGAGGACTACGTCTTCCGGTCGCGGGTCACCGACGCGGCCTACGAGCGGCGCGCCGAGACGATCCTGCACGAGATGGCGCACATGTGGTTCGGCGACCTGGTCACCATGCGCTGGTGGGACGACCTCTGGCTGAACGAGTCGTTCGCCACGTACATGAGCGTCCTGTGCATGGCCGAGGCCACCAAGTGGAAGGGCGCGTGGACGACGTTCGCGAACCTGGAGAAGGCGTGGGCGTACCGGCAGGACCAGCTCCCCTCCACCCACCCGATCTCCGCCGACATGGTGGACATCCGCGCGGTCGAGGTCAACTTCGACGGGATCACCTACGCCAAGGGCGCGTCCGTCCTGAAGCAGCTCGTGGCCTATGTCGGCCTCGACAACTTCCTGGAAGGCGTGCGGCGCTACTTCGACCGGCACGCGTGGGGCAACACCGTCCTCACCGACCTGCTGGGCGCGCTGGAGGAGACGTCCGGACGCGACCTGGCGGCGTGGTCGAAGGAGTGGCTGGAGACCGCCGGCGTCAACACCATGCGCCCCGAGTTCGAGCTGGACGGCGACGGGAACTTCACGTCGTTCGCAGTCCTTCAGGAGGCCGGCGCCGACTACCCGACCCTGCGGTCGCACCGCCTCGCCATCGGGTTGTACGACAAGACGGCCGAAGGCATCGTCCGGCGCGAGCGGGTCGAGCTGGACGTGGTCGGCGCCCGGACGGAGGTCCCGCAGCTCGTCGGCGAGAAGCGTCCGGACCTCGTCCTGGTCAACGACGACGACCTCGCCTTCGCCAAGATCCGGCTGGACGAGAACTCGCAGCGCACGCTGATCCAGAGCATCGGCGACATCAGGGAGAGCCTGCCCCGGGCCCTGTGCTGGTCGGCGGCCTGGGACATGACGCGCGACGCCGAGATGGCGACCCGCGACTACGTCCGGCTCGTCGCGACGGGCATCCGCGGCGTCACCGACATCGCGGTGACGCAGACGCTGCTGCGGCAGGCCCGCCTCGCCGTCCAGCAGTACGCGGACCCGGCCTGGCGCGGGGACGGCATGACGCTCATGGCCGACACGCTCGCGGACCTGGCGCGCGAGGCCGAGCCCGGCTCGGACCTCCAGCTCGCCTACACCCAGGCGTTCGCCGCGACCGCCGTCTCCGGCGACCACCTGGCGTTCGTCCGGGGGCTGCTGGACGGCTCCCAGGTCCTCGACGGCCTCACCGTCGACACCGACCTGCGCTGGTCGCTGCTGCGCCGGCTCGTCGTCATCGGCGAGGCGGGCGAGGCCGAGATCGACGCCGAGCACGAGCGCGACCGCACCGCCGCCGGGGAGCGGCACGCCGCCGCGTGCGCGGCCGCGATCCCGGCCGCCGCCGCCAAGGCCGCGGCGTGGGAGCGGATCGTGTCCGGCGACCTGCCCAACGCCGTCTACCGGGCGACGCTCGGCGGCTTCGTGGAGCCCGACCAGGCCGACCTGCTGGTCCCCTACGCCGACCGGTACTTCGCCGAGGTCGGGCGCATCTGGCAGGAGTGGAGCAGCGACATGTCCCAGACGTTCGCCGAGGTCGCCTACCCCTTCCTGGTGATCGAGCAGTCCACCGTCGACCGCACCGAGGACTACATCTCCGGCGAGAAGCCCCCGCCGGCCCTCACCCGGCTCCTGTCGGAGGGGCGCGACGGCGTCGCCCGCGCCCTGCGCGCCCGCGCCAAGGACGCCGCGCAGGCCTGATCCCGTCCGGTCCTGCCCCGTCCTCCGGAAGATGTCCCCCGGCCCCGTGACCATGGGATCCTTACCTGGTCACGGGGAGGGGATCGGATGGAGACGGCGCGGGACGTCCTGACCGCACTGGCGCGGCGGTACGCGTTCGGTGATCTGGCCGCGCTGATCGCGCAGGGCACCGTCGTCCCGGACCACCACGCCGACGCCGTCGCCGCCCTCTGCGCGTTCGGGCAGCGCGTCCTCGACCTGGACGCCGAGGACTTCGGCATGCCCGAGGACGCCGGCGAGGTCCCGCACGACCTGCTCGACCGCGCCCGCGCGAGCCGCATGCCGCAGGCGCCCCGGGAGCGCCCCCGCGGCGCCCTCGCCAGCCTCCGCCCCGCCTACTCCCTCCTCCTGGAGGTCATCGCGATCCGCTGGCACCGCCGCGACATGGCCGCCCTCGTCGCCGCCGTGCACATCGCCGCCGAGTACCTCCCCATGCTCGCGTGGGAACCCGTCCTCGGCCACGCCGGCGACCCCGCCCGCATCGGCGCGTCGGTGGAGGGCGAGGGCAGCCGGTTCGGCGTCCCCATCGAGCCGGGCTCGGCCCGCATGTGCGACCACACCCGCCCGGAACGGTCCGCCTGCGAGCGGACGCTGCGCGTCGCCAAGGAGCCGCCGCCCGGCTGGCGCGCCTACCTCGACCGCCAGCACAGCCAGGTCGCCTCCGCCCTCGGCGACTGCGCCGCCCGCTGCCGCACCCCCTGCACGGTCATGAGCCGCCTGGACGACCTCGTCCGCGCCGACCTCACCGACCGCTGCAAGCTCGCCGGCGACTTCACCGACGGCGCCCTCGTGAAGCTGCGCCATGCGGCCCCGGTCGGCCACGGCTTCGGCGTCCCGTCCCCCGAGGAGGTCCAGGCGGCCTGGACGCGCGCCCGCACGTCCCTCTCACGCCACCCGCTGGGGCACAAGGCCCTGTCCGGCACCGACGACGCCTACCCGCTCCCCGGCCTGCCCGCGCTCTTCTCCGCGATCGCGGCGGCCGACCTGCACCCGGACACGCTCCTCCACGACGTGACGACCCGCATCACCACAACCCTCGGATGAGGCTCGCGGGGTCGGAGAGGAGGTCGTCCAGGAAGATCGGGCGGCCGTCCGGCCCGGCCAGGGGGACGCGCCAGTTGGGGTATTCGTCCGTGGTGCCCGGCTGGTTCTGGGTGCGGCGTTCGCCTACGGCGTCGGCCAGGGAGATGCCTCTGAGACGGGCGGGGGTGCGGGCCAGGAAGCCGTGCAGGGCGGTCACGATCAGCTCGTCGTAGGCGGTGGAGCCGTCCGCCAGCGCCTGCATGATCTCGGCGGGCGGGGTCGTCAGCAGCTTCTCGGTGTGCAGGAGCGCCAGCCAGTCCCCCAGCTGGCGGTGATGGTCCTCCGCCTCCTCGGCGAGGGGGCGGGTGAGGAGGCCGAGGCGGTCGCGGAGGGCGATGTGGTCGCCGTGGACGAAACCGGTGATGGGCGGCATGTCGTGGGTGCCGACGGTGGCGAGGGAGAGCTCGCGCCACCGGTCCGGGGGCTTCGGGCGTCCCCGGCCGTCGCGTTCGAACCAGAGGAGGGACGTGCCGAGGACGCCGCGGTCGGCCATGCTCTCGCGGACCTCCGGTTCGACGGTCCCGAGGTCCTCGCCGACCACGACGGCGCCGAACCGCGCCGCCTCCCAGATGAGGCAGCCGAGCAGGGCGTCGCGGTCGTAGCGGACATAGGTGCCGTCGGCGGGTGACGCGCCTTCGGGCACCCACCACAGCCGCGACACCTGCATGGCGTGGTCCAGGCGGATGCCGCCCGCGTGCCGGAGCGCGGACGCCGCCATCTCGCGGAACGGCCGGTAGCCGTCGCGGGCCATCGTGCCCGGCCGCCACGGCTGCTGCCCCCAGTCCTGGCCGCGCTGGTTGAACTCGTCCGGCGGCGCCCCGACGCTCATCCCGGGCGCGAGCGTGTCCCGGTACATCCAGGCGTCGGCGCTGCCGTGCGGCACGCCGACCGCCAGATCATGGACGATGCCGACCCGCATCCCGGCGTCCCTCGCCGCCCGCTGCGCCGCCGCGAGCTGGCCGTCCAGGCGCCACTGGAGCCATGCGTGGAAGGCGGCACGCGCGTGGTGGCGGGGAGCGTCCACCGCGCCGTGGTCGCGGGCGTCGCGGAGGGAGGACGGCCAGCGCCGCCAGTCCGCGGTGCCCTGCTCCTCGCTGATCGCGCACCACGTGGCGTATCCGTCGAGCGCGGCGCCCTCGCGCCTCCGGAACTCCTCGAAATCCGCGTCGCCGCGCTCTCGCCGGAGCCGGTGCATCGCCTCGAAGGCCTCCAGCTTGGCCGCCCACACCGCGTTCCTGTCCAGCAGCCCTTCCCGCGCGCTCAGCGCGGCCGCGAGGACCGCGAACCGCTCCCGGTCCCCCGCCGGCAGCTCCGCGTACTCCGGCATGTCCTCGACGCGCAGGTAGAGCGGCGACGGGAAGCGGCGGCTCATCGGCGAGTAGGGGGACGGCCCGACCGGCGGGACGGGCTCGGTCGCGTGCAGCGGATTGACCAGGACGAAGCCCGCGCCGAGGTCCCGGCCGCTCCACGCCGCGAGGTCCGCCAGATCGCGCAGGTCACCCAGCCCCCAGGACGCCCGGGAACGCACCGAGTACAGCTGCGCCGTGAAGCCCCACGTTCGCGGCGGGGGCCGCAGCGCGGCCGGGGCCACCAGCAGACGCGCGTGGTCCGTGCGGCGGCCGCGCCGGACGCGCAGGTGGTGCCAGCCGGGCGGAACGTCCGCGAGCCCGGCCAGCGGCTCGAAACGCCGCTCGGTCGACGGGGTGTGCCTGCTCGGGGGCGTGAGGACCTCGGCCGTGGAGGTCTCGATGTCCACCTCGGCCTCCTCGCCGGAGCCCAGGTGGCGCCGGAGCTCCGCGAGGACCGGGCCGGTCGCCGGACCGCTCCCCCGGCGGACGACGATGGTGGGCGGCAGCGCGCATCCGGGCTCTCTGGCGCGTTCCAGCTCGGCCCTGACGGCGGCCGGGGAGGACGCGTCCACCCCGAGCGCCGCCAGGACCGCCACCAGCGTGCCGGGCGGCACGTCCACCCCGCGTCCGCGCCAGTCGGTGTAGCGGGTCGCGACGCCGTGCAGCCCGGAGAGGGTGTTCAGTTCTTCGTCGGCCACGCCTGCACCATGCCCGGTGCGGGCGGGCTCACGCCGTCCAGATGTCGGGCTTGCGGTCGATCCACGGACGCGCCTCTTCGAGCTGCGCCGCCAGGGAGATCAGCGTCCCCTCACCGCCGAGCCGCCCCGCGAGCATGACTCCGATCGGCAAGCCGGGCTTCCCCTTCTGAGGTGACGACCCCCCGGCGACCGCATCCGAGGTCCAGTGCAGAGGAACGTTGACCGCGGGCTGGCCGGAGATGTTGTACGGGGCGGTGAACGGGGTGAACTTCGTCTGCCGGTCGAAGTTCTCGGCCGGCTCCTGATCGTGGAAGTACCCGATCGGCGCGGGGGGCTGTGCCAGCGTCGGGTGCAGGATCGCGTCGAACCCGTCCATCACCGGGAACGCCGCGCGCAGCGCGCCCTGCAGCGCCGCATGGGCCTGGAAGAGCTGCGGCGCGGTCGTCGCCTCGCCGCGTCCGCGCAGCCAGCGGGTCAGCGGCTGGAGCAGGTGCTCGCTCTCGTCCGCGACCGGCGTGACCGTCGCCATCACGCCCCAGAGCATCAGGAAATGCGGGACGAGCTCGGGACCGAGCACCCGCGGCAGCTCGACGACCTCGTGCCCCAGTTCCTCCAGCAGCTCGGACGCCGCCTCGTAGGCGGCGACGCAGTCGGGATGCACCTCGGCGTCCGGCACGGCGGGCTCCATGCTCCGCGCGATCCGCAGCCGGCCGGGCGGGCGCTCGGCGAAGGACGCGAACGTGCCCTCGGCCGGCGGCGCGGCGTACAGGTCGCCCGGCATGTGCCCGGACATCACGTCCAGCAGGAGCGCCGCGTCGCGGACGGTCCGGGCGATCGGCCCGTTCGTCGACAGCCCGAACAGGTCCGGGACGACCGGCCCCTGCGAGACCCGCCCGCGGGTCGGCTTGATCCCGAAGAGCCCGCACACGCTGCTGGGGATGCGGATCGAGCCGCCGCCGTCGCTGCCCTGCGCGACCGGGGCCAGGCCGGACGCGACCGCCGCGCCTGCGCCGCCGCTGGAGCCGCCCGCCGACCGGGACGGATCCCACGGCGTGCGGGCCGGGGGCGCGACGCCGCCCTCGGTGTAGCAGGGCAGGCCGAACTCGGGCGTCGTGGTCTTGCCGAGGAGCACCGTCCCCGCCCGCCGGAGCGCGGACACCACGTTGTCGTCCGCGAAGCCGGTCAGCTCGGAGTAGACGGCCGAGCCGAACGTCATCCGGACGCCGTCCACCATGTTCAGGTCCTTGATGGGGACCGGGACCCCGTGCAGCGGAGGCAGGTCCGCCGGGTCCGCGGCGTCCAGCACGGCCTTCTCCGCCTCGCGGGCCTGTTCCCTTGCGCGGTCGGCGGTGACCGTCACATAGGCGCCGACCTGCTCGTTGAGCCGTTCGATGCGGGCCAGGTAGTGGTCGGCGAGCTCGACCGGAGATACTTCCCTTGTGCGGACGGCCGCAGCCATCCGGGTGGCGCTGAGGTCATGGGTTTGTGTCACAAACCGGAACGCTAGACGCCGTGTGCGCGGGCATCAAAGAGGGCAGGGACGACTGCAACGGCGGAAGGAGAAGACTATCGGCGTACCCATCCGTCCCGGCAGTGAATCACCCACGGACGGCGACAGAACTATTAACCCTGCATGACTAGTCGCCAACCGGTCGGATGATTACTCTGCGCACGGAGGATCATGCCCCCGATGGGAAAGGAATACGGAGCGTCAACTCATGGCGATCATGGAGCGGGGCAACACGCAAGGAGCCCGGGGCCAGCCCCGGGGACAGTCGGAAACGGCGGGGGCGAAGGCAGCGGGGTCGGAGGAGAAGCGTGAGCACCACTACCAGGTTCCGGTGAAGGAGCCTTCCCAGGAGAGCACCGCCGCCGCGATGCTCGCCGATCCCCGGATCCGCCGCTGGCGGTGGACGGCCGTGGCCGGCGTCGTCGCCGGCGTCGCCGTGACGCTGGCGGCCGGCTGGCGGCTCGGCCTCACCGTCGCGGTCCTGGTGGTCGTCGGGGACGTCGTGCGGCGCTCCCGCAAGAGCTCCACCGTCGCCGCCTGGCAGAAGCCCTCGGCCGCCGAGCGGCGCACCGAGAAGCAGCTGAAGTCGCTCCAGCGCAACGGGTACGTCGTGCTCCACGCACGCGCCGTCCCCCGCGACGACGACGGCGTCAGCGACGGGCGGATCGACCACCTGGTGATCGGGCCGAGCGGCGTCTACGCCATCGACTCCGAGAAGTGGGACAAGCGCCTACCCGTGCGCACCATGTCCCACCTCAAGCTCTTCCACGGTCCCTTCAACAAGAAGGACCGGCTGGACGAGGCGCGCTGGGAAGCCCAGATGGCGAGCAGCATCCTCGCCGAGCGGGTCGGTTTCGAGGTGCCGGTGCAGCCCTCCGTGGCGATCTACGGGCCGTCCATCCCGTGGAAGGTCATGCGGGTCCGCGACGTCGACGTCTACGCGGGCAACCGGGCGCGCGCCTACCTGCGCCGCCGGCCGAAGATCCTGACCGACGGCGATGTCCAGCGCATCTTCCAGGCGGCCGAGAAGGCCCTGCCGCCGAAATACCCGGATTGATTGCAGTTCCCTCGTCTCAAGGCCCGGCCCGGTGGGGCCTCACCACCGGGCCTCGCCTACAGGCCTCGTGCCGTGCCGGGACTCCGCGTCCCGGCTTTTTTCATGCCCGCGCACCGGTTGGTAGCATCGAGGACACGAGCCGGCCCGCGCGCGACCTCCGCTGAGCCGGCCGCAGCGCCGCGATCCGCCGCTGCACGCGCACTCGGCCCCCGCACCGGCGGGATCGGCTCACGTCACAGGTTGGAGAGAGGTCACACACATGCCACCGCTCAGGTCACGCACGGTCACCCATGGCAGGAACATGGCGGGCGCCCGCGCCCTCATGCGGGCCAGCGGCGTGGAACGCGAGGACTTCGGCAAGCCGATCGTCGCGGTGGCCAACAGCTTCACCCAGTTCGTGCCCGGCCACGTCCACCTGGACGAGGTCGGCAAGGTCGTCGCGGGCGCCGTCCGCGAGGCCGGCGGGGTGCCCCGGGAGTTCAACACGATCGCCGTGGACGACGGCATCGCCATGGGCCACGACGGCATGCTGTACTCGCTGCCGTCCCGCGAGGTGATCGCCGACGCGATCGAGTACATGGTCAACGCGCACTGCGCCGACGCCCTGGTCTGCGTCTCCAACTGCGACAAGATCACCCCGGGGATGCTGCTGGCCGCGCTGCGCCTCAACATCCCGACCGTGTTCGTCTCCGGCGGCCCGATGGAGGCCGGCAAGCCCGTCGAGGGCGTCATGGACGGCAACAAGCTCGACCTGATCGACCCGATCATCGCCTCCGCCGACGGCTCGATCGCCGAGGACAAGCTCCTGGAGATGGAGGAGAGCGCCTGCCCGACCTGCGGGTCCTGCTCCGGCATGTTCACCGCCAACTCCATGAACTGCCTCACCGAGGCGATCGGGCTGGCGCTGCCCGGCAACGGCACCGTCCTGGCCACCCACACCGCGCGCCGCCGCCTCTACGAGGACGCCGGCCGCACCGTCGTCGACGTCGCCCGCCGCTACTACGAGAACGACGACGAGTCCGTCCGGCCGCTGAGCATCGCCACCCGCGACGCCTTCGCGAACGCGATGGTCCTGGACGTCGCGATGGGCGGCTCCACCAACACGATCCTGCACCTGCTCGCCGCAGCGACCGAGGCCGGCGTGGACTTCGGCCTCGCCGACATCGACGAGATCTCCCGCCGCGTCCCCTGCGTCTGCAAGCTCGCCCCGGCCACCGGCAAGTACCACGTCGAGGACTGCCACCGCGCGGGCGGCATCCCCGCCCTGCTCGGCGAGCTGAACCGCGGCGGCCTGCTGAACAGCTCCGCCCACTCGATCCACTCCGCGTCCATGGACGAGTTCGTCGCCAAATGGGACGTCCGCTCCCCCGACGTGCTGCCCGAGGCGGTCGAGATGTACCACGCGGCGCCCGGCGGCGTCCGCAGCACCTCCGCGTTCTCGCAGAGCGCCCGCTGGGAGTCCCTCGACCTCGACCGCGAGGGCGGCTGCATCCGCTCCGTCGAGCACGCCTACACCGCCGACGGCGGCCTCGCCGTCCTGCGCGGCAACATCGCCCCGGACGGCGCGATCGTCAAGACCGCCGGCGTCGACGAGGAGCTGTGGACGTTCACCGGCCCCGCCGTCGTGTTCGAGTCGCAGGACGACGCCGTCGAGGGCATCCTCAGCGGCAAGATCAAGGCGGGGGACGTCGTCGTGATCCGCTACGAGGGCCCCAAGGGCGGCCCCGGCATGCAGGAGATGCTGTACCCGACGAGCTTCCTCAAGGGACGCGGGCTCGGGAAGGCGTGCGCGCTGATCACCGACGGCCGGTTCTCCGGCGGCACGTCCGGACTGTCCATCGGGCACGCGTCCCCGGAGGCCGCGGGCGGCGGGATCATCGCCCTCGTCGAGGACGGCGACCGCGTCGTGATCGACATCCCGAACCGGGTCCTCGACCTCGACGTCCCGTCCGACGAGCTGGAGATCCGGCGCGAGAAGCTCCTGGCCGATTTGGGCGGCTACCGGCCTCGCGACCGCCACCGCCCGGTGAGCGCCGCCCTGCGCGCCTACGCCGCGATGGCCACCTCCGCCTCCACCGGCGCCGCCCGCGACGTCGGCCAGCTCGACCGCCCCGTCGGCTGAGCATTACCCGTCAGGTAATCGCCTCCGTTCCCCGCGTGGGACAGAGTGGACACGCCGGGCCGGGGCCAGAACGGGCCCCGGCCGCACCACTCGGAGGAGATGGCGATGACCGCCTACGCGCTTGCCCACCTGTACCCGCAGCCGCCTCTGCACGACGACGTCTTCACCTACATCGAGCGCATCCAGGGGACCATGGATCCGTTCGGCGGCCGGTTCCTCGTCCACGCCACCGACCCCGTGGTGATGGAGGGCCCGCTGGAAGGCGGCTACGTCCTCATCGAGTTCCCCGACATGGACAAGGCCCGCGCCTGGTACGAGTCGGACGCCTACCAGGCCATCCTGCCCATGCGCACCGACCACATGGAGGGCACGGCCGTCCTGCTGCAGGGCGTCCACGACGGCTACGACGCCACGGCGACGGCCAAGGCGATGCGTGCCGCGCAGGAGGGCTAGGAGCAGCAGCCTCCGCCG
The DNA here is from genome assembly GCF_004348515.1 of Actinomadura sp. KC345. Taxonomy (GTDB): domain Bacteria; phylum Actinomycetota; class Actinomycetes; order Streptosporangiales; family Streptosporangiaceae; genus Spirillospora. The sequence goes on along the minus strand of NZ_SMKH01000110.1, from coordinate 10,377 downwards.
CAGCAGCCGCCTCCGCCCGCGCTGGGCGGGGGCTGGGGGGCACCGGCGCGGGACGAGCCGGTCATGGCGACCGTGGACAGCAGCTTGACCGTGTCGTCGTGGCCGTCCGGGCACGGGGCCGGATCGGACGCGTTGATCATCGGGCGGGAGACCTCGAAGGTCGATCCACAGGCGCGGCAGCGGTAGTCATAACGAGGCACGCCATCAGGATACGCGCGACGCGCGGGCGGCGGGGCCGCGCGTCACGCGGCGGGTTCCCGCACGTAGGCCGCCCACTGGGGATCGCCGTCGTTGACCAGGCCGATGAGGCGCCAGTGGGCGCCCCGGGGAACGGCCGGGGTGATGGCGAGCGTCCACCCGAGCTCGGACAGGAGGCGGTCGGCCTTGCGGTGGTTGCAGGTCATGCAGGACGCGACGCAGTTCTCCCAGACGTGCTTGCCGCCGCGGCTACGGGGATGGACGTGGTCGATGGTCTCGGCGCGGCGGCCGCAGTAGACGCAGCGGAAGTTGTCGCGGCGCATCAGCGCGGCGCGGGTGAGGGGGACGCGGGTCCGGAACGGGATGCGCACGTAGCGGCGGAGCCGGATGACGGAAGGCACCTCGATCGCCATCGTCGCCGAGTGCAGGACCGCGCCGGAGGTGTCATGGTGGACGATCTCGGCCTTCTCCCGAAGCACGAGGCAGACCGCCCGCCGGAGCGGAAGCGTGGTGAGTGGTTCGTACGTCGCGTTCAGGAGGAGGACCTGTCGCATCAGACGCCCTCCGCCGGGCCGTGCTGCGGGTTCGCCTCGGCGGGCGCGGCGGGGCGCGCCTCGAACCGAGGCCCGATTATTCTCTCGGGTTCCTGCGCTCTCGCCATGAGGACCTCCCCAGGGGCGAACCGACCAAATCAGTGTGGCGTCTCAGGGAGGCCGTCCGCTACCCCAATAGTCCCCCTTCGAGCGGCTGATCGAACGCAAACCCGTGTTCGCGGTGGGTCGCGGCGTGCGGAACGGGCAGTCGGCGACGGCCAATACAGTTCAACCTATGACGCCCTATCCGCCCGCGCAGCGCCAGGACATCGTCGAGGACATCCACGGTCACCGGGTCGCCGACCCGTACCGCTGGCTTGAGGACGCCGGCAGCGACGCCACCAAGGAGTGGCTCGCCGCGCAGGACGCGCTGTTCCACAAGGTCGCGGACGACCTGCCCGGACGGACGGCGCTGCGGCGGCGGCTCGGGGAACTGCTCGGCGCGGGCAGCGCCGGCTCCCCGGTGTGGCGGGGCGGCCGCTCCTTCTTCACGCGCCGGGCCGCCGACCAGGAGCACGCGGTGCTCTACACCGTGGACGCGGACGGTTCCGAGCGCGTCCTCATCGACCCGATGGCCCTCGACGCGGCCGGGACGACGACGCTGGACGCCTGGCAGCCCGACAAGGAGGGCCGCAGGCTCGCGTACAAGGTGTCGACCGGCGGGGACGAGGAGTCCCTGCTGCACGTCATGGACGTCAGGACCGGCGAGCGGGTGGAGGGGCCCATCGACCGGTCACGGTACTCGTCGGTGGCGTGGCTTCCGGGCGGGGACGCCTACTACTACGTGCGGCGGCTGCCCGCGCGGGACGTCCCGGAGGGCGAGGAGCAGTACCACCGGCGGGTCTACCTCCACCGGGTCGGCACCGAGCCCGACACCGACGACGTGCTGATCTTCGGTGCGGGCATGGACAAGACCAACTACTACGGGGTCGGGGTCAGCCGCGACGGGCGCTGGCTCACGATCTCGTCGTCGCAGGGCACGGCTCCGCGCAACGACCTGTGGATCGCCGACCTGTCCGCGTCGCCGGCCGAGGCGCCGGAGCTGCGCGTCGTCCAGGAGGGCGTGGACGCGGGCACCGGCCTTCACGTGGGACGGGACGGCCGCGCCTACATCTTCACCGACCGCGATGCGCCGAGGTCCCGGCTGTGCGTGACCGACCCGGCCGACCCGTCGCCCGGCACATGGCGGGACCTCGTTCCCCAGGATCCCGAGGCGGTCCTCACCGACTTCGCGATCCTCGACGACCTTGAGCGGCCCGTCCTGCTGGCCGGGTGGACGCGTCACGCGATCAGCGAGATCACCGTCCACGACCTGGAGAGCGGGGAGCGGCTCGGCTCCGTCCCGACACCCGGGCTGGGGTCGATCGGCGGGATCATCGAACGTCCCGAGGGCGGCCACGAGGCGTGGTTCGGCTACACCGACAACGTGACGCCGTCGTCGGTCATGCGCTACGACGCGCGGACCGGCGAGACGACGCTGTGGGCGTCCGCTCCGGGCACGGTCGAGGTCCCGGAGGTCGAGACACGCCAGGTAGCCTACACCTCGCGGGACGGGACCGAGGTGCGCATGCTGGTGGCGTCCCGCCCCGGTCTCTCCGGACCGCGCCCCGCGATCCTGTACGGGTACGGCGGCTTCAACATCTCGCTGACGCCGTCGTACTCGGCGAGCATCCTGGCCTGGGTGGAGGCCGGCGGGGTGTACGCGATCGCGAACCTGCGCGGCGGGTCCGAGGAGGGCGAGGAGTGGCACCGCGCGGGGATGCGCGAGCGCAAGCAGAACGTGTTCGACGACTTCCACGCCGCCGCGGAGAAGCTCATCGAGGACGGCCTGACCACGCCGTCGCAGCTCGCGATCTCCGGCGGGTCGAACGGCGGGCTGCTGGTCGGCGCGGCGCTCACCCAGCGTCCCGAGCTGTACCGGGCGGTGGTGTGCTCGGCGCCGCTGCTGGACATGGCCCGGTACGAGAGGTTCGGTCTCGGCCAGACGTGGAACGACGAGTACGGGACGGCCGACGACCCGGAGGAGTTCGGCTGGCTCATCGGCTACTCCCCCTACCATCACGTCCACGCCGGCACCGCCTACCCGGCCGTGCTGTTCACGACGTTCGGCAGCGACACCCGCGTGGACCCGCTGCACGCCCGCAAGCTCTGCGCCGCCCTCCAGCACGCGACCGCGTCGGACGCCCCGGTCCTGCTCCGCAACGAGGCGGAGGTCGGCCACGCCGCCCGTTCGGTGAGCCGCTCGGCCGACCTGATGGCCGACACGCTGACCTTCATGGCCGCGCAGACCGGCCTCGGCCTCCCCGGGCCGGAGGCCGGATGACGAAGACGAATTGACCAGTGGTCTAATACGAGGGTGGGAGAGTCGACGGTGCGGAGTTCCTCCGCGGAGCGCGTGCTCGGGCTGCTCAGGGAGCCGCCCGCGGAGCCCGACGTCGCGGCGGGCTACCTGGACCTGCTCGGACCGTCCGGCCGGCCGTCTCCGTCGCCGGTCCAGTCGGTGATGGAGTCGGCGTTCCTGCCGCAGATCTACGAGCGGGTGTGGCGGCCCGTCGGCTTCAACCTGGCCAAGGGATGGCCGATCGGCCCCGACACCGCCACCGAGCACGCGATGACCCGCGACTGGCTCGGACTCTCGCAACCCGGCGACGCCGCCCGCCCGCCCGCGGCCGTGCTCGACGTGGCGTGCGGACCCGGCAACGTCACCCGCGCCCTGGCCGAGGGCGTCGGACCGGACGGCCTCGTCACCGGGCTCGACGCGTCCGAGACCATGCTGGCCCGCGCCGTGGCGGACACACCGGTCCCCGGCCCCGGGGACGCCGACGTCTGCTACGTCCGCGGCGACGCCGTCGACCTGCCGTTCGAGGACGCCTCGTTCGACGCCGTCTGCTGCTTCGGGGCGATGTACCTGTTCGACGACCCCTGGGCGGCGCTGGACGGCATGGCCCGCGTCCTCAGGCGCGGCGGCCGGCTGACCATCCTCACGTCGCGGCGTCCGATCCCGCTGCGCACCGCCCGCATCGGCGGCGAGCTCATCCGCCGCGCCACCGGCTACACCGTCTTCGGCGACCGGGAGGTCACCAGGGCTCTGGCCGACCGGGGATTCACCGGAATCAGGCAGCACCGCTACCCGCTGATGCAGGTCGTCGGGGGCCGCCGCTGACCCCTCACTTTGCGATGAGGAGGGATGACGCTACGCTCCCACCAGTACGCGCACGGGACACCGTGCGGCAGTCCCCCCTCCTGGGGTTGGGAAGCCTCCAGGAGGGGGATCGGGGACTCTAGCGGAGTCGCTTCTCTATGTAGATGTTGACTATGCCGCCGATGGTCTCGCGGCGTTGTTCCGTCCAGCCGAACTTGCGGTAGAGGGCCAGGGCCGGAACCTGGAGTTCGGTGGTGTCGGCGCGGAGGACGCGGTACCCGAACTCCTTGGCACGTTCCTCCAGGGCTTGCACGACCGCGGTGCCGTAGCCGCGGCGCTGGACGGCGGGCATGACGCGCAGGCGAACCATCTCGACGGCCTCGAGGGTCGGGTTGCCGGGCGCGTACCCGCCGAACGCGCGGGCCCGTCCGCCGGGGACCAGGTCGGCGCGGCGCAGGCCGCCCATCGCGACGATTCCGCCTTCGAGCTCGCCGACGATGAACTCGCCGTCGTTGCGGAGGTAGATGTCCTCCATCCGGAAGAAGTCGTGGTCGTAGTAGACGCCGTCGCCGGGACGCAGCCCGACCTGGGCGAGTCCTTCGCGGTGCAGGGCGAGGACGATGCCGTGGTCGGCGGCGCGGTAGCGGCGCAGCCGCAGCTCTCCGAAGCTCCACACCGGGGGGTCGTCCTGGACGCGGACGAGGGTGTGGGAGGGGTGGTCCCGCCAGGAGGCGCTGTCGGCCATTCCGGGTCAGACCTGCTCGGCCGGGGGGACGGACGGGGTGTCCTGCGTGGGACTCGTGACCCAGGGACCGGCGAGCGCCTCGTAGAAGTCCTTCAGCGCCGGGCTGTCGCCGTGCTTGGCGGAGACCGCCGCGCCGATCTGGCGGGCGCGGTGCACGAGGATGTCTGACCGGTGGTCGGACGGCAGTTCGAGGATGGCCTCCCGCCCGGCCGCCAGCGCGGCGTCCGGGTGCCCGGCGTGCAGTTTGCACATGGCCCTGTCGAGGCGCACGAGGGTCAGGTCGACGCGGTCGGTGGGCGAGTACAGGGTGAGGGCGTGGCTCAGGACCTCGTCGCCGTGCTTGTGGTCGCCGAGGCTGGTGAAGGTGTCGCCCTCGTAGAAGGCCATCTGCCGGTCGGTGAACCCGTACACGAGGTCGCTGGTGTCGGCCTTGGAGAGCTGGTCGAACACCGAGCGGCCGCGGACGAGGGCGCGGCGGGCGCTGGGGGCGGCGTCGCCGCGTCCCCGCATGGCGAGCATGCCGAGGGCGCGGGCCTCCACCGCGGGCGCCATGGCCCCGGCGACGCCGGGGGTCCGGCCGGCGAGGTCCTGGGCCTTGCGGGCCAGGTGCAGCGCCTCGCGGGGGTCGCCGTAGTACATCGGCACCAGGGACTCGCGGACGGTCACCCAGGCGCGCAGCTGGCGGTCGCCGGTCTCGTCGGCGGCGGTGCGCGCGGTCCGGAAGAACGAGCGGGCCAGCCGGTGGTCGCCCAGGTTGATCATGATCAGCCCGGACAGCCCGGACAGCTGGGCCGCGATCCGGCACAGCCGCTCCTGCAACTCGACCGGCTGGCGCTTGTCGCACATGCGGCGCACCTCGCTGAAGTCCAGCAGGACGTCGCAGAGCATCCGGAGGGACGGCGTCGCCTGGTACTGCCGGCCGTAGCCGTAGGTCGTCTCCTCCCACTGGTCCAGCATCGTCGGCGAGACGGTCGCGCCGACGAGCGTGTCGTCCATCTTGCGGCGCAGGTTGTCGACAGCCCCAAGGAACTGACCGTCGAGCGCCACGCCCGCTCCGGCCAGCAACTGCAGAAGGGTCCTACGAAGCACGATGTCCTCCTCTCCCACATCAATGGTCAGGGGGCCGTCGGCGCGGTCCGGGCCCCTCAGGTCGTTGACGGTTACCCAGGGGCGTTCGCCGGACCTGGGGACGATCGCCCCGACGATTGCGTCGGGGTCTTGCGCGGCGGGTCGCTCCGGCTGGCGCGGCTGGGGGACGCTCGCGACGCCGTGGCGGACCGCGTGGCCGCGGCCGCAGATGCAGGGGCTCTGGTAGTCGAGCGCGTCCGGCTCCACCCGGTAGACGGCACAGAGGTAGTGCAGATATTCGGGGCCGGGTCTCTTGTAGCCGCTCTCGTAGGCGGACAGAAGCGTCTCCCCGAGCCGGGGAGCCGGCTTTCCGTCGACCTCGTAGAGCGCCTTGACCTGCGCCACGATGTCGGAAAGCGCGACACCGTGGGCCAGGCGGTGCGCCTTGACCCGGCTGGTGCCGAACAGCGGCCCGCACTGCTCGTGGATCTCCTGCGCGATCTCGCCCGGCCCCTGCCCCCGAGCCAGGGCGCGCGCACGGATCCGGCGAGCCACGTCCGTTTCTTTCCGAGGGGGGTCAGTCATCGACTCCGGCCTCCTCCCGTCGTGCCGGGACGGCGCTCCCCGGGGGAGAGGGCGCTCGTCCTTGCCACGGCGACCGGTCACTTGATGGCCACGACAGATAATCTGTCGCGCACGCAGCGTAACCCTCGCCACAGGGGCGGCCAAGCGATTCCGCAGAAGAAGCGCCGGTCCGGAGGTGTCTCGCCCCCCTCAGGTAGAGATTCTTCCTCCACCGGAAGCGAGACTTCTCCTGAGGTGAGGGAATTCGGTACCGGGACGTCAACCGGCCCCTTGACCCACCGCCATGAGAGTTGCAATTCTCGCCGCGAGTGACCGAACGGATTCACAGAGTCGATCAAATGCCGGTGCTCGCCCGCGGAGCCGGCGCTCTCCCATGGAGGGGGTGTGAAGGGTGGTCAGCGACACACGCGTCGGCTACCTCGAGGAGCTGGAGCACGAACTCGACCTGCAGGGCCTGGTCGCCCGCGTCGTCAGGACCCGCTCGGGACCGGCGTTCCTGCGGGTGGTGAACCCGGACGCCGCGAGCCTCGCCGAGGACGTCACCTGCGCCCCGGCGCCGGAGACCGCCGACCACTACTTCTGGTGGTCCTGGGGAGAGCGCATGCACCGGGTCGACGACGTCGGCGGCGCCGCCCTCAAGCTGCTGCACGTGCTGAAGCCGCTCCCCCGGGAGGTCGAGGTCCCCTAGACCGGGCGTGTTCCGCGGGGCCGCGGCCATAGCGGCGCGGCAGCCGCCGGCCTCGCGGGACACGCCCGCCGATCAGCCCCTCCCCGGCCAGGTCGTGGCATGTGCCGGCGTCTGGACGAACCGATCGGATCCGTCCCCTACGATCGGGCTCGTACCCGCCGCGGGTTCACGGCGAGGTGTCAAGGCACCGGAATGGCCGGGGAGGGTCTGCCGCATGTCACTCGCCGTCGAACCGCTGCTGCCGTGGACCCAGGACGGCTCCCCCGAGGCCGCGTGCCGCGACCGGGCGCCCTCCGCCTCGTGCCGGCTCGTCTGGAACGTCTCGCACAACACCGACTTCACCCGGTTCTACTCGACCTGGCTCGACGGCCCCCTCACCACCCTGTTCTGGATCATCGTCACGCTCGTGGTCGCGCTGATCCTGAAGAGCATCGCGCACCGCATGATCACCCGGATCACGCTGCGGATGGCCGAGGGGACGATGTCGGAGCGGGTCAGAGAGCGGTCCCGGACGGTCTTCGAGGGCAACCCCGCCCTGCTCAACAAGCGGCGCGCCCAGCGGGCCCAGACGCTCGGCTCGGTACTGCGCTCGATCGCGTCCGTCCTGATCATGGGGACGGCCCTGTTCAGCGTCCTGGGCTCGCTCGGCCTCAACCTCGCCCCCATCCTGGCCAGCGCGAGCGTCATCGGCGTCGCGGTCGGCTTCGGCGCGCAGAACATCGTCAAGGACCTCCTCGCCGGGCTGTTCATGCTCCTCGAAGACCAGTACGGCGTCGGCGACTTCATCGACGTGGGCACCGCCAAGGGGACGGTCGAGGCCGTCACCCTGCGGGTCACCCGGATGCGGGACATGGATGGGGTCGTCTGGTACGTCCCCAACGGAGAGATCAAGAAGGTCGGGAACGAGTCCCAGAACTGGGGCCGCGCCGTCCTGGACATCCCGGTCGACATCCACGAGGACACCGAGCGCGTCAAGGAGCTCTTGCAGAACACCGCCGACGAGATGGCCGCCGACGCGCCGTGGAACGATCTCGTCCTGGAGGAGCCGTCGGTATGGGGTGTGCAGGCCCTCGCCGGGGACGCCCTGGTCATCCGCGTCGTACTGAAGACGGCACCGGGCAGGCAGGGCGACGTCGCCCGCGAACTGCGCGAGCGCGTCAAGCGGACGTTCGACGAGGCGGGCGTCACGGTCGCGACCCCCGCGCCCTGACCGATCAAGATCGGCGGCAGGGGGCCGGAACGCGCGCGTCTCGCATAGGGTGGGGAGCGCTATGGCTGACAAGGTGACCTTCTACGAGGCGGTCGGCGGCGAGGAGACCTTCCACCGCCTGGTGCACCGCTTCTACCAGGGTGTCGCGGAAGACCCCGACCTTCGCGCCCTCTACCCCGAGGAGGATCTCGGTCCCGCCGAGGAGAGGCTGCGGCTGTTCCTGATCCAGTACTGGGGCGGGCCGGGCACCTACAGTCAGCGGCGCGGGCATCCCCGGCTGCGGATGAGGCACGTGCCGTTCGTCATCGGCGAGGCCGAGCGGGACGCCTGGCTGCGTCACATGCGGGTCGCCGTGGAGGAGCTGGGGCTTCCCGAGCAGCTGGAGAAGCAGCTGTGGGACTACTTCACGATGGCCGCGCAAAGTCTGGTGAACGCCCGGACATAAGCGGGTAGATCGTCCTGTATGACGCTGACCCCCTGGTGGCGCGACGCCGTCGTGTACGAGGTGTACGTCCGCAGCTTCGCCGATTCCGACGGGAACGGTGAGGGCGACCTCCAGGGGATCCGCTCTCGTCTCGGTTACCTGCGCGACCTCGGCGTGGACGCGCTCTGGCTCACTCCCTTCTACACCTCCCCGCTGGCGGACGGCGGCTACGACGTGGCCGACTACCGCGACGTCGACCCCAGGTTCGGCACCCTGCGCGACTTCGACGCCCTGGTCGCGGACGTCCACGCTCATGGACTGCGGCTGATCGTCGACATCGTCCCGAACCACTCGTCGGACCGGCATCCCTGGTTCCGGGAGGCGCTGGCCGCCCCGCCGGGTTCACCCGCGCGTTCCCGCTACATCTTCCGCCCGGGAAAGCCCGGGGAACGTCCCGGTGAGGAGCGGCCCCCGAACGACTGGCCGTCGGCGTTCGGCGGTCCGGCGTGGACGCGGACGGACGACGGCGAGTGGTACCTGCATCTCTACGCGCGCGAGCAGCCGGACTTCAACTGGCGCAACCCGGAGGTGCGGAGCGAGTTCGAGGAGATCCTGCGGTTCTGGCTGGACCGCGGCGTGGACGGTTTCCGCATCGACGTGGCGGCCGGCCTGTTCAAGGACGCGTCGTTCCGCGACCTCGGCGGGCAGGACCGCCGGGCGTCGGACGGCCCCATCTACAGCCGTCCCGAAGTCCACGACGTGTACCGGCGCTGGCGGCGGATCCTCGACGAGTACGACGGCGACCGCATGGCCATAGGCGAGGTGTGGACGGACGGACCGGAGGACCTCGCGCTCTACCTGCGTCCAGACGAACTCCACCAGGTCTTCCAGTTCGACCTGCAACTCGCCTCGTGGTCGGCCACCCAATTCCGTGACGTGGCGACGGCCGCGATGAAGGCCGTCGCGCCTACCGGGGCCGCGCCCACCTGGGTGCTGTCCAGCCACGACTCCATCCGGCACGTCACCCGGTACGAACGGCCGGAGAGCGTCCCCGGCATCGGATACGCGAGGGCCAAGGCGGCACTGCTGATGCTCCTGGCCCTTCCGGGGTCGGCGTACCTGTACCAGGGGGAGGAACTCGGCCTGCCCGAGGTCCTGGACCTGCCCGACGAGGCCAGGCAGGACCCCATCTGGGAACGCACGAACCGGCGGCTCGCGGGACGGGACGGCTGCCGGGTCCCGCTCCCCTGGGCGGGCACCGCCGAGCCGTACGGGTTCTCTCCCGACGGCGTCCGCCCGTGGCTGCCGATGCCGCGGGACTGGGCTTCCAGGACCGCCGAGGCGCAGGCGTCCGACCCGTCCTCCATGCTCGCGTTCTACCGCGAGGCCCTGGCGCTCCGCCGCCGGATGGCGAACGACCTGCCGGACGACCTGGAGTGGCTGGACTCCCCCGAGACCGCGGTCTTCTTCAGGCGGGGACCGCTCACCTGCGCCCTCAACTGCGGCGAGAACCCGGTGCGCCTCCCTCCGGGCACCCCGCTCCTCACCAGCACCCCTCTCTACGGCGACCTCCTCCCCGGGAACACCGGGTGTCTGCTGGAGTCAGGGCCCACTGCGGCATAGGCGGTGCGCCGCCCCCGTGCGAGGGGTCGACGCACGGAGGCGGCGCACCGCCGGCCTGAGCGGGTCCGGCTACAGGGGCGGGCGCTGGAGCTGGAGGGGGT